>DBDP01000153.1 GCA_002293625.1 Clostridiales bacterium UBA929 | reverse complement strand
TGAGTTTATAGAGGTGCCCTAAATCCAATGGAGGTTATCGAGAATGAATACGATGAGTAATATCGAGCGAGAGATCAATGACATCCGGCTCCAAATTTACGAAGAAACTAAGAATATGCCCAGAGCGCAGAGGATAGAGCGGACGAATAAAATTGCGGAAGATGCCGCGCAAAAGTACGGCTTCATGATTGCGGCAAATGCTAAAGAGAACGACGTAAAGAGAGTATAAACATGCCGCGCAAAATACGATACGGTGCTATATTGCTGCAGAACCTGAAAATAAACGGATGACCCCCCTTGCTTTTCACATATGCCCGCCTTATAATAGGGACAACCACAAAATTAAGGGGGAGCATAGGCATGGGCAGGTTGAAGGTCGGCGTTGTCGGCTGCGGCGGCATCGCGAATCAAAAGCATTTACCTTCCATCGTGAAAACAGAGCTTGCGGATATCACGGCATTTTGCGACATTGTCATAGAGCGGGCGGAAAAAGCGGCGAAAGAGTATGGAACGCCGGACGCGAAGGTATTTACCGATTATCGGCAGCTTTTAGAGCTGGAGCTGGACGCGGTGTATGTTTGTACCCCCAACCGCAGCCACAGCGAGATCGCGGTCGCGGCGCTTGACGCGAAGAAACACGTGATGTGCGAGAAACCGATGGCGATTAACTACGCCGAGGCTCTGAAAATGACCGAGGCGGCGAAGCGAAACGGCAAACTGCTCACCATCGGCTATCAAAACCGCTACCGCCCCGACAGCCGCTTCCTAAAAAGCGAATGCGAGGCGGGCGTGCTGGGCGACATCTATTACGCCAAAGCAAAGGCGATACGCCGCCGCGCCGTGCCGACATGGGGCGTTTTTCTCAACGAGTACGAGCAGGGCGGCGGACCGCTGATTGATATCGGTACCCACGCGCTGGACTTAACCCTTTGGATGATGGAAAACTACGCGCCGAAGACCGTCACCGGCGTGACCTTCCATAAGCTCAACGGCGAGCGGGAACCCGCCAACGCGTTCGGCGCGTGGGATCCCGACGCGTTTACCGTGGAGGACAGCGCGTTTGGGTTTATCACGATGGAGAACGGAGCGGTGATCCAGTTGGAATCCAGCTGGGCATTGAACTCGCTGGAAGTGGGTGAGGCAAAGACGCTGCTCTGCGGCACCAAAGCGGGCGCGGACATGAACGACGGACTGACGATCAACGGCGTGCGCCACAACCGGCAGTATGAGTTTAAGCCCGCGTTCGGCCGGAAGGGCGTGGACTTTTACGACGGCGGCGAAGCCGACCCGCCTACGCGGGAACAGCTTACCTTCCTCGGCGCGGTGATGGGTAAGAACGATTTAATCGTTCTGCCGGAGCAGGCTATGACGGTCACGCGCATCCTGGACGCGGTATACGAGTCCGCGAAAAGCGGCAAACAGATTGTACTATAGAGGTGAAGGTCATGGATTTTGCCATTCAGCTATACTCCGTGCGGCAGGAGCTTGAAACCGACGGATTTCCCGCGATTTTGAAGAAACTCAGTGCGATCGGGTACACCGGCGTCGAGTTCGCCGGATGCGGCGGCTTGTCCGCCCCCGAAATGAAGGCGCTGCTGGAGGAGAACAAACTGCGCCCGGTCGGCGCGCATATCGGTCTTTCGCGGCTGGAAGAAGCGCTCGACGAGGAACTTACATACCACAAAACGCTGGGGACAACAACCATCACCGTTCCCGCGGCACCCTTCGCGAACGCGGAAGAAATTGCAACCACTGCCGCCCGCCTAAACGCGCTGGCACCGAAAATCACAAGCGCGGGCTTCCGCTTCGCTTACCACAACCACGGCATCGAGTTTGAGCGTGATGACGGGGCGCTCCGCATTGAGCGCATGATGGAAGCCGCGCCCGAAGTGGAGATACAGCTCGACGTCTTTTGGGCATCCAAGAAAGGGTGCGACTGCGGCGAGTTTGTCCGGCGTCACGCCCCGCGCGTCACGTCGCTGCACATCAAGCAGATGGATAAAACCGGCGAATGCGTTGACCTCGGCGACGGCGTCTTGGACTTCAAAACGCTGATCGAAACCGCGCGGCAAAGCGGGGTTTTGGAGTTTATCCACGAGCAGGAGACTTTTGCCGGAGACCCGTTTGAATGCCTCGCGAAAGGGTTTTCCCACATACAACAGTAGGGTGCGACGCCCTCGGCGCACCGTCGTACCCCAGTTAGTTACCCGCGTACGCACAATGCGTACCCCACGGGGACGGTGGTTCGGGCGCACGCAATGCGCGCCCTGCGACGTATAATAAGACAATCCCCCGGCGTCCGAACGGACGCCGGGGGTTCATTACGGAACGATGTTTAGCCCATCCCGTATGATTCGTGGATGGTAATCAGTTTCATGAATAGGGCGGCGCTGGCACCGCGGGTGAAATTGCCGCTCGGATTGAAGCCGCCGCTTCCGCCTGTAATAATTCCGGCCCTAGCAAGCAGCATAATATCTTCATAATACGGCGTCTCTGCGGTAACATCCGCGAAGGTAATATCCTGGGCTACGATCAACAAATCCTCCAAACGCAGAATCTTACTCCAGAGGTGAACGGCTTCGGCGCGGGTGACGGGTTTAGCCGGGTCGGTAAGCAGGGGATCGTCTTGCGCAACCAACCCATTCAAAATGGCGTAAAGGATGGCGTCCACCGCCCATGTGTCGGGATTAACGATATATACCTCACCGGTGGCGTAGATGTTATGAATCTTCGCGGCAATGGTCAGTGCTGTTTGCACGGTCAGTTGACCGGACGGATTGTACGCGCCGGGACCGCTGCCGGTGACGATTCCGTACTCATACGCCGCGATGATGTCCGGCGCACCCCAAAAGTCCGCGATGTCGGCGAAATTGTCCTCATAGGTGAGAACTTTTGTAAAGTTTTCGACGCTGAAACCGCTGTCGTCAGGTTCACCGGGTTCATCGCCCTCGCCGGGATCCTCGCCCTCATCCGGGTCGTCACCCTCGCCGGGATCGACGCCTTCACCGGGATCATCACCCTCACCGGGATCGTCGCCTTCGTCAGGGTCATCGGGAGGATCGAGAGAAGCGTCGAATGATAAGGTAACCGTGGCGAAGTCTATGCCTTTATAGTTGCCCAAACCGTATATGTAAGCACGGTTTATGCCCTCTTTGTAGGGCTTTTCGACGATGATTTCATAATCGGTTCCCTGGGTGAGCGGGCGTGGGTCGGTGAACATAGTGTTGATGTATTGCTCTGATATGTCTGCCCTCCACTCATATAAAGTGCCTTGCACCGGAACGTCGGTCGCGTTTGGATGGATGGTGTAGGAGCCGAAGGAACGCACGATTTCATCGTTCCAGTAATAATCCTCGCCGTTGCTCGTAATAAACAGCCCGTCGGTCGCATACGGACGCGTCCTGTGCTCATGCCCGACTTTGTCTGTCAGGCTGATGTAGTAGTCCCCCGCGCCGTAGTTGTATTCGAAACTATAATTATACCACGGGTTATGCGTCAGCCATTTTCCGCCCCCGTTGTCTTTATAATCCGAAACGCTCGCCGTGGGCAGAGACACCTGATAGAACCCCGTGGGCGGCTCCGCCACCGGCGTCGCGGAGCCGGGGATGTGGCTGCTCGCAAACGCGGCGTTGCCGGAGCCGACCAAGTAGAATTGATAGTGCAAGGCGTTCTTTAGGTTTCCTTCGTCGTTTAGGAAGTTGCTGGGCATCCCGACCGATTCCATATCGTTCCATGTGGGATCCATGTAGTACCACGCGCCGTCGACTTGCACCATGTTCCATGCGTGTCCTTCGGATTCGTCGGCTGAGGTAAACCCTTCGCCGACAATGATCAGCGCGGGGATGCCCAGACGCGTGAGGATGTAGGCGTTAGCGTCCGCGTATGCCTCGCAGACGGGACCGTGCGTGGAGAGGTCAAACACGCCCATGAGATTATGCGCGTAAGCGTTTTCATCAGCCGCCCCGTTGATGATGGAGTAGTCCCGTTCAGCCAGAATTTTGTCGTGGATCAGGCGCACCTTATCCGCGTCCGTGGAAGCCCGTTCCGCGACGGCCGCATAATCGGCAAAGCGCGTTTCGATCAGCGCGTTCGCCGCCGCGCGTGATTCGTAGCTTTTATAGTCCGCGTACATAACGGGAGTAAATTCGGTTAGCTCGCCGCCGATGATCCAATCAGCAAAGTAAATCTTCGTCGAGATCATGTAATACTGCGGGTTATCTCTCATAAAAACTGAGCGAACCATACTGAGAAGCGCCCATCCTTGGTCTTGCTCACTTTGTGTCGCAAAAGGAATGGAAAGAGCGCTTATGTCTATCGTCCCTGCCGAATAAAAATTCTCACCCTCATACTCAAATTCTTCATAAACCGTTTCCGGTTTGTATGCCGTTTCCATCAGCGTGACCATCGAGGAATAGATGCTTTGCAGCGTTGCGCCGTATTGCGCGATTGTCCCGAGCTGCTCATAGCCGTACCTTGTGCCGCCGGGGACGGTCGATTCGGGAGCCGCGAGAAGCGCGCGGGAGGTAGATTTTTGCGCCACCGCGAGGGTGGGAAGTTTTGCAGCGCCTTTCGCGGGGAGCCGATGCATTTGAGCAGGATTCATGCCTCCAACCCGCAACGTCTGTTGGGGTTGATCCGCCGCCTGCGCGCGCGGCGTCACCGCCGGGGCAAACGTCAGAATTAACGCGAGGATCAGAGCCCATGCCATCGTTTTTTTCAACACACTATGTACCTCCGATGATTTTTTTGGGGATGAAATAGAGTATAGGATTATAATACCCTATATGGCAAGTGATGTCAACGGAAATCACTGCGGGCTTTTGTGATGTGACCGTGGCGTAGTTGATTCTCCCTTGAGTTCCCCCAAAAAGCCA
>DBDP01000144.1:888-16677 GCA_002293625.1 Clostridiales bacterium UBA929 | reverse complement strand
TAAACTGTCAAACGGGGGATTGTACCGCATAATTCGCGGAAACGCAAGAGGGAAATAAGGAAGCTCTATAAAACTCCGTGTTCGCCGTCGGCGAACTAGCGCAGCGCTTGCGAGCAGGCGCCTCTGGCGCGGTGTCGCAAGCCGGAGCGGGGAGTTTTTAGAGTGACACGCTTTATCGCCTTACTTCGGCAGGGGATAGACCGTCTTTTTGAATGCGGTGTTGACCACAATGGCGGCGCAAAGGTACACAGCCACGGCTCCGGCGGCGAGCAGCGTCCACGCGGCGACATGGGAGTATCCCTTCGGCAGCACGCCCAAATCCGTCAGCGCGATAAACGGCAGAGCAATGTCCAGCAGGACGACGATAACGGAAAGCAGGCTGAACTTGGTGAAAAACGCGGGCGTCCACAGCCATACCACGATGGTAAGCACCGCCCACGCGAAACCGTCGATTCTGCCGTCCAGCGGCGAACCGGCGACGATCGCCTTGTATTTAAGTAACATTTCAAGACCGCTCGTCAGCATGAAAAACGCGCTGAAAAACAGAAACGTGTTGCCGCCGGTGTTGTTGCCGCCTTTTAGGTCGAGCAGAGCCACTACGATTTGGATGATGAAGCCGCCGAGCAGCCAGCAACCGATTAACGGCATCGCAGCGGACGTTACGTTGCCCGTCAGCAGGGCAAAAAAGCAGGCGCAGGCAGTCGCGAGCGCGACCAGACCCGCAGGGGTGGGATTCGCCCATTCCTTCGGGGCGCTCGGCACGTTGGTAGGTTCTTTCATGTTCTTTCCTCCTGTTTTCTCGCAAAAGAAAAGCGTCCGTTCAACCGTTTCCGGTTGCCGGGCGCGTCCTTTCGCTGTAACTTTTACAGCCTCGGCGCTTTCTCCCGAGCAACCGGCTTCGTAATAAACAGCCCAATAAGCGAAGCTGTAATGGCTACGCTAAAGCTATCCAAATATACGCGGCTGCTCATGGTAAAACCTCCAAGACTGCATCCGATGAACCATCGGTAGGACACATCATACACAATTATTTAACATTTGTCAAACTTTTTTTGCTTCCGGATGCTGTTCGCCCAATGAAATCCCCAGCAGACGCGCCTGCGCCAGCACCTCGCAGCCGGGCGGGATGGTTTTGAGTTTCCCCGCGACTTCGCCGAGCGGCACGGAGCATATAGATGTCCCTTGCAGCGCGACCATTCGCCCGAATCTTCTCCGAAGAACCATTTCGCCCGCTTTCGCGCCCAAACGGGAGCAAAATACGCGGTCGGCCGGCGTGGGATCGCCGCCGCGCTGAAAATGTCCGGGAATCACCAAACGCACGTCTTGATTCAATCGTTCGTCCAACTCCCGCACAAGCCGCGAGCCGGAAGTGGAACCGCCGTTTTTTCGCTCCTTTTTCGGCAGAGCCGCTTCCTCTTTTGAAAGAGCGCCCTCCGCCACGGCGATGATGGAAAAATTTCTGCCTATTCTGTTGCGTTTTTCTATAACGTTCAGCACACCGGTTAGGTCATACGGTATTTCGGGCAGCAAAATCACGTCGGCACCGCCGGCCAAACCCGCGTACAGCGTCACCCATCCGGCTTTATGCCCCATCAGTTCCACAACGAATATCCGGCCGTGGGCGGCGGCGGTGGAGTGGAGCGTGTCCAAAACGTCGGCGGCTTTCGCGACGGCGCTGTCAAACCCGAACGAGAAATCGGTGCCGTACAGATCGTTGTCGATGGTTTTGGGCAGCGTGACTACATTGACACCCCTCTGACTGAGTGCGTAGGCAGTCTTATGCGTACCGTTTCCGCCCAAGATAACCAGCGCGTCGAAACGTTCACTTTCATAGTTCTGCGCCATCGTGGTGAGCTTGTCCACATTGTTTTCATCGAGATCCCGCATGGTTTTATACGGCTGGCGCGAGGTCCCGAGAATCGTACCCCCTTCCCGCAGAATGCCGGAAAACTCCTGAGCTTCCATCCTGCGCCATTGCCTCTCGATCAAGCCCTTATACCCGTCCTGTATACCGTACAGCTCTAAATCGGAAAGCGCGCCGAACAGCGTCTTAGCGACGCCTCTCAGCGCGGCGTTCAACCCTTGACAGTCCCCGCCGCTCGTAAGCATCCCAATTTTCATTCGTGCATCCCCTCCAGCAAAAATTCCTGCGAATTCACAAACTCTCCCGTTTTTTCAACACGCCGGTAATTACAGTCGCTACCCAGTTCCCAAGCGCAGACGTTGTCGCGCCACATCAGCTCCAATATTTCGCGCAGGCGGCTTCTCAGCGCGGGATCCTCTACGGGGAAAACCAGCTCAACGCGGCGCACCAGATTGCGCGGCATGAGGTCGGCACTGCCCAAATAGATCAGCGTATCGCCCGCGTTTGTGAACATAAAGATACGCGAATGCTCCAACAACCGTCCGACGATACTGCGAACCCGTATATTCTCACTCACTCCCGCGACGCCCGGAAGCAAGCCGCAGATACCGCGTACGAGCAGCTCGGTTTTCACCCCCGCCTGAGAGGCTTCATACAGCTTCCGGATGACGTCGCTGTCCAGCAGCGAGTTTATCTTGATGCTGATACCGCTCGGAAGCCCGTTCCGGGCGTTTTGAATCTCGGTATCGATCCTCTGCAGGAAAAACCGTTTCAAATGCTCCGGCGCAAGAACCAGTTTATGATATTGCGGCGGCACGGAAAAGCCCGTCAGGTGGTTAAACAGCGCCGAAGCGTCCGCGCCGAAAGCGGGGCGGCAGGTAAACATGCTGATGTCCGTATACAGACGCGCCGTTACGTCGTTGTAGTTTCCCGTAGACATATGCAGATAACGCCGGATACCGTCCTCCTCCCGTCGCACCACCAGCGTTACTTTGCAGTGCGTCTTCAGCCCGGTCAGACCGTAGATGACATGGCATCCCGCCCGCTCAAGGCGCTGCGCCCATTGAATGTTGTTCTCTTCGTCAAAACGGGCCTTCAGCTCCACAAGGACGGTCACCTGTTTGCCCGCTTCTGCGGCCTGCTCCAGCGCCGCGACAACCAAACTGCGTCCGCTGACCCTGTAAAGGGTCTGCTTGATCGCCAGCACGTCGGGGTCGGAGGCCGCGGTTCGGATGAAATCCACCACGTGGTCAAAAGACTCATATGGGTGATGGAGCATTCGGTCACGCTCACGAATCAACGTAAAAATGTCCACATTCTCCAAAAAGTCCGGCGAGTGAGAGGGGTTGTGCTGCTTGAGGCGTAAATGCGGAAAATCTTTCTGCGCCGCGATTCTCATAAACGCGTTCAACCCTAAAATTCCGTCCAGTTGAAAAACAAAGCGGCTGCTGATGTGCAGCATGTCCCGCAAAAAGCCCCGCATCTTATCGTCAAAACCCATGCTCAGCTCCAGCCGTATCGGCCGCCCGCGCTTGCGCCTTTTAATGGTGCGCTTCATTTCCTCCAGCAGGTTGTCGGCGTAATCGTCGGCATCGAAGTCTGCGCTCCGCGTGATGCGGAAGAAGCCATAAGCGCGTATTTCGTACAGATTGCAAATCTGGGGCAGGTGGTACGCGATCAGCTCCTCAAGCGGCAAGAAGCAGCACGCGCCCTCCGCCGACGGAAGACGGATAAATCGCGGCAGGATAGAGGGAACCTGTATCACCGCGTAGACGTTTTTTCGTTCCGCGTCACGCATACGCACACCGATGTTGAGGGATAGATTCGCGAGAAAAGGAAAGGGGCGCGCCGGGTCTATCGCGAGAGGGGTAATAACAGGCAGGACTTCGTCTTCAAAAAAGTTTTTCAGATACTCCCGCTGCGCCCCGGTCAGCTCCCCAAACGACGGGAACAAAATCCCCTCACGGCGCAAATCCTCCAGTATCACCCGAAGACTGGCGCACTGCTCCCGCTGGAAGCACCGCATAGCCTCCAGCACCTTTTCAAGCTGCTGACCGGCGGTGAAACCGGCATCATCGGGCGTTTCGTCATGTTTGCTGTCGTAGAGATACGCCACCCGAACCATACAGAACTCATCGAGGTTGGAAGCGGTGATGGCCAGAAATTTTAGGCGGTCAAGCGGAAGGGTTTCCGGCTTCGACGTCTCCGCCAGCACGCGCTCGTTGAATTTAAGCCAGCTCAGTTCGCGGTTGATGTAAGGCGTCATACGTTCCTCCCTGTTATATGGGTATGTTGACAATTGCCCGCTTCGTTCGCCTTATTGGCGGACACGCAATTTTAACGCTTCGTTTAATCATCCCACTTGTACCCGACGCCCCAAACCGTTTTGATGCGGTGTACGCCGTCCAGTTTCTCCCGCAGCCGGCCGATGTAAACGGCGATGGTGTTTTCGTCTACGAACTCATTGTAACCCCAGACCTCGTCCATCAGTTGGTTTTTGGTGAATACCTGACCGGCGTGGGCGCTCAAAAAATCCAGCAGGTGAAACTCTTTCGCGGTCAGCGGCACGGAATCACCATCGACTGCCGCGGTGTAGGCCTTCGGGTCTATCGAAAGCATACCGTATGTCCGCGTCTTCTGTTCTTTATCGTAGACCGTATAACGGCGCAAATGCGCGCGGATACGCCCCGCCAGCTCCGGCAGGGAATACGGCTTTGTCATGTAGTCGTCCGCGCCCATCCCGAGCGAAAGCAGTTTATCCATATCAGTGTTCTTCGCGGAGAGCATGATGACCGGCGCGTGGGAGGACGCCCGGATCCGGCGGCACAGCTCAATACCGTCGATCTCCGGCAGCATGATATCGAGCAGCACCATCTGCGGTTGCCGCTTCGCGAGTTCCGCCGCCTCGCCGCCGGTAAACGCCTGTAAAACGGTAAAGCCCTCGTTTCTCAGATAAGCCGCCACCACGCCGGATAGGTCGCGGTCGTCCTCCGCCAGCAAGATCGTCATGAAGCCCTCCCGTATTTTCGTAGGGGCGCGCATTGCGCGTCCGCTTCGTCCTCCATTTTGTAGGGGCGGGGTCATCCCGCCCGTTTGATTTTTCCGCCGGGGGATGTCGCGTTTCTACCATTGATTATCCCGCAGATAACGGAAAATCTTGTCCTCGCGTTCAGCGTCGTTCTTTTCGTATTTCCCCAGCGGAAGGTCACCGACGATGCGTCCGTCCTTTAGATATAAGAGCCGGTTCGCGCGGCAAGCCGCCTTCATGTCGTGGGTAACCATCACGATGCTCTGTCCGGCGTCGTTCAGCGCGGTGAGGGTATCTAGTATTTGCAGCCCCATCGCCGAGTTCAACGCGCCGGTCGGTTCATCGGCGAAGATAACCTTCGCGTTGTTAATCAACGCGCGGGCTATCGCGATACGCTGCTGCTGCCCGCCGGACAGCTCGGAAGGGTACTTATCCGCGTCGGCCGACAAACCGAAACGTTCCAGCAATGCCCGCGTCCGGTCGTTGACCCGCTTCTTCGCCTCACCACCATTATAACCGCAATACGCAACATTTTCAAATGCAGTTAAATCAGGCAGCAGATTCACGCTCTGAAACACAAAGGCAATGTCCCGTTTCCGCAGGGTTTCCAAGTCTTTGGGGCGCATCGCGGTGATGTCGCGCCCCAGCACCTCCACCGAGCCGCCGGTCACGCCGTCCATGCTGGACAGTGCGTAAAGAAGGGTGGATTTGCCCGAGCCGGAACTGCCCATAATGACGGTGAAGTCGCCCTCGTAGATTTCTATGTCAAGGTTTTTCAGCACATGCAGCCCGGTTTTCCCCAGCACGAACGATTTGCACAGACTGTGCGTTTTGATTACAGCGGTCTTTGTCATGACTTTATTCCTCCATCAATTCACGCGGTGTGATTTTTTTAACCGGCAGGCAGAACAACAGTGTCACCAGCATCAGCACGGCCAGCAGGACGCCGAGCATCACCAGCGTTTCGGGAATCGCAATTGACAGCGCGTCGAGAATGGCGAGGGTAAAGAGCCTCGCGGAAAACAGCAGATGCAATAGTAAGCTCACTGCCGCGGCAACACCCGACAGCAGCATTATCCTCCACGCGCTCCTTGCCGTGATATACCCGCTCGAAAAACCCAAGGCTTTCAGGATACCGTACTGCCGGCGGTTGTCCGCGTGGTTTTGGATGATTAAGTTGACGATGTTCAGCAGACTGAAGAGAATAAACACAACGATTAACGCCAGTGTCACCGGAGCGATCATGACCTGCACACCCTTGACTGTATCGACGATCATATCTAGCTTTTCGGAAGCGTCAATCCCCTCAAACTCGCTCGCGAGCTCCCGCGCGAACGCGTCCGGCGACGCGCCGTCTTTCAGAAACGCCATCAGAATACCCGGTACAAACTCCACGCCGTGGGCGGGCAGGGCATCAGACAGTAAGTGTATCGTCTTCCCGTTTTGCATCATAGAGCCGAAGGAGCCGGTGACTAAGAAGGGGGAGAACTCCGAACCGAGGGATAGGGAGAGATAGTCGCCGACCTGTAAGCCCAGTTCCGCCAACGCTACTTTATTAAGCGCGATCTCGTTCGCTTCTTGGGGGGCGCGTCCTTCGGTATAGGGCAGAGAGGAATAATCGTCAAACACCAGCGGGCTGAACGTCAAGGTGGTGTTATAGATACTGTCCAGCGTGAGCGGGGTTTTGAAGATTTCCTCCGAAATAACCACCGTCTCCACATCCGGGTGTTCGCGTGTGCGGCGAATCAACTCGTCGGTGATGCGCCCCGATACATACACATCGCTCTGGGGGATACTGAACCACGTGTCGATGTGTTTTTCCATCGTATCCACGGTGACGCGGGTCGACAAGAAAAAAAGAACGAGGTAGAAGGAGACACTTAATATCAGCACGATCATGAAGCTGTAGCCCTTGTGCTTACCGATATCGTTGACCGCCATCGCGAACGGCGATGACGCGTTTTTGATCCACGCGCGCTTAAATTTCGCTTTGGTGGACGTTACGCCGATTCGCAGCGCGTCCACCGGCGTGATTCTTTTGATGGGGCGCGTCGCGAAAAATACGTTCAGCACAAGCGCCGCGAGCAGCAGCGCGAACGCGACCACGGCGAGAGCAAACAGTGTTGGCGTAACACTAAATCCGCCGGCATACTTCATTCCCATCAGGGACAGCGCGGCGGCGACCGGGACACCGGCAAGCGCGCCCAGCGCGATGCTGAACCCGCCGACAATCGCGTAACTGTTGAGGTAAAAACCGCGTATCGCCCGGTTGGAGAACCCTTGCGACTTATAAATACCGATGGAGCGGTACTCCTTCATCAGGTTCGCCCGTAGCATAAAGCGAATCACGGCGACCGCGACGACAAAGATCATCACGGCGGAGAGGACACCGATGCCGCCCAGAATCAGGGAGATCATGGTTAACGCTTGGATCAACGTATCCCGTCCAAGACCCACCAAGCTGTGCGCACCGCTTACGAGAGGCGCGATGGTTTCTTTGAGAGCTTCAATGTCCCCGTCCGTATAAAGTGCTGTGAGGTTGGAGGAAATCATCTCCGGCATTTTTTCAAAGTCGTCCGGGTGGACGTAGAAGAAGAAGAGCGACATCATGGAGGAGGGGATCATGTAGGAATCATACAGCGTGCTGACAATCACCCGCTTCCCACCTTGGAGGGTAAGCGTATCGCCGGCATGAATGCCTTGTATATCCGCCCATACGCGGGGGAGCCAAACCTCTCCGGGGTTTGGTCCTTTGCTTAACGTATCGCCTTCTTTTGGCGTCGTGTCCCACGGGATTTCGGTGTAGTCGGAGAGCGGGATTACCTGAAATATGCCGGTGAGTTTTTCGCCGTTGAAATCAACCGGCTCCGTCATCTGGTACCCTTCCGAAACGCCGACGACCTTGTCCGGCACGGCTTGCCGGATGACTTCGGGAACCCATGTATCCCCGCTGACATATACCAGGTTCGGCAACCCTTCCCGGCTGTAATACTCGGTTCCGAACCGGTTTGCTTCCACCGCGAAACCGAGGCTTGCCGAGAAGATCAGCGCGGCAACAAGCAGGATAACCCCCGAGAGCAGGAAGGGCAGCTTTTTTCGCTTGAGCTTTTTCAGCCACATAAGCGGTCACGTCCTTTCATACTCGCCAGTTTACGCTTGATGTCTGACGGATTCATGACGGATTTCTAAACAAAGTCTTACATGAACCTCATACAACGCTAACCGTAAAAACGATTGACAGAAAAAGCAAGCGATGATAGTATATTGGCAGTAGGGTCAAAACCAAACGGTCATTGTCCGAAATATTGTGAAATCCCATACTGTTGCCCAAAGTGAGCGAATGCAAATGAGATTAAAATGAATAATTACATTTTCCGCAAGACTCTGCACTTTGCGCTGACGGTCGGGTTGCTGACCGCTGTGTCCGTTCTGTATATGGTGTGGCTGATCGTCGGATTGCTGCCGCAAAACGAAGCCCAAATGCGTCTGGAAACCCACGCGCTCCAAAACGAGCTGGAGCGGCGCCTCGCCGCCGGACAGGACATCGCGCCGCTGCCGCCAAGCAATCTGCCGTACGCCGTGTTTGACCTGCGGGGACGCCTTCTCGGCTCGACCATGCCGCAATATAAAGAGGATACCGACATCCGGCTGCTTGGGCGCACCGTGCCGCTGATTGTAGGCGGTGAGCAGGTGGGAATCCTGACGGCGGAGGTTCTCGATTCCCCGCGGTGGGGGCGCGTTTTGCTGTACGCGGCTCCGCCGCTTTTCGTTTTCGCGGTGACCATCATACTTTTTATCCGGCACGGGCGGTTTGTGCGGGGCGATATTCTGCGCCCGCTGGAGGAACTGCATACGGTTGTAGACCGCATGGTCGGCGGTGATTTGAGTGTGCCCGTCTCCTACGATTACGAAGGGGAGATCGGCACGTTTTGCCATGATTTTGAAAAGATGCGCGACGAACTCCGCGACGCCGGGGAACGGGAACGCATTCACAAGGAAAAGGAGCGGCTGCTGTTCGCTAGCCTGTCGCACGACTTGAAGACGCCGCTCTCCTCCATCTCCGGCTACGCGGAGGGGATACGGTACGGCGTCGCGAAAGAGCGGGAGGACATCGAGCGGTATACGGATATGATTCTGAAGAAAGCAAAAGAGCTGACGCGCTCAATTGAGGATATCCTAACCCATGTGCAGACGCAGATGCACGAGATGAGCATTCGTAAAGAGGAACTGTACTCCAAACCCCTCTTTGAAAAACTCTTCGCCGAAGCGGCTGACGCCGCCGCCGCAAAGGGGATTGTATGGAACCAGACCGGCGAGGTTCCGAACCGGCTGATTTCAGCCGATCCGGCGAGGATCGCGCAGGTGGTGCAGAATATCGCGGGAAACGCGGTCAAATACACCGCGCCGGGAGGTTGTATCACCGTTTCGGCGGAAGCGGACGCCGGATTTATACATGTCTGGATTGAAGACACGGGTTGCGGCGTCAAGCCGGAGGATCTGCCGTTTGTCTTCGAGCCGTTCTTCCGGGGCGAAAAATCCCGGGATCCGAATGTGTCCGGCTCCGGGCTGGGGCTTTCGATCGCGCGGTATATCGTAGAGCAGCACGGCGGGACGATTACCTGCGAGAGCGTTTTAGGCGAGGGAACCCGCATCAGTTTCTCGGTCTTGGTATAACACCGGCTCGGCACTGCCAAAGCAACACAAGAACCAATCTTTTCCCTCACGTATAAACGCATCGCCTGTTACTTTCTTGGTATCCACCACTTCTTTGAGCATCGAGCTGCCGCGCAGCTTGACATACGCCTCCTTGATTGCCCACATCTTGCAAAACAGGCGCTCGGGGTTCTCCGAAGCCGCGAGCTTCGCAAGCTCCGCTTCGGTGCAAACCCGTTTCGCAACCTTCTCCGAAACCGGGCGAACGTCCTGCATGTCGATGCCGACCTCGCGCCCCGAAACGGCGCAAGCCGCCCCGACGTTGCAATGGCTGATGTTGAAAAAAACATCGGGATAGTCTAACAGATATGGTTTTCCGCATACGCCGAAATAGAAGTTCAAATCACCGGAAATCCCGTACTCGTCAAGCAACGCGCGCCGCAGCAGTTCATGTGCCGCGGCGCGGTTATCTTTTTGCCCGCTTTCGAGCAGATAGATCATCCTAATACGACGTCGACCGTCGTCAGCTCCCCGTCCGGCGCGACGGGACCGCTGTGCGGCTTCCCGTTGACCGTCATGGACTTGACGCCTTTTTCGGCGCCCGCGCTGTTGTCAACATTGATGACAAAGCGTTTGCCGCGATAGGTGCGCTCCACCGTGAACCCTTTCAGCGACGACGGGATGCACGGGTCAATCACCAAACCGTCAAAGCCGGGCTTGATGCCGAGGATATGCTGGGATACGTTGACAAACGTCCACGCGGCGGTGCCGGTCAGCCAAGAGTTTTTCGCCTCACCGTGCCGGACGGCGTCGCGCCCCGCCACCATCTGCGAATACACATACGGTTCGGTGCGGTGCAAATCGCTGATGTCCTCCACATACGCCGGGCAGATTTTGCGGTATACCTCAAACGCCCGCGTCCCGCGCCCCATCTCGCATTCCGCGATGGAAACCCACGGATTGTTGTGGCAGAAGATTCCGGCGTTTTCCTTGTAACCGGGCGGATAGCTGGACACCTCACCCAAGTTGAGGTGATAGGTTTGGTAGGCCGGCTGCTGGAGCATGACGCCATATTCGGTGTCGAGCCGCTCTTTGACGCTGTCCAGCGCTTTCAGCGCGCGCCCGTCGTCCGTACCGACCTGCGCCATCACGCAAAAACCTTGCGGCTCAATAAAAATCTGCCCTTCTTCGCACTCTCGGCTGCCGATCTTCTTCCCGTAGGCGTCATAGGCGCGGAGAAACCAATCGCCGTCCCAGCCGTGTTCGTCCACGGCGCGCTTCATGTCGGCAACAGCCTGTTCCGCTTCGGTCGTGTTCTCGCCGCGGCGGCGGCACAGTTCGATGTAGTCCGGCGCGTTGTAGAGGAAAATCGCGGCGATCAGCACCGATTCGGCGACGCCGGACTCAAAGTTGGCGGTGGTTTGGAAGCTCTCGCCCGGCGTCTCCGAGAAGCAGTTGAGGTTGAGGCAGTCGTTCCAGTCGGCGCGGCCGATCAGCGGAAGCCCGTGCGGTCCTTTGTTGTTGGTGGTGTACATAAAGGAGCGGCGCAGATGCTCGAAGAGCGGCGCATCCGTACCCTCCTCATTGTTAAACGGAACCGGCTCGTCGAGGATAGAGAAGTCGCCCGTCTCTTTGATGTACGCCGAGACGCCGGTAATCAGCCACAGCGGATCGTCGTTAAAGCCGGAGCCAATGTCGGAATTGCCTTTCTTCGTGAGCGGCTGGTATTGGTGGTACGCCGAGCCGTCGGGGAACTGGGTCGCGGCGATGTCGAGGATTCGCGCCCGCGCCCGCGCCGGAACGAGGTGCACAAAACCGAGCAGATCCTGGTTGCTGTCGCGGAAGCCCATCCCGCGCCCGATGCCGGACTCAAAATACGATGCCGAGCGCGACATGTTGAAGGTTACCATACACTGATACTGGTTCCAGATGTTGACCATGCGGTCGAGCTTTTCCTCACTGCTTTTCACGCGGAACTGGCACAGCAAGTCTTCCCAATAAGCCGCGAGGGTCTCCACCGCGGCGTCCACCTGCGCATCGGTGTGGAACTTCTCCAGCAGGCGTTTTGCCGGAGCTTTGTTGATAACATGAAGCGCGGTATATTTTTCATCATTCGGATTTTCACAATACCCCAGCACGAAGACGATGGACGTCTTTTCACCCGGCTTCAGCGTGAGGGCGAAACGATGCGACCCGATCGGCGACCAACCCGCGGCAATGCTGTTGCGGGAGCAGTCCTCCAGCACGGCTTTCGGCTCATGGAAGCCGTTGTAAAGCCCGATGAAACTCTCGCGGTCGGTATCGAAGCCGTCCGGTTCGCGGTTCGCGGAAAACACGGCGTAATGGTTGCGCCGCTCGCGGTATTCGGTCTTATGGTAAATCGTGCCGCCCTCTATCTCCACTTCGCCGATCGAGAAGTTGCGCTGGAAGTTCAGGCTGTCGTCGTTCGCGTTCCACAGGCAAAACTCCACAAATGAAAAGAGGGAGAAAGTTTTTGGCGCGCCGGAGACGTTTTCCAAGGTCAATCTATGTACTTCGCAGGTCTCGCCGAGCGGGACGAGGGCGGTATGCTCCGCTTTCAAGCCGTTGCGGGCGGAGGTGATTTTAGAGTACCCCAAACCGTGGCGGCATTCGTAACTGTCAAGCTCTTTGCGGCAGGGCTGCCACGACGGGTTCCAGACGTCCCCGCCGTCGTTGATGTAGAAGTAGCGCCCGCCCGTGTCGGTCGGCACGTTGTTATAACGGTAGCGCGTCAGGCGCAGCAGCCGCGCGTCCTTGTAAAAGCAGTACCCTCCCGCCGTGTTGGAAAAAAGACCAAAAAAGTCCTCGCTGCCAAGGTAGTTGATCCAAGGGTAAGGCGTATCGGGGCGCGTGATTACATACTCGCGGGCGTTGTCGTCAAATGTTCCGAATTTCATGGCTGCTCCTCCTAATCTTTTGTGACCCTTAAATAAAAAGGTTGACATCGAGACCATTTTGCATGATAATATTAATTGTAACTTTTTGAAGGGAGATTGTCAAATGAAAAAATTCGCGCTGTTCCTGCTTGTCCTCTGCTTGCTCGCATCCTGTACATCCGAACCCTCAGCCTCACCCGAAGCGTCCCCGCCTCCGGCGGACACCGAAAGCCCCAGCCCGGAAGAACCGTCCCCATCCCCCTTAGAAACCGTTAACCTGGAGAGTATTGAAATGAAGGAATCCATTCAACTGGATCAACTGGGTTACCGTCCGAATGATCCAAAAATCGCCGTACTCCCCGAAACATCCGCCGACTTCCAAGTCGTGCGCGTATCAGACGGCGCGATTTTACTCAGCGCCGACGCCTCCGATACTATCTTCAGCGCGGCGTCTTTGGAGATGGTTCGCCTGGCCGACTTCTCCGAAATCACCGAAGCGGGCGAATACTGCGTCGTGACCGGCGCGGGAAAATCCCATCCCTTCCTCATCGACGAGAACCCCTACGGGGATCTGCGCGCCGCGATCCTTGAATTCTTTAACTATCAGCGCTGCGGCATCGCCATCGACATGGGCATTTGGTCGCACGAAGCTTGCCACACGACGCTCGCCACCGTCATCGATCAAAACGGCGCGCCTACCGGCGAGACTTTGGACGTGACGGGCGGTTGGCATGACGCGGGCGACTTCGGACGTTACATCGTCCCCGCCGCGCAGACCGTCGCGCAGCTTCTGCTGGGTTACGAGCTTTCACCGAACCCGGACGAAGAGCTTTTGGAGATCACATGGTATGAAGTCGAGTGGATGCTGAAAATGCAGGATCAAGCCACCGGCGGCGTATACCATAAAGTGAGCAACAAATCCTTCGGACCCCTTCCCCAAAGCCCCGAAGAGGAAACCGGCGAACAGGTTATCTCCCCCATCTCCGCGACCGCGACGGCGGACTTTGCCGCTTCGATGGCGCTGGCTTCCCGCTTTTACCCCGATCATAAAGACCAGCTGCTTGACGCTGCCGTCCGCGCTTGGGAATGGTGCGTAGCGAATCCCGAATATCCGGGTTTCAGAAACCCCCGCAACGTTTCCACCGGCGGCTACGGCGACGGTTATGACGGTGACGAGCGTTTCTGGGCGGCCTGTGAACTCTTTGCCGCAACCGGCGAGGAAACCTATCACGATTACATCAAGTCCGTTGACCCGCACATCGGTCTCGGTTGGGCGGACATGGGAACATTCGGTCTCTACGCCTACCTCTTCAAAACAGGCGACAACGCCGACCCGACCGTCACGGAAGCCATGAGAAGCAAACTCTTTGCCGCGGCGCAGGATTTCATGAGCAGCAGCGAGCTTGATCCCTACGGCATTTCGCTCGGCACAAACTACTTTTGGGGCAGCAACATGGGTATCGGCAACAATGCCATGACCCTCCTGCTCGCAAACATGCTGGAGCCGGATCAAGCGTATGTGAACACGGCTTTGGAGCATATGCACTACCTGCTGGGTAAAAACGCCCTGAACCAAAGCTATATCTCCGGTTACGGCGAAAAGCCCATGATGAATCCCCACCACCGCCCCTCAGTCGCCGTCGGGCAAGCCGTACCGGGTATGGTCTCCGGCGGTCCCAACGCGAACACGGGCGACGACCCCAAGCTGAACGAAACACGCGCCGGTGAGCCGCCGATGAAGGCCTACATCGACCATATCGACAGCTACGCCTCCAACGAAATCACCATCTATTGGAACTCCCCGGTCTACTTCGTACTTGCGGTGCTGGGGCTGTAAACAAACCATCAAGCCGGCGGGGGACGATGTTCGCATCGTCCCCCGTTTTCGTATTCCAAACTTTTTCTTGCCAAACGGCGCGGTATGCGGTACAATGTCGGGAGATAATAAGAGCGCTCGAAAAGCTCATTTTTCGAGGTAACCACAATGAACGCGGGAGGAATATACTATGATTACTGCGGGCGATTTCCGCAACGGCGTAACGTTTGAAATGGACGGTCAAGTCATGCAAGTGGTGGAGTTCCAGCATGTCAAGCCCGGCAAGGGCGCGGCGTTCGTGCGCGCGAAGATCCGTAATGTGCTGTCGGGCGGCGTGATTGAGCGTACCTTCAACCCCACCGATAAATTTGAGAACGCCTTTGTGGAACGGCGTGATATGCAGTACCTTTATGTCGATGAAGATCTGTATTACTTCATGGACAACGAAACGTATGAGCAGATCCCCATCGGGAAGGATATCATCTCCTCCTGCCGCTTTGAGCTGGTGAAGGAAAACATGGTTTGCAAGGTGCTTTCCTACAAAGGTAACGTGTTCGGGCTGGAACCGCCGACCTTTGTCGAACTGCTGGTGACCGAAACCGAACCCGGCGTACGCGGCGATACCGCGACCAACGTTGTGAAACCCGCGACCTTGGAAACAGGCGCCGTCGTAAAGGTTCCGCTCTTCATCAACACCGGCGACATGCTGCGGATCGATACCCGCACGGGTGAGTATTTGGAGAGAGCTAGAAACTAAGAGGAGGGTCTGCATGTACGAGAAAAAACTGGAGTATCTCAAGGGACTGATGTCGGGGCTTTCAATGGATCCCAACACGAACGAGTATAAAATGTTTTCCGCCGTGATTGCCGTTCTGGACGCGATGAGCGTTTCGCTCGCTGACGCAGAGGAGGACATTTCCGAGTTGGAAGACAACGTCGATGAGCTGGAGGACGAACTGGACGGACTGGACGATTTGCTGGATCGGTTCGGCGACGTTTTGGACGACATTGACGAAGACGACGAGGATGATGACGAAGACGATGAAGACGACGGGGACAGCGAGTATGAAATCACATGCCCCGGCTGCGAGCATGTATTTATTGTGGATGAGGAGACGATCTTCAAGGGTGAGGTAAGCTGCCCTTCCTGCGGCGAGAAACTCAACTTTGAAATCGGCGGCTGCGGCGAATGCGACTGCGGTCATTGCCATGACGATGAGCAGGAATGACATTCGCGAACTCGCGGGTCATAAGGATGTCTTCATCCTCGCGCATTACTACCAAACGATGGATATCCAGGAGATTGCGGACGCGGTAGGGGACTCCTTTGAACTGGCCAAAAAGGCAGCGGCGGCTCCGCAAAAGACGTTGCTCTTCTGCGGAGTGCGTTTTATGGCGGAAAGCGCGAAGATCCTAAGCCCGGATAAAACGGTCATCCTGCCCGCGCCGGACGCGGGCTGCCCGATGGCCGATATGGTGACGTCCGAAGACGTGCGCGCGCTGCGGCGGGAACATCCCGGCGCGGCGGGGA
>DBDP01000144.1:0-810 GCA_002293625.1 Clostridiales bacterium UBA929 | reverse complement strand
AACCTCGGCGCGTATATCGCCGCCCGTGTACCGGAGAAACGGTTTATTTTCTTCCCCGGGTACTGCCCCGTGCATCACCGCGTTTCACCGGAAGATGTACGCGCGGCGCGGCGCGCAAAACCGGACGCGCGGGTGCTGGTGCATCCCGAATGCCCGCCGGAGGTCGTCGCGCTGGCGGACGGCACGGGCAGTACGTCGTGGATACTGAACGAAGTGGAGAGCGCGCCGCCGGGCGGCGAGTTTATCATCGGCACGGAGACCGGCGTGGTGGAACGTCTGCGCGTGACCGCGCCGGAGCAGCGGTGCTTTTTACTGCGGCAGGGTTTTATCTGCCCGAATATGAAGAAGACGATAATTGACGATGTGCGGCGGGCATTGGAACAAGACGCACCCGTAATAGAGCTGGACGCGGACTTAATGAACGCCGCCCGTGCCAGTCTCGCAAGGATGATCGCGGTATGACCGATACACTGCAAACAGATGTTTTAATTATAGGGAGCGGCCTCGCGGGGCTGTATACGGCGCTGCATATCGACAAGCGCCTTTCGGTGCTGTTCACCACCAAGGAGAGCGTGGACAGCTCCAGTTCTTGGCTTGCGCAGGGCGGAATCGCGGCGGCGCTGGCGAAGGACGATACGCCGGAGTTTCATGTGGAGGACACGCTGTTGGCCGGCGCGGGTTTGTGCGATGAAGCCGCCGTGCGTGTGCTGACCGCCGAAGGACCCGAGGACGTGCGGCGTCTCGCCGATATGCGCGTGCCGTTCGACCTCAATGATGAAGGCGACTTCGCGATCACCCGCGAGGGCGGGC
>DBDP01000159.1:3658-7393 GCA_002293625.1 Clostridiales bacterium UBA929 | reverse complement strand
CTTGATTTTTGGGGGAACTCAAGTAAAGTCGTTGAGGAGAGCGGTTCGTTTCAGCCGTGCTTTAACGCTTGACATTAATGGCAATAATTATTATAATAATCGAATCATCATTATAATCATTAGAATGGGGTGTCGGTAATGAGAATCGAAGACAAAAGCACCGAGTTTAAGCGCGAATATGTAGAGGATATCAAAAAAACCGTAATCGCATTTGCGAATACGGATGGCGGCGAGCTGCTGATTGGGGTTCGCCCCGAGGGCGTTTTTATCCGGCAGGGAACATCCACAGTCCCCGCGACGGAGTCGGCAATTTTGGCAATGATTAAAGAAACCGGCGGCGACTGTTACGAGCAGACCCGATCACTGAATCAGCAATTAGCATTTGAACATGCACACGCTGCATTTGCAAAAAAAGCGTCGCTTTCGGTGAGCCGCAAAAAAGAACGCTGCACCTCATTGGTGAAGATGGAACATATACAAATCTCGCGCTGCTGTTATCGGAGCAATGTACGCATATGATTAAACTGGCGGTATTTGAAGGGACGAGTAAATCTGTTTTCAAGGACAGGCGCGAATTCGGCGGTTCACTGTTTAAGCAGCTAGACGAAGTGTATAACTTCATAGATCGTTATATATAGTCTCCGCTCCGAGTACGTGGGTCTTGATAGGATTGATAAACGCGACTATCCCGCCAACGCCATACGCGAAGCTCTGCTGAATGCGCTGGTTCACCGCGAATACGGTTTGTCACCCGCTACACTTATCAGTGTTTTTGATAATCGAATTGAGATTGTCAGCATCGGCGGCTTGATGAAGGGTGTATCGTTAAACGACATTATGCTCGGAGTGTCCGCGCTTCGCAATCCCTATTTAGCGGACGTTTTTTATCGTTTGAATCTGATTGAAGCATACGGAACCGGAATGCCCAAAATAAAAGAGGCGTATAGCAATCACACTATACAACCCTCTGTTGAGTTGTCGGATAACGCTTTTAAAATCACATTACCAAATACGAATTACAAGACCGAAAGCCCTTCGCAGCTTAGAGAGCGAGAAAGACACGTTCTAGCGATGCTCGGGAATACGAATGTTATTACTCGCGCCGACGTACAGGGTGTGCTTGGCGTCTCACAAGCGACTGCCATTTCGCTATTGCGCGATATGCTGCATAAGGGACTTCTTTCCACAGAGGGAGGGGGAAAGAATCTGCGGTACAAAAAAAGGTAACAGCAAAAAATCCCTTTGCCGCCATCATACTACGAAAGCGGCGTCCTTGTCTTCACAATTCTTGCCGGAGGGCGGGTTTTTCTTGACCTCGCGGGCAAACTGGGGTATACTGATTTTGGGAGGCGGTACAGTATGCGGTGCAAGGGCAAAGTCTGCGGCATGCCGGATACGCCGCCGCCGAGACATAAGGTACAGAGGGTGACGGGAATGCAATGCAGGCGCTGCGGGAAGAACCTCCCGATGGGGCACGGGAACACGTGTCCTTTCTGCGGCATACGCCTCGACACATACATCACGCCGAGAAACACCTCCGTCAAGCCTCGCAAGCCGGCGAGCCGCCGCAATTCCCTGATGTCGATGCTATCCGTCGCGTTCGTGGTAATTCTTGTCGTGATAATCGTGCCGGTGCTGCAAAACAACACCAAAGTTAAGTCGGAGACCGAGATTGCAACGCTCTACGCGGAACTTATCGAACTGCGCCCGGAACTTCAAGCGCAGTATTTGGCGGAGAAAAGCGGCAATTGGTATGAAGACGACGATTGGGAAATCAAGATTAACTCGCTTGTCGCAATGATTCATAAATTTAAGCAGGATTACCCAAAAGAGACGGAAAAGCATGCGGAATACGATGCCATGATTACCGAGCTGATGACCCCCCCAAACATAACCGAGCAGAGCCAGTTCAACGAATGGGCGATCGCGAACGCGAAAGCGGAGGTTGTAGACATCCTCTCCATAACCGTCGGAAAGCCTGACGAGGAGGGGAATATGAGCTTAAACGTTAAGATCAAAAATAACTCCAAAGAAACCTTCAGTCAAGTAAACATCGCTTTTGAAGCGCTCGGCGCAGGCGGCAATCCAATCTATGACGGAAACGAAACAGGCGAAAACGGCGAACCGGTCAATCTCGGATACATCCATACCAACGATTACCTAATACCCGGCGGAGAGCAAACGTACACCTTCAAAGGGATTTGGAAAGACCCCAATATCGCCGCCGCGAGGGTGCATTGGCTGCAAGTGGAGTTCAGTAACGGGAACACGCACTACTTTCCGCCCGAAGTTAGCAAAGAGATTTGGAAGTAACGGCATATATGCGCGAGGCGCTGGCGCTGGCGCGTCTCGCCGCGGACGAAGGAGAAGCGCCGGTTGGCTGCGTGATCGTCCGGGACGGCGAGATTGTGGGGCGCGGTCGCAACACGCGCGAACGGACGCAGAACGCGCTGGGACACGCGGAAATACTGGCCATCGCCGAGGCGTGCGAAACGGTGGGTTTTTGGCGGCTGCCCGACTGTACGATGTTCGTGACACTGGAGCCGTGCCCGATGTGCGCGGGCGCGATTATCAACGCACGCGTGGGTGCGCTGTATTTCGGCGCGTATGACCCGAAAGCGGGTGCCTGCGGCAGCGTGATTGACTTGTTCTCCTACCCGTTTAACCACAAACCCGCCGTCACCGGCGGCTTGCTCGCGGACGAATCCTCGGCGCTGCTGACGGGTTTCTTTCGGGAAATTCGGCAAAAAAACTCTTGACAACAACGCACGGGTGTGTTATCATCAATCCCAGTCCATAAAACAAAGTAGGGAACCCCCTCACCTTGCCCCGTCCGGGCGTAAGGTCAACATTGTGGGCGGCGCGGTGCGCCGTGTTTGTTGACGGGGGAAACTGCCCGTCTTTTTCATGTTTTGGAGGTGAACCCACATCAGCACACGGGACCATCAAATCAACGAGGAGATCCGTGACCGAGAGGTGCGCCTGATCGGGGAGGACGGCGCGGCGCTGGGCATTATGTCCTCGCGCGACGCCATGAAAATCGCAACCGACCGCGATTTGGATCTCGTCAAGATTGCCCCCACTGCGACCCCGCCCGTCTGCCGCCTGATGGATTACGGGAAATTCCGTTATGAGCAGGCGCAGAAGGAAAAGGAAGCCCGCCGCAACCAGCACATCGTGGAGATCAAGGAGATACGCCTGTCCTCCACAATTGACGTTCACGACTTCAACTTCAAGCTCAACAACGCGATCCGCTTCCTCAAAGACGGCGATAAGGTCAAGGTATCGGTGCGGTTCCACGGGCGCGAGCTTGTCCACGCCAACCTTGGCGAAAAGCAGTTATTGAAATTCGCCGAAGGCTGCGCGGAGCTGGCGTCCATCGAAAAGCCCCCTAAGTTGGAGGGACGGCGTATGTTCATGTTCTTAACGCCAAAAGCGAAATAGAAAGGAAGAATCCCATGCCCAAGATTAAGACGCATTCCGGCGCAAAGAAGCGTTTCAGCCTTACCAAAAGCGGAAAGGTCAAACGCAAACAGGCCGGTCTTCGCCATCAGCATCATGTCAAAACCACGAAGGTCAAACGCAAACTGCGCGCCGGCGCGTATGCCGATAAGACAAACGAGAAAAACATTAAGGATATGATCCCGTATAAGTAAAGAGCTGCTCCGGCACCGAGCAGTGAAGATAAGACACGAGAGCGTTTGCCAAACCGAAGGAAGCGCGTAGCGCGCACTG
>DBDP01000159.1:0-3648 GCA_002293625.1 Clostridiales bacterium UBA929 | reverse complement strand
ACGACAAAGACACTGATGGAGGAAGAGAATCATGGCCAGAATCAAAGGCGCGGTTACCACGCGCAGACGTCATAAGAAGATATTAAAACTCGCAAAGGGTTACTGGGGCGGCAAATCGAAGCTGTTCCGTACCGCGAATGAAGCGGTGATGAAGAGCCTGCGCTACGCCTATGTGGGACGCCGCCAGCGCAAGCGGGATTTCCGCCGCTTGTGGATCACCCGCATCTCGGCCGGCGCGAAAGCCAACGGGCTGAACTATTCCCGCTTCATGTACGCCCTCAAGACACAGGGCATCACCCTCAACCGCAAAATGCTGGCCGAAATGGCCGTATACGATAAAGCAGCCTTCGCCGCGCTGGCGGAGAAAGCGAAATCGGTGTAAGTTCTGTAAATACGTTTTGAGCCGCCCAAACGGGCGGCTCGTGATTTGTGGGCATTATTCTGAAGAAGCCCTAATTTGCTCGATTGCCACGATGTACAAATCAAGCTGTGCCTCTTCCAAACTGCCGACCAAGTTCGCAAAAGGCGTTAAATCGCCCTCACAAGCATAGGTTTCCAGCGTTTCGAAGTACGCAAAACGATGCTCCACAGGGATTGAAACCGGCAGATATCCCGCCGCGGCAAGTTGGTAGTTCATCAGCAGGCGCGATGTGCGCCCGTTACCGTCTATAAACGGGTGGATTTTTACGAATTCGGCATGTGTCCACGCGGCGTATTCTATGGGGTGCAGCTTCTCGCGGTTCGTAATTATATCGTCGTAGAAGATTTCAAGTTGATGATGCGCTTCAGTCGGGGGCGGCGGGGTGTGCCGCGCACCGGAGATATACACGTTTACGTTTCTGTAAATACCGCCCTGCATGATGTTCTCCATCAAAATGGCGTGGAGGTCTTTTACAACGTTTTTATCCAGCCCTTTCCCTTCCGCGACACACTTGCTTGCGTAGGCGAAAGCCTTTCCGTGGTTAACGACTTCATAGATTTCGCGAAGGTTCTTCCCGTTCGGGGAGACGGCGTCCTCCAGCAGCATCTTCGTTTCCAGCAGAGACAGCGTGTTCCCCTCGATTGCGGTGGAGTTGTGCGTATACTCTACGCGGAACGCCGCTTCATAGTTTTTCATAAGGGCTTGCGGGATTAAGTTTTTGTACTTTTGGTAGAACGCCAGCTTTTGCTCTAATGACTCGTAACGCATACTCCGCTCCTCCTCTCTACGTGTCGGGGATTCTATTATACCGCTTACAGGTACTTTTTTCAAGACGCGAAACTTTACTTTCCATCCATCGTGCTGTATAATACCTCTTGGAAAAGGTTGTATACCTATTGTGAGAGGGGGAGATCACCCTATGCAAAACGCCATGTTGGAATGCATCCGCGCGCGCCGCAGCACCCGCGATTTTCTGCCCCGGCAGATTGAGTCGGAGCAGCTGGACGCGTTACTTGAGGCGGCCATATGGGCGCCGAGCGGCGGCAACAACCAAAGCTGGCTGTTTACCGCCATCCAAAATCAAGAGTTGCTGCTCCGCCTGAACGAGTTGGTCAGAACCGGCTTCCAAAGCTACATACCCGATGATGACTATCCCGGTAAGCACGGCGTCATAGGCGCGGCGCGGCGGGAGGACTATAATTTCTACTTCCATGCGCCAACGCTGATTGTCGCGTCCAACAAGCCCGGGTATGAAAACGCGATGGCGGACTGCGCGCTCGCACTGGAGAACATCTTTCTCGCGGCGGAATCCTTAGGGCTTGGAAGCTGCTACATCAACCAGCTGCACTGGCTTCGCGACGACGCGGGCGTGCGGGAGTTTCTTTTTACCCTCGGTATCCCGAAGGAGCATTCAATCTGCTCTTCCGCCGCCGTCGGCTATATCGGAAAGCCTTCTCCCGCCCCCGCCCGCAAGGAGAACACAATTCGTGTGATACGATGAATACAGCAAAAGTAATATTCATTTGCTGATTTCTGCCGACTGACAGCCGCCCTTTCTTTCGGGCGGCTGTTTACTTCCCCGCCGCTTTGCTGTATAATGAGGACAAGCAACGAAAAGGAGACTTCACATGCCAAAAGACAACAAGGAACACCGCACGCCGTATGACGCGCTGCGCCTGTTTTCGGCGCTGACGCACGGTATCGGCTTTTGGATGGCGACCGCGGGCGTGGGTGTGCTGATTGCCGTCGCCGCGTTTGTCGGGACGGTGTGGCATATCGTCAGCTACGCGGTATACGGCGCGGCGCTGGTCGGGCTGTACGCCACCAGCACGCTCTATCATTGCCTGCGCGTCAAGCCGGAACGCCGCCAAACCCTGCGCAAGCTCGACCATATCATGATCTATCTGCTGATTGCCGGTACATACACCCCTATTTGCCTCGGACCGCTGCGGCTGCAAAGCCCCGGCTGGGGCTGGGCGATCTTCGGCGTGATTTGGTTTTTCGCGCTCGCCGGGACGATCGTGAAGATATGCTGGCTCAACGCGCCGCGCTGGATCTCGGCGGCGGCGTATGTCGGGATGGGGTGGCTCGTCATCATCGCGATTGTGCCGCTGTTGCGGGCGATCCCGGAGCAGATGCCCGCGCGGGCGTTCGTTTGGCTGATGATCGGCGGCTTTTTCTACACCGTCGGCGGTATCCTCTACGCNNCATGAGGTGTTCCATATCTTCATCCTGCTGGGCAGTATTTCCCATTTCGCGATGATGCTGGTGCTGGGCAGCGCCTAAAATAGTAGGGCGCGCCGTTTGCGATTATACAGTACATGGCAAGGAGGGCGTTCCGATGCGAAAGAATCTGTTTTTACGCGCGATTTTTTTGGGTTTGCTTTTACTGTTAGGCGGTTGCGAATGGATGAGCGGCGAACCCTCGCCGTCGCCTTCGCCCTCTTTAGAACCCTCGCCTACAGTACCCTCACCGTCGCCCTCGCCGGAACCGTATATCATTAAAGTGCCGGAGGGGGAGACGCTGGAAACGCGCGTCAAACCGCCCGAAGGTTTTTCGCGAGGCGAAATAGAAGATGGTTCTTTCGCGGCGTTTCTGCGGGAAACGCCGCTGAAGCCGGACGGCGAGCCTGCATATCTTTACGACGGAACGATTAAACCCGACGACCGTTTTGACGCCGTGATGAAGATGGATATCAACACCCGCGACCTGATGCGGAACGCAAACTTCCTCCAGCGTATGCGCGCCGAGTACCTTTACGGACAGGCGCGGTTCGGCGATATAGAGTTTCACTTCCTTTCGGGCTTTGCCTTTGGCTTCTCCAAATGGGCGGAGGGGAACAATATCAAGGTTGACGTCAGCGACGTGGAATGGGTACCGTCCGAAACCTCAAACGGCAGCTATGAATCCTTCTTAACCTACCTCAACACCCTCTACGTCTACTCCAACACCACCGCGCTAAAACAAGATCTGCTGCAATCAAACGACATGCAAATCGGCTGTGTATTCACCGCCGCGGGCGGCGCGATTGTCGCCGACCTCGCCGAGGACGGAACCGGGCGCAGGGCGGTTCTCCTGCTCCGCGCGGGCGAGCCGGAGCAAGAGGGATATGTGGTGCGAAACACAGGCGAGCCGGACGTCTCCCCATGGTTCATTGTGCCGGACAACGGGATTATAAACACGCCGGAAGGGGAATTGTCGGTCGGGGATGTGTATGTGTTTAAGT
>DBDP01000081.1:20868-24097 GCA_002293625.1 Clostridiales bacterium UBA929 | reverse complement strand
TTCCACCTACATAGATTATATCTCCCGTAAAAAGCGTTGTCAACGATAATCGTCGAAACTTGCAAAATTATGTCGAAGGAAAGCACAGCCCCATGTTCTCTATAAAGCAAGAGAGCCGCGAACCTCCCAAACGGGAAGCTCGCGGCTCTAATCGGATAGCATATCCTATGGTGAAGTGTCCGCGCTAATAATTAACGCCTCTTGCCGCTGCGGCCTCCGCCGCAACAACCTCCGCCGCGGCCATTACCCGGCTTACCCTGTGCAGGCGGGGTTACCGGATTGCCAAAATCGTCATAATAGAAAGACCCGTTCACAACCGCTCCGTTATCCCCGTAACACCATGTTCCGAAACCGCAGCCGCCACGGTATGAAGCGGGAGGATTGACAGCCTCTCCCGTTGCGTTATAGTAATACCGGCAGGGAATGAAATCACCGTTTACATCGTAGCAGTACGCCTGGCACCCACCAACAAAGACGGGGGTTCCGTCGCCATCAAGATAATAACACTCTGCGTTGAAACAAGGAACCCCTTGCGCGTTATAATATAAGCCGTCAATCGTTATGGGGTTTCCGTTTTCATCATAATAGCTTACAGCGCCGGATTCCGTTGGCGTCAAGGTAAACGCCGTGCCCGTAAAAATGGAAATCACCGTAACAAGGCTTAAAATCACCGTGAGTAATTTTTTCATAATTACAACCCCCTTTTGAAAACAGTATAGCATAGCAAGTGGAAAAATGCAATAAAAAATCCCTCATATTCATAAAAATCGATACGTCACCTGATTTGATAAAATGTGATTCTCGTGATATTGTTAAGGTAAGTATATCTCTGGCAGAGGTAAAAGTCAGCCGGTTTTTGGTTGCGTATAATTCTTGGACAACCATTTGCTGAGGATAGCTCTATAAGAAAAGAAGCCGCGAACCTCCCAAACGGGAAGCTCGCGGCTCTAATTATACCACTACGCGCAATTCTTAAGTCTGTTCGCGCGAAGGGTCAGTTCCTGCGCCTGCAGGCGCAGCATGTCAAAGTCACTGCTGAGATTCTCGAAATCCCGCCGGAAGGTATGTGGATGTCAAGGGTAAAAACGTTGAAGAAGCGTGTGCCGCGGCGTTTGGGCGGCCGAGCAAAATCGCATGGGTTACGCGCCTTCCCCGACGTTCAGCCCATAGCCGTATTCAAACAATATCTCACCGTTTCGAACGGCGGTTTTCCATGTGAATGGCGTACGTCCGGTGAAACCCGCGCCGCCGAACAACACGTTTGCAACCGCGTCGCCGCCTTCGGTGCCAGGCAGCCATGCCGACACGAGCGCGTCCCAATATCCAAGATGTTCTTGAATTAACAACGGGCGTCCGGTCAGCATCACGACGATGACAGGGCATCCGAGCTTATATACCTCGTTTAACATATTGATATCGTTTACGCGGAGACCCGCACCGCCGGGACGGTCGCCTTCCATTTCGGCATACGGGCTCTCGCCGACCACAGCGATGACGCAGTCAAACACCCCCTCCGCAGCGCCGGAAGGGCTGTAGGTGACGTTGCTCTTTAGTTTTTTTATACCGTCAACAATCGTTGTGCCTTTCATAATATCCCCGTGACCGCCCTGCCAGTGAAATGTCCACCCGCCGCACTGCATCCCGATATCCAAGCCGCCTTGCCCCGCAACCAAGATATTCTCAAAAGACGGAAGCCGTTCGATGACTTCGTTTTCATTTTTTAAAAGCGTCATAGAGCGTTCGGCGGCTTCCATTGCCAGTGCACGATTTTCCTCGCCGCCCACACTGCCCCCCGATTCGACCGCCCGCTCTTCAAACAACCCTAATTTTTCTTTGACCCGCAGGATGCGCAACACCGCGTCGTCAATGCGCTCCACCGGGATCGTTTCGTCAATCACGTTCAGCTTGATGTATTTGATCGTATCAAGCCATTGCTCGCGCCCGTTTACGGCCATGATCATATCGACTCCGGCGTTGACGGCGTTCGCGAGCTGTTGTTTATATGTACCGCCCGTGAGTTGCGTGACCGCGGCCCAGTCGGAAATAATGAACCCTTCAAAACCCAGTTCGTTTTTCAAAACGTCCGTCAGCAGTTCTTTGCTTTCATGCATCTTCACGCCGTTTATGCTGGAAAAAGAGGGCATGAGTGTTAAAGCTCCGGCTTCAATGGATCGAATATAAGGGGCTAGAATTTCCCGAATCTCCCCATCAGTCATGATCGCGTTACCCTGATTCTGCCCGTTTTGCGTCTGCCCTTCGCCCAGATAATGCTTCATACAGGCTGCGACATAGCCGCTTTTTTGCAAGCCGCGAATCACGGCAGGCCCCATCGCGGAAACCAGCTCGATATTTTCGCCGAAACATTCATAAGCCCGACCCCAGCGGGTGTCATACGCCACGCCCAGAACCGGGGAGAACGTCCACGGAATGCGGGTCGCGAGCATTTCTTCAGCCGTCGCCTCTCCAATCCGTTCGGCGATGTCTGCGCCCGACTCAATATCTCCGGCACCGATTGCGCCCAAACCGACGTTATGAGGGAAGACTGTCGCGTCCGTCACGTTGTTGTGACCGTGCACTGCGTCAATCCCGTAAATGATCGGGATCCCTAAACGGGTATCCAACGACTGCTGCATATATCCGTCAACCATTTCCGCCCAGCCTTCGGGGGTGTCGTCTTCGGGGTGGGAACCGCCGCCGCTCAAGACCGAACCGAGGAAAAACCTCTTTACGTCCCCGCGCAGGAGTTCCTGACGTTCGACCTGTGTCATCTGCCCGACCTTCTCATCCAGCGTCATAAGCGAGACAAGCTCTTCCAAGCTGCTATAGGCAACATCCGGCGACGGTGATGGTTCCGCAGTCGCCACGGTAACTTCCGGCGGCGTAACGGGTTCTTCCGGCGATACGTTCGTACACGCGGAAAGCAGCAGAACGAACGCAATCAGGATAGAGATACGTTTGATCATGATGACGGACTCCTTTTAGTGTAGTTATGCTAACCCAAATCCACCTTCAGCGTCGCGGCGGTGCGCCCAAAGGTGCGTAGGTTAAAGGTTTTATCGCCGACCGCAATGCGGATCAGTTTCTCGGAGGATGAATCGTTGAGGGCCACGATCACCAGCGAACCGTCGGCGTTCAGGCAGGCGGTCGTATACACGTCGCCTTTGGATTCCGAGGAGACACGAACCGAGCCGGGACGAATCAGCTTCGAGAAATGCGCCAGCGCGTAGTA
>DBDP01000081.1:0-20855 GCA_002293625.1 Clostridiales bacterium UBA929 | reverse complement strand
TACTCTGCCCGAAGCCGGGCACAACCGGACCGTTGTTTTCGTCCAAAGCCATGTTCCAGAGTACCATGGAACGGGAGTAGTTGTTCAACACTTGGATACCCGTACGGATTTCACCGAAAAACGCCTCGTCAAACGCCGGCACCCATTCCCCGCCGGAGGCTTCGGTAAAATGCACTTCGGAATTTTGGAACTTTGCCAGCACCTCCGACTGCGCCTCGACACTGCCGCCGTAAACGTGCCACGCCACGCCGTCGACATACTCGCCCGCGTTCTCCAAGACAAATTCGGGGTAACTCGGTCTGTCCCAGTTGTGATCGTAGCAGAGCAGCTTCACACCGGGAAACCGCTCTTCCAGTTTAGGACCGAGACTTCGGTTGATAAACGCGGCTTGCACCACCGGCGGCATCGAGCATCCGGGGTAGTTTTCCGGCACATACAGCGGCTCGTTCTGCGGCGTAACGGCATAAAACTCAATGCCTTCCTCGCGGTAGGCTTCCAGAAAGCGGATAAAGTAATTACCGTACACATCATATAAATTTGTATCCAAGGAACCTCCGATCATGCTTTCGGTGCTTTTCATCCAAGCCGGCGGACTCCACGGCGACGCAACCAGCTTCAAATCGGGGTTCAGCTCCAGCGCTCGCTTGACCAAAGGGATGATATCCTCGCGGTCGTGATCTATCGAGAAGTGCCGCAATTCTAAATCCGACTCACCTTCGGGTAAATCGTTATAGCTGTATATTGTCCGCGAGAAGTCCGACGAACCCATCGGATTGCGCACGAATGAGAGACCGTTCCCCTTTTCCGGGCTGAACAGGTTCGTCATCAAGCTCTCGCGGTCTTCCGCAGATAATTTTTGATTGATCAGATAAGCCGCCGAATCGGTGAACGACGCGCCAAAGCCGTCAATCGGCTGATAGAACTTGTTGGGGTCAACGGCTATCTCCACCGCTCCGAGCTTCCCGTCGTCGGTTAAATAGCGTCCGTCTAAATCCTGCGCGACCCACATCGCATCCTCGCTCTCGGTGACGTACAACTCGCGCAGCTCCGCTCCGCTGCCGCTCCAGTCTCCCGTACCGGTCATACCCAATTCCCTTCCGATGAGCGATTCTTCCCGTTCCAAAGCGGTAATCTCCGTGGATTGGTACACGCGCACATAGTCCACTTCCATCACCGCCGACTGGAGATTTGGATCGATTCCCTGCGCGCCGCCCCAATCGCCGCCTATTGCGATGTTGATCAGCAGATGATGCCGCCTGTCAAAAGGCCAGTCTTTGTAGGTAGGCGAGACGACCACTTCTGTAGGATTAAACTCGTATACCTGCTCGCCGTCGATGAAAAAAAGGATTCTGTCGGGCAGCCATTCGATTGCGTACACGTGGTACTCTTCCAGCGCGCTCTCAACCACAATACCGCCGTTGCCGAGCTGGGTGTTGCTCATATGGTTATATGCCCCGGTATGCACCGTCGCGTGAACTTTCTTCTCATCGTAGCCCACATGTTCCATAATGTCAATTTCGCCGCTGGCCGGCCAGTCGCCGTAATCCCAGTCGGTGGGCAGCATCCATATGGCGGGCCACGTACCGCGTCCGCCCGGAAGCTTCGCGGAAACTTCGATTTTTCCGTACAACCAATCGCCCTTATTTTTGGTGATTAGCCGCGCCGATGTGTATTGTTTGCCGTTTTTGAGTTGGGCGCGCGCTTCTATTGTCAGCTTTTCCCCGTCAGCCCACGCGTTCTCGTCGTCCGTGTAATACTGCAGCTCGTTGTTGCCCCAGCCGCTGCCGCCGACGTCATATCCCCATTTATCGGGATCCGGCAACCCTTCGTAATCGAACTCGTCGCTCCAGACCAAGTCGTATGTTAAAGCGTCGCGGTCATAAACAAACCCTGTTGCCTTTTCCTCGTCAGGATCGGCGGACTCGCGCGGCGACGGCGCCTCCGATGGCAACGGGGACGGCGTCTGTTGTTCCGTCGGCGACTCGCCGGCTTTGCCGGGAGAAACCGTTGAGGTTGTTGAAGCCGGGGTGCAGGCGGCGAGAAGGGAAAAGATGAGCAGTAATAACAGCACTTTTTTCATATCATTCACCCGTGATACCCGCATTTTCTATCCCCTTGATAAAGTGCCGCTGGACAAACAGATACATAATCAGCAGCGGCAGAATCGCGATCAGCGTTCCCGACATCTTAAACGCCTCGTTGATTCGGTTCTCCGGGGTCGCAACGCTTCCTGCCCCCTGCCCGTAAGTGGCGAACATGCTGTCAAACATGGCCAGCCGGTTGGGCAGTAACGGAACGCTGCCCCTTAGGAATGTGTCCGTAAAATATGTCTCGTTCCAATTCCACACGAAGGAGAAGAGGAAAACGACCAAAATGGTGGAGACACTCAACCGGAGAATCACGTGCACAAACACTTGAAAGGCGTTCGCGCCGTCAATGGACGCGGCTTCGTCGAGAGCGCGCGGAATCATTCTGAAGAAATTATAGCAAATCAGGATCAGTATTGCGGAATAGACACCCTGTCCCAAAACAGACAGCACGGTCTGCGGAATCCATGTGCCGATCAATTGCAGCCCGATGCTTTCTTGGATACCCACAAACATCATGATGCGCGGGATGACGACCACCGGCGCGGGGATGATGAACGACATCAAAACCATTACAAACCAAATTCGTTTGCCGGGAAATCCATACCGCGCCAAAGCGTAACCCGTAAGCGACGAAACAACGGTTTGGCAAACCGCGAGCAACGTGGAAAACCAAAGCGAACCGACAAGTGTTTTTTCCAACTGAAGGGTTTGCAACGCGATTTTTAGGTTGTTGAACGTCCATCCGCTGGGAATCCATGTTACCGCGGGATTAATGATATCCCTCGCGCTCATCATTGAAAGTACAATCATTCTCAGGATCGGGTATAGGAACTGGTAGCCGATCAGGATGAGCACAAAATAAATGGCAATCTTTACAATGATCGGTCTTCCCCGCCGTTGAACGGTATGCAATGCTTTTCTCATCTGGCAGACCACTTCCTTTCCAGTCGCTTTTGGATTTTTGCCGGTGTATCCTTAGGCTCTTTAAGGAAGAGGAACGCCGCCCCGATCAGCAACAGAACCACAAGGCTGTAAATCCAAGCGAACGCCGCCGCCAGTCCAAACCCGCTCGATGTGTTCATCGCTTGCTGAATCGTCTCCAGAACCGATCCTTCGCCTGAATTATAAATAGAGAGCTGCACCACCGTGAAGATCATGACCAAAAGGAAAACGGGCCGCAGAATGGGAATGGTAATCTTCCAAAGGATCTGCCACGGCGTCGCCGAATCAATCATAGCAGCCTCCAAGACGCTTCCGTTCAGTTTTTGCAATCCGTTGATGAATAGAATGATCGGAATACCCGTGTACCAAAGCACCAAAGAAAAATTCTCGAAAAGATAGTTCAACCCGTGGGCCAGCCAGGGCGCGAAATCATCAATCATGTCAAAGATAAAAAGGGTGTCCAGCCCGACCATGGAAGCCGCGCCGGAATCCATGATCTGTTGCATGACCGGACCGCTCATAACGATGACCGGAAGGAAAAACAACATACGAAAGATTCCCCGACCCCGCATCGGGCGGTTGAGCATAAGAGCGAGAATGAAGGAGATTACCACAATGGTGACAGAATAGGTGACCGCCATGCCTAAAAAGCTTAACAGACGCGGAACGAATTCACTGTTTCGCAAAAGGGCGACGACATAATTGCCAATCCCAGCAGCGGTCAGTTCATACCCCAATATGGTTGACTGAACCTCAAAAAAGGAGAGAAAGATTGTGTAGACGAAGGGAAAAGCCGTAAAAATCAAAAAGCCGATAATCCACGGCGACATGAACAGATACGCTGCAAACGCCCGGCGGCGACCGATCGTTTTCTGTTTCTTCCTCACCGTTAACCCTCCAATACCATCGCGGACAGCGGTGCCACGGTGTCTCCCTCAAATGTAACGACCTCTTCGGTGTAATTGATCAGAACCCGCGTCCCGCCCTCATATTTGTTAAGGACGACGCCGCTTTGCGGAATATCGCGCCCTGTCCATATCTGCCCCGCAATATGGTTATATATTTCTGCCATTTCGGTATACATGCCGATAATGATGTCACGGTACAGGTCATAGGAGGTGGAGTAGAATCCGGCGGAGTTAGTGTTTGCCAGCAGGTACGCCGGCTGTTCGGTGAGGACGAATGAGGGGAATACATTATAGTCAATCATCCGCAGTACGTCGTCGCGCGAATAGAAGGAAAAGTTTGCGTAAGGAGCGTACATCTCCATCGTTCCGTTGAGAAGAATCTGTATAAACGGAACGGTATCCGTTTCAACGATATACTGTGTGGGCAGAACCGGCGCGTTGATGAAGCGGTCTGTGGCGTTCCACAGGTACATATTGGGCAAATAAGCGTTGACCGTCATATCCAGACCCGCGACAGTCCCGCTCAACAGTGAGATCGCCTCGGTAGCGCCCATTTCATCGGACCCGTAATGGCTGACGAGCCGTGATGAGATTCCGTCTATTCCCACCGATGTCGCGCCGACGTCTTTCATAACGCCGGTTTGCGAAACAAGCCACTCCGCGCTTTTTTGCGGGCGGGCGAACGAAATACGCGTAATCGGCACGTTGGTATTGGTAAAGTTAATCCAGCGTTCCACTCCCCAGTTTGTTCTGTGGTACGCCATATTGGTCGAAAGATTCATTTGCAAATCATTGATTCTCGAATAATCCTGCGTAAAATACAGATCAATTCCGAGTTCCGTCATATTCGCAATCAAATCCCGAAAATCACCCTTCGACCCGATCGCGCGGTTAAACTTCAGCGTCCACGGCTTTCCCGCCGTGACGCCGCCCGACTGCGCCCCCATCATTCCCGCGTTGATGTTGTGTATCCCCGCATCGGTCAGATCCCGTAAAATCGTTTCGATATTGTCGGTGTTGGTGACGACAACATTGGCGGTACCGATAATATCCTTCTCGACGTCGCTCATAACAAAATCAAAATGGATCGGCATCTCATCCTCAGAAGGCTTTTCCCTTATGATCCCTTTTTCCAGCAAATGCGCACGGTACCTCAGCGCCATGCCCGTATAATCAGCCGGAAAGCCGTCTTTCGTACCATCTTCGGCAAGGAAGGTGTAGGTTACGTCGATGTCAAAGTGGTTGCGCTCGGGAAATAGACGCATGTAGCCCGCGTCCGCCTGGTTATAGACTTGGTATATAACCTTGTTGTAAATGAAGCGCGGATAGGCGTAACAGTATTCGTTGTTGTCCGCTTCCTCCGGGGATACAATCAAATCCAAATACTCCGAACCTTCATCGGCCCAAAAGACAAACGCGGACTGCCTGTCTCCGTGAGCGATGCCGAATACCGGCGCGAGCGGATCCTTAGCCGGTATGACTTCCAGTTCTTCCGAATCAAACCGCAGCGCGTCAGCGAGATTCACGCCGTACACGGCTCCTACATAGTTATCAAAGCTCACGACGTTTTCACGGAAGCGTATCAGCGAACCCGACCCGTCGGGGATCATGACATAGCCGGGAATCATCGGCTTCTCAACAGGATCACCGTAAGTTTCCGTGTCGGGATTGAAAAATTGCTGCCTGCCGCCGGACGCGCCCAAGAAGGGCGTAATAATCAACGACGACAAGTAATCTAACCCCTCGCCGGACATTTCCGTATCGGGGATACTGTACCGCAAACCTTCTTCGGTTAGATAGATATGTACATTCACATCAAGGTCGATTACATTGAATTCGACCTCCAGCAGGTAATGGTTTTTCTCGCCGGAAACTTTGGAAAGTTTCGAGTTCGCGCCTTCCCGCGAAGCGGAAGATATGAGGTACGCGTTTTGGGAATCGTCATAATACTCCGCAGAAAGCACGGAGTTTGCAAAACCTATATACGTGGCGTTGAGGTTGCTTTCCTTCGGAACCGCGGCGATAATCTTTTCCTCCGCCGTCTCCGCATCGGAAACCGCCCTGTCGATATCCTGATTAAAGGGAACATCCAGCCCCGTTTTCCACGTGTATCCGTTTCGGGTATCCACCACCGCGAACACATCGCGGTCGTCTCGGAAATAATACCGGAAATTTCCAACCTCCGCCAACGGCGTGTACTCATCTGGACCGGTCGGTATATCGGTCAGTTCGTAATCCGCCATAGGTTCGGGCAAACCCGTATCGCGCATCGTGGGTACATACGCTGACGCCGGTATGACCATCATCGCCGCGATACATAAAGCCGCGCTTTTATATCGTACCGTTCGCATTGTAATATACCTCCCTTCCGACCGACTGGACGAATTGGGCGATTTGCTGGAATAACACTGTTAAAATCAGAAGTACGACGATCGCTATAGCGATAAAAAGCGCCGTAAACAAAATACTTTTCACCGTGTTCCGGAGACTATAGTTATGCATCTCCTGAAGTCCCAAATACATGACAACGCAAAACCACGCGATACCCGCAAGCTGTATGAAGGTAACCAAAAACCTCTCGTTTTCGGTCAAGCCATAAGAAATCACGGTTATTAGCCCGAATGACACCGTGATCGGCATCGAAGCATAGGCGACCATTTTGTAAATGTCTCCTATGGAGCCTTCTCCGTCGTTGATGGAGGTGACAAGATAATTGCAGACGATAAACAGCAGAATAACGCCAAACAATCCTCCCATGATTGCTAAGAGGTTCATATCCTGCACGTCAGTCATTTGAAAGATAAAGGCCTTGGAGGTTTGGTAGAGCAACAACACGATAAACAGCAGAAGGTAGAGCAGCGTCGCCCCTCCGTAAGACCCTTTGTTTTTGCGTTTCAAATCGTAGTATGCGTCCAGCGGGTGGCGCATCACTGAAAACGCGAAGACAAAATCACGAATCCCGTATACCCCGCCGATTTTATGCGTCACATGCCCGATCGCGAGTTTGACGCGCTTTTTTTTGTCAGCATACCGCAGTATGAGACTCGTTAAAACGAGCGCGACAATGATTAAGAGGATCCATATCAAGTTTTGCTGAAGCCAGTCATTACGCAGTTCCCAATAGGCTTGTGAGTAATATGTACGGTTGCCCGCCAGTTCAAAGTGCATTTCCGCTTTTTGATAGTTTTGCGTATACAGCCCGGCTCTGCCGATGCCGTCGTGCGCTAGCACTGAAGACTGATTGTAACGAAGAACGGTGTTCCAAATTTCTTCCGCCTCCGTATATCGGCCTTCATTGAAACGCGTAATCGCCTCATAAATGGAAAGGGTGTAGTCGGTCGGTTTGTAGCTTTGCAGATACGCCTTAGAAAGGTCAAGCGCCCAGAGCGTCCCGTCGGCTTCTACGGCGATGGATGTCAGGTATTCAAACAATCCCGCGATATCCGCCGTAGAATATCCGCCGAAATCAAAAATGAAATTCCCGTCGGGCGTATAGGCGGAAATCCAGCCATTACTGGCGCTGGTATAGACAATACCGTTTTGATCGGTTGTGAGGTCGGAGTATGTGTCCCATCCGTCGGCGGCGAAAATGTTTGAACCTTTCATATTGTGCTTCTTCAGCACTTCTTCTCCGTCACGCCCCATCGTGACCGTATGGACGATCCCTTGGCTGTCGGTATGCACGTTGGAAAAGGTACCCGGTACGCGATCCATCAAACTCTTCTTTTGCGCATCGGTGAAGAAAATGTTCTGTAAAACTTGGATAAAGGTAAGTTTCACTTTGTTTGATGTGAAAAACCCCAAAAATTCCCCCGTTACGGAAAGCTGAATAATCCCATTGGATACGCCTTCACCAACGACATACAAGCTGCCGCGGTTATCGATCGCAACGCGCATCGGCGCGTAGGCTGTGTTGCCGAAGGCCGCTGAATCGGGACGGTCAAATGTCTGGATCAGGTTGTCGTTCCGGTCGAAGCGGAATACGGCGGCGGCCATTGAATCGGCGACGTATAAATCCATATCCCGCGTAATGTAAATTCCGCGCGGCCTTTGGAAGCCCTCATGCGTGATTTCTCTGACGATCTCGTTTTGCTTTGTGTCATATACCACGACCCGCCGATTCCCAGTATCGCAGATGTACATATATCCGTCGGCGGCGATGAACATATCCTCCGGCTCTTTGAGCATGAGGTCGGTAACGGTGCGTTCGGGCAGATAAGCGTCTTGCGTATGGACAAAATTCCCTTTACGGTCAAGCGCCCATGTATAGGTGGTGGATTGCGCCGCTATCGCCGCCGGTATAAAACACGCCGCCGCCAGCAAAAAGCAGATGAGCTTTTTCAAACAATCCCCTCCCTACTTGATTCCCGAATGGCTCATTGTGTTCATTACGCGCGACTGCATGGCAATGAAAATGATGAGGTTTGGGGCGAACATGATCAGCGCCGCCGCCGCGCCCATCCCTTGCATTGCGGGACTTTGGTCGATGGTAAAGGTGTTTAGGTAAAACGCGAAGGATTTTAAGGATTCATCAACGATATAGACGTTTGACGCTTCGACGGCGTTCCAAACCGTCTGAAAACACAGGATCCCAACGGTGGCGAGCGCCGGTCCGATCTGCGGGAACACTATGCGGAATATAATGGACAGCTCACCCGCGCCGTCAATCCGCGCGGCTTCCAGAATGGCATCCGGCACTTGATCGACGAATTGTTTCACCAGAAAGAGCCCCACCGGCATGGCGAGCAGAGGCAGGATATGGGCGAGGTAGTTGTTGCTCATCCCGGTGTTTACGACCACCAGATATCTGGGTACCGTTACGGCGACCGGCACGAACATCAACGCCGCTTGGTTGATTTTCAGCAGCCAAGGTCGCGCGCGGAACTTTTTCTTCGACAGCGCGTAGGCCGTGGAAGCGGTAAGCAGGACGGAAAGCACGACGGTGACCGCCGTGATAAACAGGGAATTAACCAGATAGCGTATCAGAGGGACGCCCGTTGTGTTGGCGATCTGCCAGATGTTTTCGAAGTTGCGCATCGTGGGTTTCTCCGGCAGCAGCGCGGGCGGGAAGCGGTTCAGTTCGTCCATCGGCTTAAACGCCTGACCGATGATGAAGATGACAGGAAGAATCATAAATATGGCCAACGGGACCAACAGAATAAAGAACTTTACCTGTGAAACAGCGAATCGTTTCGGGTTGATTCGCGAACCCTGAAAGTTAGCCATTCGTATTCCCCCTTAATCCTTCTCGCCAAACAGCTTATAGGCGACCTTGGAGAAAAGCCATACGATACCGAGCAACGCTACAGAAAGCGCGGCGGCGGATCCCATTTCATAGCGCTGATAGGCGAAGTCCTCGATGTGATTAATAATCAAAGAACCGGAGTAATCCGGCGTGGGGTTCGCCCCCGACAAGGCCACGCCGATCGTACCGTTGCTGAAGGCTCCCACGATTGCCATTACTGCGCCGAACAGCATCTGCGGTTTAAGGGACGGGATCGTGATGTAGATAATCTCCTGAAAACGGTTTCGCAGCCCGTCGATATACGCGGCTTCATATACCTCTTCGTTGACGTTGAGGATACCGGCAAGCATGGCCAAAAATCCGATTCCCATAGAACTCCACAGCGAAACAATGATCATAATCGTCAGCAGATAATTCGGATCCTGTAAAAATTGAATGGGCTTATCGATCAGGTTGTTCTGTAACAGCAGTGCGTTGATATAGCCGTTTTGGTCGCCGGAGAAAAGGGTGCGCCAGATAAACGAAATAAACACGCCGCCCGCCATCGAGGGCGTATAGAGCGCCAGCGCGAAAATGGTGCGCGGCACCGGTCGAATTTGCGCGAGGATCCATGCGAGGAGGAAGGAGAGGATATATCCTCCCGGTCCGATAATCAGGGCGAATTGCACCGTGTTGGGCAGAATCCTCCTAAAGAACATGTCGTCCTGCGTCAGCATAGTGATATAATTGAAGAACCCGGCCGCCTTCGGCGTCTGCACCACGTTAAAGTGGGTAAACGACAGCCCGATCGACATGGCGACCGGTACCGCGATAAAAAGAGCGAAGAGTATGCCGTAGGGCAACAACAGCCAAAGCGCGGTCAGTCCGTCCTTGCCGATCTGTCCCGCCCGTTTGAGTCTGCCGTTTTTGGGAATGTAGGCTCTCGTCATGGCGTCCCTTCTCTCTTTACGCCGTGGGCTTCCAGTTGCTCCAGCATCCAGTCAAGCTCACGCACAACATATGGTTTGATCAGGGTTCCCTCCTCGTCCGTAAAACCGAACTCCAGCATTTTTCTGCGGAACTCCCGTTGAATGGTGATGGTTTTGAGGTCGATGGATACCTGCGCCGGCATTCCGTTGTTAACGACGTCAGTCCAAATAATATCTGATAGGGAACGCTCCAGCATATATTGACCGGGGCTTCTCGGCACATCGCGCAGCCATTTAACCGATTCAAGGATTACTTCTCTGTCTTCATCGGGTATGGAGGAGTTTTCGAGAGCATCAAGGTTGCCGGGCAGGAATATGTAACCGTGTTGGGAAAGCAGAGTGAACGCATATTCCGTTTGAATGTCTTCGCTCGTCCACCACTTCAAAAACTCCCAGCTTTCCTCGATCTTATCGCTTTCCGAGAAGATTACCGACGATCTTCCTCCGTTCGCGATATACCAGCGCGATACGGTTCCGTCGTCCTGAGGGATACCGGGCGGCACCGCGATCTTCCATTGCCCCGTCAGTTCCGGCGCACCGTATTTAATCAGTAAATAATCGGCGTTGTTTGCGATCCCGATCGGCGTCTGTCCGTAACGAAACGCATTGAAGAAGGACATCACCTGCTCGTTTAAGGCGTAAGTCGTAAACAAATCGCCCATCATCTTGATGCCTTGGACGGCCTCCGGTTGGTTAATCGTCGTGCCGGTGCCGTCTTCCTCATAAAAGGAACCGCCGAACTGATAAATGAGAGGGGATGTTTGGTGGAACCATTTATACCCGACGCCGGAGGCGATCGGCATATAGAAGCTCATGTCAAATCGCTGCAACTCGCTCATCATGTCGCAGACATCATACCATGTGTCCGGCGGATCGATCCCGAGGTTATCCAAAACATCCTCGCGGTAAATAAGCACCTGAAAGTCAAGCGACTCCGCCAAGGCGTAGATGCCGTCGTTATAGATGTAGGGAACCATCGCTCCGGGGGAGAAACGACCGGCGACTTCCCAAAAATCCTCAAATTGCGTCATATCGAAGATCGCTCCGCGCAGGGCAAGCTCGAAGGGTATATGATGCTCGATCGACATCGCTATATCCGGTTGCGTCCCCGCTGCCGAGGCCAAAACGAGCTTGTTTTGGTCGGGCATAATGGAAAATTTAACTTTCGTACCAGTTTCGGGCGTGAAACGTGAATCGGCAAGCTTTTGCAGCGTATCGGCCAACAGTACGGAGGCGTTGATCCAAATGTTCAATGCGTCCGGGTCGTCTTGAACGGCATATTTTGGCGATGTGAAAGAAGCCCAAAGCTGGCTTCCCATCGATGAAACGTTGCTGAGGAAGGACGGGTTTTCACGCGGCAGCTCCTCCGCACCGTCATAAAGGTAAATCTCGTCTATCGAAATGTATAGCGACATGATATCGTCCAGCGCGGAACCGCAGCTCTTTAGCGCAGAAACGCGTTCGCCCGACAGGTTTTCTAAATAAATCGGCAACTCATCCGGTTCTTCGCTCAGCTTTACCAACATACCGATCGCTTCCAGCAACCCCGACAGAGTAGAGGCGTTGACGCCTTTGTCGCTGAATTCGCCGAGACCGGTTAAGAGACCGCGCAGCATAATGTCGTATGCCTTCAGCGTGTCCTGCGTTTCGGGTATATACTGTGTCAGCCGCCAGGTTCGGTTCTTGTCCACATCGCCTTTACCGGCTACCTTCTTTACGTCCATAGAAAACTGGTTGATGTGGTCAATCAACAGTCGCAGATCGCTCATAAATCCGGCCACGGGTTCGGCTTCAAGCCGGAAGGATACAGTGTGGGCGCCTTCTTCCATGTATATGTAGTAAGGTACGCCGTCCGGATCGGCAAACACGGCGTTGACCCAGCCGGACGATTTACCGGGATCGACGGCGAACGCGGCCGCTTCGGCAAAGGGAATTTGCCCATCTACTTTAACAGTGCAGAAACTGGGGAAATCGTCGCTTGACGTTCCGGCGTGTATAGCGAGCGCGTAATAACCGCTCGTTCCGACGTCAACGGTGTAGCTCGCTTCGGCTCCCACAATGCCAAAACGAACGACATTTACCATCCGCTTCACCGGGTCGGATGGAGTAGCTCCGATGTCATTGGTGGAGACAAGCTGGACATAGGTCGAGTTCTTCTCCGTATACGACGTGGCGTCAATTGCCTGGATTCCCGGCACAACCTCTCCCTTACGGGTCTCGCGGTACTGCGCGTAGGAAATCAGTGACCGCTCAGATTGAACCGTCAAATCGCCGGTCAGCAGGACGCGCACCGATTTGTTAGTGATCTCGATAACGTTCTCGCCGCTTTCCAACCAAAATAAAATCGGCTGCGTCGTGAGATAGGTATTATTGTACAGCGCGGCGGAGCGCATGTTATCCAGATAAATGACCTCCGGTATCGATTCATCCCCAAAACTATCCAGAGGGAACTCTTTAGACGCATCCTTCCAATAGAGAGGTATATCGATATTCTCGGCCTCGGCATACTGCGTCTCGCCGTTTATCGCGACGGCAAGCGTGATATTGACAAAACTGCGTTCCATCGCGACGCAGTCCAGCGTCAGGGAGTACAACCCGGCGGAGGGTACGGACACTCGGTACTCAGCCGTCTCTCCCCCCAAAAGCTCTGGAGCGCCGGACGGAAGCGTAACCGTAAACTCCGGCGTTTGCGCGCCCTGATTGCGTTCTAGAAAGTCGGCATACCGAACCGACGATTCCCGCAGCGAAGCGCGCAGATACTCCTTTGCCCACAACAGTTCGATCGCCGTTACCGCGTCTGCCGTCACCGTGTCCGGTATGATAAACACGATCAGACCTGCGGTTATGGCAAGCGTCAAAACGATAGCGATAACAATTTTTACGATTTTACTCACTTCGTCACCCGCCCGATACAGGGTATTTCCCCCGTCGGATCAGACGGGGGAAATACCTCTGCATGTTTTACTCTTCGGTCTTTTTATAATGGAAGTCTTCTCTTTCAAGCGCTTCGTGAAGCACCGCGAACTGCTCTTCCCAGCGCTGGTTCCATTGCGTGTTCCAATCGGGCATCAAGGCTTTCATCTGGTCAAGCCAGTTGGGATCGGTATACGCCGCGCCGGAAACATTCACGTCCCAGCTGTTGTTGTATTCATAGAGGATGTCGCGTATGGAACCTTCATACTCGTATCTGGTCGGGAACGCTTTGTCGGAAAAGTCCCAAATCTCACCTTGCTGCCACAGCCTAAGGATTTCATGGAAACCAGGCATTTTATCAACATCGGCGAACCGCTGGTGTTCCGGGATCGAATACCAGATTTCCATCTGTTCGAGGAACGCGTCGCCGGTTACCATCGGCAAGGAGTCGTTGAGAGCGGAAACCTGCGCATCGCCGTCGGTATACATTTGATCGGCGCGGGCTTTCCATGAGCGGGTGTCGGCGCACCAGAACTTCGCGAACTCATATGCCATTTGCAGCTTGGCATAGGCTTCTTCTTCGGTGACGCCGGGGTCGGCGTAGTAGTTGTGGACGGCAAACGGGTCAAGGACGATTCCGACGGTGTTGCCCAGTTCATCGGAGGACGGGCGCGGATAGATGTCCCAATCAGCCATAACCGCCGCGCCCCAATGCGACGAATTTGGGTGAGCTGCGTCGCGCATATGCCACGGATCGCCGGCAAGGGTCAGAAGATAGCCATTTTTGAAATTGTTGTAACCGTATCCGTCAAAAGCCAGCGGTGCCCTTCCGACGAGATCCAGCGTTCTGTAGGAGTGTTCCGCCCATTTGGGGATATACTCCAGCAGTTTGTAGAATTCTTCGGTGGCGAGGTTGACGTATGGGTCGCCCTCTTCACGGTAGTTGAGGTTGTAGTTGAAGCCTTTGGAGGCGGTGGCGATGATGCCGCGTTCCGCGTCCATCGCGCCGTACCAAGTGCCTTCTTCGGAGTGGTGCGTAACGAAGGATGTGTACTCGTCCATCGTCCAATCGGGATCAGGGATATCGATATTATTGGTATTGGCCAGCGATTTATTGACCCAAATACCCCAAGGAAGCAGATACTGAGGCAGAGCGAACTGGCGACCTTCTATGCTCATCATGTTCATGACGCTTTTATTGAATGTGCGGTATACCGGGTCGTTTTCAAAGACGGAGAGGTCGGCGCAGAGACCCTTCTTAACATCCCCTACGATGTCAGCGGAGCAATAGAAATCGGGATACTTGCCGTGTTCCGCACGGAAGTTCTCAATCTCTTGTGTCCACGCTTCCGATCCGGTTTCGATTCCTCCGGTCTTTGCGTAGATGTTGATCTTCACATTGGGATAAATCTCGTTGAACGCTTTGGCCACGGCGTAAGCCGCGGCGTTGTTGACGGAAATCAGATCCTCGGGGGTATAATTCTGGTGACCGATGTCACGATGATAAGCGCCGTCGCCGGCCCACATCATGATGTCCAGCTCCATGGCGGTATCGGCGGCGGGGGGAATATACTCCTCGTATTCTATATCGTCGCCTTCTGTCGGGCTGGGTTCGGGCAACAACGGGGCAATGGCACCCGACGGCAAGACGGGTGAGGAATTTGGATCGTCGGGATCGCCCGGCGTTTGGGTGCCGTCACCGGATGCTGCGGCGCAGGAGGCGAGAGCGGCGATCAGAAAAAGAGCGGTAAGTAACAGAGACAATTTTTTCATCACGGTAATCCCTCCAAAATATTCTTAGTAAGGGGTCAATGACCAATTCTAGATTATCACAGGACTTGCGCACTGTCAACAATTAAATTATCTTTTCTATTGCGGATTTTGGCAAAATCATGTATAATTCGGGTACAAACCGATGGGAGGATAATGTGAAAAAAATGATATGGTCGGACGAGTTTGACCGGGACGGGATTCCCGATCCAAAAATATGGGAATTTCAGACAGGCGGGCACGGTTTCGGCAACGATGAGCTGCAGTATTATACCGACCGCACGGCACCCGGCGAGGCAAACGCATTTGTCAAAGACGGAAAACTGACGCTCGAGCTTCGCCGTGAACCTTACGGCGGGCGGATATATACTTCGGCACGCCTAAACAGCCGCGCGTCGTGGCAGTATGGCAGGATCGACGTCTTTGCAAAGCTGCCGTCCGGCGCGGGAACATGGCCCGCGATATGGATGTTGGGCGAGAATCGGAAACCCGCCGGTTGGCCGCACTGTGGCGAAATTGACATCATGGAACATATAGGACGAATGCAGAACACCGTACATTTCAGCGTACACACCGGTCTGTACAACCACAGAAGCAAAACCCATCTCACCGAAACGCGACGCTTTCCGGGCGTATCGGAGGGATTTCACCTGTACTCCCTTGACTGGAAAGAGAACGAGATCGCGTTTCTCTTCGACGGCGAGAAGGTCGTTTCATGGCATAAGGGGCAGGACGGGCGCGACAAGGGGGTCGGCGGTTGGCCGTTCAACGCTCCGTTTTTCCTTATTTTGAATCTCGCCTGCGGCGGCGGTTTCGGCGGTTCGCCCGATGACACCTGCCTTCCGCAATCGCTTGTGATAGACTATGTACGAGTTTATAATGAAGGATGAAAGGGTGGATCGTATGAAAATGTACCTCTCGGCGCAAAACACTGAATTTCTTGAAACCGAAGTCCCAATGACAGGCGCGTCCGGCGCGCCGCAAATCCGGCTGGACGGCGAAACCGAATACCAAACCCTGCTGGGATTCGGCGGCGCGTTTACCGAAGCCGCCGCCGTAACCTTCGCCAAAATGAGCGAAGACAGCCAAAAGAAAATTCTCTCCGCCTACTTTGACCCGAAGAATGGGCTGGGTTATTCTTTGGGGCGCGTACATATCGCGAGTTGCGATTTTTGCGAGACAATGTACGATTACCTTCTGAAGGATGATGCGTCTCTTGAATCCTTCGACATTTCCCATGACGACGAAGCCATTTTCCCGTTCTTGAAGGCCGCGGAGGAAACACGCGGCGCCGCGATCAACCTGCTCGCGACGCCGTGGAGCCCGCCGACGTTTATGAAGGACAACAAAGACCGAAAGCACGGCGGCAGGCTTCTGCCCGAATACGCCTCCGTATATGCGCGGTACCTCATTACATACATCAAGGAGGCGCAAAAGCGCGGAGCGTCAATTGCGTTTTTGAGCGTCCAAAACGAACCGGACGCCAAACAGACATGGGACTCCTGCCTCTATACGCCGGAGGAGGAAGGGGACTTTGTGAAAAACCATCTCGGACCCGCGCTGGCAAAAGCCGGTTTGGGCGGCATCAAATTGCTTATTCACGACCACAACCGCGATAATTTACTGAAGCGCGCGTTGCCGGTCTATCGGAACGCCGAAGCTTCGAAGTACATTTGGGGATGCGCCGTACATTGGTATGTAAGCGAGGATTTCGCCGCTTCGTCTAAACTCCGCGAGGCGTATCCCGACAAACACCTGCTGTTCACCGAGGGCTGCGTCGAGGGAGGTCCCGCGCCCGGCAACTGGGCAAACGGCGAACGTTATGCCCGCAACATCATCGGAGATCTCGGAAACTGGGTAGAAGGCTGGATCGAATGGAATCTCGTTCTCAACGAACGGGGCGGTCCAAACCATGTGGGAAATTACTGCTGCGCCCCTATCCTCTACGACACAAGGACCGATACGCTTACCTTCAATCCGTCCTTCCATTACATCGGTCATTTTTCCCGGCACATCAAACCCGGTGCCGTCCGCATTGCCCACAGTTCCGATAACGACACGCTGAAAACGCTTTCGGTGAAAAACCCGGACGGCTCGTTCGTTCTCGTCGCTCTCAACGAAACGGATGAAGCGCAGTCTTTCTCCCTTTACGCAAACGGACGAGAAGAGGGAACGGCGCTGCCGCCCCACTCAATCGCTACGGTCATCGTATAAAGGAGAAAGAATATGACGAACTATCGATATGACAGCGACGGCGCGTTCGTGATCGACGGTTTCGACCAAGCTCCGGCGTTCATGAATTTCCTGCCGGGTCTAGCCGGAGAGACGGGCATCCCGATGTGGCTTTATTACGCCAATCGGGGACAGGGTGTCTGCTCCTTCGGCGTAGAGCATAAAGACGACGCGATTATGGAATTCTCCCCCGCAAACACCGCGCTAAAGCGCGTCCCCTCCGAGGGGTTCCGCACCTTCATCCGCACATCCGGCGGTGAATTTGAACCGTTCGACCCCGCCCGTGATCTGCCGCGTACCATGCGTATGTATCCTAACAGCTTCCATATCTCCGAAACAAACGCGGAAAGCGGGCTTGCGTACAACGTGCGTTACTTTACCCTGCCGGGTGAGGATTTCGCAGCGCTTATCCGCTGCTGCGAGCTGAAAAATATCTCGGAAAACGTGCTGGATTGCTCCGTCTTGGACGGGTTGCCGCAACTGCTGCCCTACGGCGTCAAGAATACGACGTATAAATCGGTGAGCAACCTTTTCAAAAGCTGGGCGCATATCTCCGGGTTGGAACGCGGCGTTCCGCTTTTCCACACACGCTCCATGCCGGGCGACGAAGCCGAGGTCGGGCAGATCAGCGGCGGGTATTTCTACCTCTCCTTTACCGAAGACGGCGTTCCCGTCACACCGTTCGTCGATCCCGCACCGCTGTTTGACGAGGCGTTCACCAAGCCGCACGCCTACCCTGAAAAAGCGTCCGCCGACCAGATTTTCGCCAACCGCTACGCCTGCGCCTTTACGCCACTTCGGGCTGCCATTCCCCGGGGCGGTTGCCTGCGTTGGTTCACCTATATCGGTTTCACGTCCGATCCGGATGCGGTTTGGGTTCGCGCCAAGGCGTTGTGCTCCGCAGATTGGATCGAGCGAAAATACCGAGACGCTTTGGTTCTGACAAAAGCCTTGACCGACACCGTCGCGACGAAAACGGCGGAACCGCTTTTCGACGGATATATCCGACAATGTTATCTAGACAACGTTTTGCGCGGCGGGGATCCTAGGGTTTTGGGCGGAAAAGTGCTGCACCTCTATTCCAGGAAGCACGGAGACCCGGAGCGGGACTACAACTTCTTTTCCCTCTCCGCCGAGTATTTTTCGCAGGGCAACGGGAACTTCCGCGATGTTTGCCAAAACCGCCGCAACGACGTGTTTTTCTGCCCCGAAGCGGGCGAGATGAACATCAAAACATTTTTCTCCCTTGTGCAAGCCGATGGTTTCAACCCCCTTGAGGTGCGCGGCGCAACTTTTACCGACCCGAAAACCCAAAAGACCTTTACCGCGGGTCGGTTTATCACGGAGTACTGCCGCGAGAAGGGAGCCGCGCCTGAAGAGGCGGTCGCGAAGCTGGAAGAACTGCTGCCGCAGTGCGAACAGGATATAAACGCCGCGTTTAACGAAGGGTACTGGATTGATCACTGGACATATTTGCTGGATTTGGCGGAGAGTTATTTGCTTGTTTACCCTGAACGCAAAGCGGCTTTACTCTCCTCTGGCGGATATCGGTTTTTCCAAAGCCCCGTGCGCGTTTTGACCCGGCGCGAGGCGTATGTACGCAAGGACGGCAAGCTTCGCCAGTATAAGTCGCTGGAACACATCGACGGCCGCCCGCAATCGGCGTGGTTGAAAAATCGTGATGGTTCTTTTGCCGAAACAACCCTGCTCGGGAAGATGATCGTGCTTGCCCTCGTGAAATTCGCCTCCCTCGATCCGCTCGGGCGCGGGCTGGAGATGGACGGCGGTAAACCTGGCTGGAATGACGCGATGAACGGCTTGCCCGGGCTGTTCGGGAGCGGTGTCGGCGAAGCGTATGAGCTAAAAAGGCTGATGGATTTTCTGCTTACGGCGGACGGCGAAGTCACGCTTCCCGCTGAAGCCGCCGCGTTGTTTGACGCTCTTTTAAAAGCGCAGGGCATCGACGACGCTTTTGATTACTGGAACACCTCCGCTTCCGCAAAAGAAGCATACAGGGCGTCCGTGCTGGAGTCCCTTTCCGGCGAGGTTCAGGCGGTGCCCGAATGGCAAAACGGAATAAAGCTCTTTTTAACGCGGCTGAACAAGGGGCTGCGCGAGGCCGAACAGATGAGCCGTCTTGTGCCGACGTACCTCACCTATGAACCGATAGGGTTTGATGAAACGGGTTTTCCCATAGGTTTTACCTGCCGTCCGCTTCCCTCCTTTCTGGAAGGTCCGGCGCATCGGTTGAAAATCGCGCCGGAAAAAGCCGGTGAGATCTACAAAGCCGTGCAAGACTGCGCGCTATATGATCGGAAGCTCGGCATGTACAAGACCTCCGTCAGTCTTGAGGAGGAACCGTATGATATCGGACGAGTCCGGGCGTTTACGGCCGGTTGGCTGGAGCGGGAATCCGTCTTTTTACACATGTCGCTCAAATACCTGTTGGAACTGCTGAGATCAGGTTTATACGATGAGTTTTACCGCGACGTCCGTACGGGGCTTCCGCCGTTTATGGACCCCGCCGTTTACGGACGCAACCCGATGGAAAACTCGTCCTTTATCGCCTCTAGCGTTAACCCGGATCCCTCCGTCGCGGGGCGCGGATTTGTGGCGCGCCTTTCGGGGAGCACCGCGGAAATGCTGTCCATCTGGCTGCGGATGTTCCTCGGCGGCGACGGATTCTCCGTTCAGCCGGACGGCACGCTTCGCCTTGCCTTTTCTCCCGCCCTCCCCGGCGATTTCTTCACCGAAAACGGCGAAGCCTCATTTACGCTGTTTCGCTCCGTAAAGATAACTTACCGCAACCCGAACCGCAAGAACACTTACGGTACCGGCGGTGTAACGCCGCGAAAAACCGCAGTCACCCTCAATGACGGCAGCGTTCATATTTTCGGAGGCGGATTCGCCGACGGCAACGTCGCGATCGCGATACGCGAAGGGCGAGCCGCTTCAATCACAGTCGATTTGGTGTAATGTTCGTCCATAACGTAAAGAAGAACCGGTTTTCAACCGGTTCTTCCTGTGAACTGAGATTTACGCTTTCACTTTACGGACAACGAGGACTGTTCCACAAGCGGCTAGCATCAGAGCACCGACGGCAATATAGACCAGGGTGCTGTCGCCGGTCTTGGGGTTAGCGGGTGTGTCGGCGGAAGTGTCGCCACCACCCAATCCAAGAGCCGCTTCGGCTTCTTCCTTGGTGGCAAACGCGGTAACAGCGATTTCTTGCTCTCCACCCGCGAATAACACCGGATCAGCGCTCGGAATAGTAGTCATCCAAAGGCCGGACGTGGTGTACTCAGCGGGGCGCTCAACGGGTGCTTGGCACCATTTGATTTGCTTGGGCAGATCATCCGCGTAACCGTTGGTAAACATGATGAAATAATTGAATGTGAGAGGATCGTTCAAAAGTTCGTACGAATACCAGCCGTCTGCGCCTTTCGTCAGTTCAATGCCGGGAAACTCGCCGGTCTCGGGTTGCGCCCACCCGTTGGAAGGCTCCATGACAAAGAGATAGACCTTATCCATGCGAGAGTCATTGCTGTAGAAGTGGATGGTAGTGTTCTCGGCTGCCATAACGGGGACTGCGAAGGCTGCGACGATGAGAAGCGCGATGAGAAGGGTAAGTACTTTTTTCATAACAATACCTCCTGTTTTTGGACTATCTTTGTTTAGAATACCATAAAATGAAACGCTTGTCAATCCTAATTCACTTGAGTTCTCCAAAAAATCAAGCACTGACCGAGTCAAGACAAGAACAATGAGAAAAGAGAGAGAGTTGCGG
>DBDP01000138.1 GCA_002293625.1 Clostridiales bacterium UBA929 | reverse complement strand
CAAAAAGTCCAGCGTCTTGCACGCAAACCCGTGCCGCTCGGCATAGCGGGTGTACATCCGCACCAGCATCTGCACCCAGTCCTGCGCCTCGGTGCCGCCCGCGCCCGCGTGCAGCGACACGATCGCGGCCGAGTTGTCATACCGCCCCTTCAGCAGCGTTGAGAGCCGCTCGGACGAAATCTTCTCCTCCAGCGCGGCGGTTCCCTGCTCCACCTCCGGCAGCAGCGAGCCGTCGTCGTTTTCCTCCAGCGCCATCTCGCATAGGGTCAGCAAATCGTCCCTCGTGTCGCACAGGGCGCGGTGCCGCCCGATCACGGTTTCGAGCCGCCGTATCGTTTTCTGCGCCGTTTGGGAGCGCTCAAGGTCGTTCCAGTACCCTTCTTCCTCCGATTCGGCGGTCAGCTTCAAAAGCTCCTCTTGCATGGCGGCCAGCCCCAGCCCGCGCGCAAGCTCCCGAAAGCGCGGCTCCATCGCGAGCAGCTTTTGCTTATATTCCTCGTATTGTATCATGCACATGATCCTCTCTTTCACAAAACCCATTATACCCAAAGTTTGCCTTGTTGTAAAGCGGCTTGCCAAGTTCGGTTTGACATTTTAGGCGGATAAGGATATAATGATGCCGATAGTTATTACAGGGGGAACAGATGTGAAGAAATTCCGCACCAGCATTGGCGGACAAGCCTTACTGGAGGGCGTGATGATGCGCGGCCCCGGCAAATACGCGGCCGTGGTCAGAACCCCGGAAGGGCTGCGGGCAAAAGAGGAAGCCGCCGCGTATCCGAAGGAGCGGCACCGCGTGCTGGGCTGGCTCTTTATCCGCGGCGTGTGCAACTTCGTCCAATCCATGTCAATCGGGATGAAAGCGCTCTTTTGGTCCGCCGACCAGTTCGCCGAGGAAACGGATACTCCGTCCGAGCCGCAGCCCAAGCCGGAGCAAAAAGGGCTTGGCAAAGGGTTGTTCGCCGTTTCGATGCTGCTCGCGCTCGTGCTGGTGATCGGTCTGTTTACCCTTCTGCCGACCTTCCTAAGCGGGCTGATTCCGGCGTTCCAAGCAACAGAGGAAGCGGCGGAGCTGCCCGTGCATCTGAATTTTCTCAGAAACCTTTTTGAAACCGTTCTGCGGCTGATTATATTGCTCACCTACATGATCCTCGTTTCACAAACAAAAGACATCAAGCGCACCTTCGCCTACCACGGTGCGGAGCATAAATCCATCGCCTGTTACGAGGCGGGGGAGGCGCTGACGATCGAAAACGCGAAGCGCTTTTCGCGTTTTCATCCGCGTTGCGGCACCAGTTTTCTGTTGACGGTCGTTTTGGTCAGCATGGTCGCTTTTTTGCTCATATCTCTACCGCTGCAAATGCTTCGGTGGGAAAACGCTTTTTTACGCGCCGGGATACGGCTCGCGCTGCTGCCGTTTGTCGTCGCGATTAGCTACGAAGTCAACCGTCTCGTAGGGCGGACGGACAGCATCCTCTCCCGCGCGATCCGTTCTCCGGGTCTCCTGATGCAGCGCATCACCACGCGGGAACCCGACGACGGGATGCTGGAGGTCGCGCTGGACGCGCTGAAACGCGTGGTTCCCGCGGAAGAAGGCAAGGACACTTGGGGAACCGAGTAGCGCAAATCCTCCGAAATGGCGGAATCGCGCGTCCCGAGTGGGAGGCGAAGCAGATTCTTGCCACGCCGGGGGACGCCGAGGTTCTCGCGAAACGCCGCGCGGCGGGGGAACCGCTGGCGTATGTGCTGGGCGAATGGGATTTTTACGGTCTGACGCTGAAAATCACCCCCGACGTGCTGATTCCCCGCCCCGAAACCGAATTGTTAGTAGACGAGGTTTTGCTATACTTACGCTCCCGCGCGGGCGAACCGTGCGACATCTTAGACCTCTGCTGCGGTTCGGGCTGTATAGGCTTGGCGATTGCGGCGAATTACCCCCCCGTCCGCGTGACATACGCGGATGCTTCGGAAGCGGCGCTGAACGCCGCGCGGCGGAACGGATGCGGAGAGGTACTCCGGCTTGACGCGCTGCGTCCGCCGGATCAAACGCTTACCTTCGATGTGTTGGTGTGCAACCCTCCCTACATCGCGCCGGACGAGGAGCCGGACGCGGCGGTGCGGGATTACGAGCCTCCTTTGGCGCTGTACGGCGGCGAGGACGGGCTTTGCTTTTACCGGGCGCTGTTTCCGGGCTGGCTTTCCGTTTTGAAAGACGGCGGGTTCCTCGCCGTTGAGACGGGCTGGCGTCAGGGGGAAATTGTCCTGCAAATGGCAAGGGAGGCGGGCTTGTCGGGCGTTAAGCTGGTCAAAGACTACGCCGGACACGGGCGCGTTGTAACGGGAAAGAAACTCTAAGCATTCTTTCTTCGCCGTGGGCGAAGGACAGGACTTATTCAGGTATACAAATAGAAATACAGGAGTGAACGTATTGGAGAAGAGAGGTCCCGGCAAAGGGCCGGGTAAAAGCAAGACACCGAGCAAACCCCTTATCATCCACCCCAACGCCACGGACGCGCAGAAGAGGGAAGCCCTCAAAACCGTCCTTGACCGTTTGGAAAAAGATTTCGGGAAGGGTACGGTCATGCGGCTGGGCGAGGTCGCGCATATGCAGGTCAGCTCCATCCCGACCGGCTCGTTGGCGCTGGACATCGCGCTGGGTGTGGGGGGCATCCCGAAAGGGCGTATCGTGGAGATTTACGGTCCCGAATCTTCGGGTAAAACAACCCTCGCCCTGCATATACTGGCGCAGGCGCAAAAACTCGGCGGCGAGGTGGCGTTCATCGACGCGGAACACGCGCTC
>DBDP01000099.1 GCA_002293625.1 Clostridiales bacterium UBA929 | reverse complement strand
TGGCTTGTTTATAGAGGTGCCTTATAATACCACTTTTGATGAGTATCCAACCGTTTTTTCACAGTGAGATAGAATTGATAGTACTGCTTCCGCTTCAAGATAAATTCTGTCTTGAGAGAGATCGTCATACGGACGATTAAGGCAGCATACATCCATGTAGATTCTCACAGCAACACCCCGTTTACAGTATATACTTGTCAGCTATAAAATGCAAGAGTTTACCCCTCTTTGTCAATCCGTCATCAGCACGTCGGCGTTGTTCAGAATCTTTGAGCCGTATAGAAACAGCGCGTCGGCGTTTTTATCTATGTCCAAAAGTTCCGGCAGCAGGCGGCTGTCGATATACCGCAGATCAATCAGCGTGACCGTTTTGTAAAGCGGCGCGAGCAGCGGCGCAAGGCTGGAACCGAACGAATCGCGGAACAAATATAGTTGCCGTTCCGTTCCCGCTTCGGGGTTCTGTATCTCGATCAGCGGCTGCGCGCCGCGCAAAAACACGTCATAGGGATCGCGCCCGCTCACCGCCTCCGGGTCGTACAATGCTCCTTCCTCCCACGTAAGCGTGTTTGCGTTGAGGTAGCGTACCGAAAGCGGCGCGCCGGACGTGAGGGTCGTCATCGTGTCGGGCTTCAACGGCAGCGCAAGCTGTCCGGCGTATACGCCGTGAAAAGCCCCGACAGTCTCTTCCGTGAAGCTCCACACGGCGTCAAACCCCATCGCGACGCCGAGCGTTTCCAAAACGTTTCGCAGCTTCGCCTGATCCCAATGCAGATCTGTTTTGTAAAAACTCCCGGCTTCAAGGCTGTCGGTAAGGTCAATCAGCTTTACGCCGTCTATATTTAGATTGACCTGTTCGGCGCTAAACCCCGGATAAGCCCGGTCTGCGTAAACGCTCTTGTCGGGGATTACGGCGCAGTATGCGTCGTTGAAGTAGCGCTCCGCGAGACGTTCAATCTTGCCCGCAGCTTTTGCAACAGAGGCTTCGTTCACCTTCTCGTATTTCCCCGCGCCGACCAGCGCATCGAGATACAACCCCGACTTATCGGTTTGCGCGAACACCGTAAAGACAGACAGCGCACGCAAGGTACGCAGTTGTTCGCGGAAGGCGAAGTTATCGGCGGTGTACGCCGCAAAATCGTCCATAAAGTCGCTCGACATTACGCTCTTCCAAGTCAATGAAGGTAACCCGGCAGGTTTGCGCCGTTCGCTCTCCAGCACCTCCGGCTTCGGAAGAACGAGGTTGAGCAGAAAGAACCCGCCAATCAGCAGCGCAAACACCGCGACTGTCAGCGCCGCGCGGATTTGCGTCTTTTTTTCTTCCATGAAATTCTCTCCTCTGTTATCGACATACGGGCGGTGAGACAGCGCTAAAACCGGAAGTAGATAAACGGGTTAAACGACCCATCCACCAAATACGCCGTCACGAGCAGTAGCAGCACAGCCGCGGCAAGAGGCTCCAGCGCCGTCATAATTCGCTTTTCGCCGAGCTTTGCCGCGAGACGCGACGGCCACGGCGTACACCCAACGGCGGCAATCAGCAGCGGGACAAGGTAGTTTCGAAGAGTATACAACGTATCTTCCCCGATGAACCCCGTTCCGCCCCCGAACAGATACCCGAGGCGCGAAAACGCCTCGCCCAAACTGCCCGCGTCAAAAATCATCCAGCCGACAGCGACGCAAAACAGCAGGTATACATGCCTTACAAAACGCGGCAGCCGCGCCAGCGCTTTTGCGAGCACAAATCGTTCCAACAGCAGCATAACGCCGAAATAGATTCCCCAAATCACAAACGTCCAGTCAGCGCCGTGCCAAAACCCGGTCAGCAGCCACACCGTCATCACGTTACGTACATATTTCAACAGTTTGACGCGGTTGCCGCCCAGCGGGATGTATACGTAGTCGCGGAACCACGCGGACAGAGACATATGCCAGCGCCGCCAAAAATCGGATACACTTTGCGCGATATACGGGTAATTAAAATTTTCCAAGAAGCGGAACCCGAACATCCTGCCCATCCCGATTGCCATATCGCTGTAGCCGGAAAAGTCAAAGTAGAGATGGAACGCATAGCCGACGATGTACAGCCATGTGCCGAGGACGCTGCTGTCCCCGCTCTGCTTGTAAGCGCCAACCATTTCCGCGAGAACGTTCGCGATCAGGACTTTTTTCGCAATTCCGGCGATGAGCCGCCGGACACCGGCGGCAAAGTCTGTAAGCGAATGCTCGCGTTTTTTCAGCGCGCTCTCCACATCCGTGTAGCGCACGATCGGTCCCGCGACCAGCTGCGGGAAGAGGGTAACATAGGTGCAGAGCGTAAAAAAATTGCGCTGTACGTTTGTCCTGCCGAGGTATAGGTCAAAATCGTAGCTGAGCGCCTGAAAGGTGTAAAAACTGATGCCGATCGGCAGCGCGAACTTCAGAAGCCCGAACGAAGCGCCAAACAACGTGTTTACGTTGCCGATAAAGAAATCGGCATACTTAAAGAACATCAGCCCGCCGATTCCGACGGCAATGCAGCCGATCAGCGCGAGACGCCCGGCAAGTTTCCCGCGGAAACGGTCGATTAACAATCCGAACACCCACGCGGAAAACAGCTGCGCTGTCATCAGCAGCAAATACCGAGGCTCGCCCCATCCGTAAAAAATCAGGCTCATGATAAGAAGCACATAGTTACGGAGTTTGGGCGAGCCTCCCGGCATTGGCGTCAGAAAGTACAGAATCAGCGTGACCGGCAGAAACGCGTATAAGAATTCAGGTGTGGAAAAGAGCATCGTTCTTATTCAAACGTGTAAAACTTGTTTACATTTCCCTTTTCAACGCCGAATTCCTCGGCAAAATATTTCTGAAGCACAGGGGCTTGTGTATCCTCCGTCGCGGCGAGCAGGACGTATTGCCCCGCGTCTGCGGTAAACGCCTGCTTCGGGAAAACGCAGATCCATTTCCCCGCGAAGTAGTTGTCGGCAATGGAGTTCTTCACCGCGAGCGCGGATTCGGCGTCTTTGCATTTGAACAGTACCACCTCAAAGGGCGACGTGGACATCATGGCTTTTGAGATATGCGCTTCGGTTACGGTTTCGCCGAGTTGCGCCGGGGTAAGACCGTAGTTTTTTCCTTCGTCGTCCAGTTCGGCTTCTGTCAGAGCCATATTGCCAACCATCGGGAACTCTGTCTCTCCCAACTCCGCTTTTGACTTATCCATAATGGACTGCAGCGCCGTCTCGGCGCTGACATCGGGCAACCCCGGTGTCTCTTTCGCTCCGCATCCGCCGAGAAGCAACGTGAAGATCAACGCGCCGATTAAACATACCGTTTTTTTCATAGAATGTTACCGCCTTTCATGTAGATGCTATCATACCACATTGACAGCGTTTCATGCAACACTTATCGACTGCTTTTTTACCGAAACAAACAAAATTATCTTGACAGCGGCTCAACCGGCATGGTACACTGTGGCTAAACCTAATATTGGATGTTTCGGTGCGCGTATGCGAATACGCGAGAATAGGGAATCGGGTGAAAATCCCAAACAGTCCTGCTGCCGTGATGACACAGCTTTTTCAAGCGCTTAAAGCGCAGCCACCGGGGGCAACCCCTCCGGGAAGGCGAGAAAGCGAAGGTGTCTCAGTCGGAAGACCTGCCGCTTCATTTCCACAACACTCCACAGGATATGGGGCGAGTGGCTTACCGGGAAGACCGTCTCCCGGCGTTGCTTTGCGACCCTTAGTCCTTTGACTGAGGGTTTTATATTATTCAGAACGGAGAAGATAACATGCAAAAGCAAACAAAAATCATCATTGCCGTAGTCGTCGCGCTGGCGCTTCTCGCGGGAGCGTTTGCGACAGTTTGGTTCCTGACGCGCCCCGAGCCGGAAACCGGAGCAAAAGCCCTCCATATCGACATCGTCGCCGACGGCGAAACAACGCCGCTTGATTTCCGCACCGACGCGCTCTATCTCCGCCAGGCGCTGGAGGAGCAAGCTCTGATCAAGGGCGAAGAGAGCACATACGGACTCATGGTGAAAACCGTCAACGGACGGACAGCAGATGAGGCTCAGCAGGAATGGTGGTGCTTCACAAAGGGCGGCGAAGAAATATTCACCGGCGTGGACGAACCCCGGTTGCCGACGGCGACCGCTTTGAAATTACCCTAACGGTGGGTTGGTGACAGCGGGACGCGCGTCCCGTACTGTAGCGGCGCTTGCGGTCAGCGCCGCATTGCTGTTTGGGTTTCAGGTAGCAAAAGCGTCGTATCTGCCCTTTCTGCCCAATGTTGAGATCGTCTCTCTGCTGGTGATGCTCTTCACCCTGACCTTCCGGCGCAAGGTCTTGTTTATCATCTACACATTCGTGCTGTTGGAAGGCATTTATTACGGCTTCGGCATGTGGTGGGTCACGTATCTCTATGTATGGACGATCTTGGCGGCTGTGACGTGGCTGTGCCGGGCGTTTGACTCCCCGCTGCTAATGGCGGCGGTGTCGGGTATATTCGGGCTGCTGTTTGGCGCGCTGGACGCGATCCCGTATCTCGCGATTGATGGAATTACATTGGCGATTACCCGGTGGATATCGGGGCTTCCGTATGACTTCATCCATTGCGTCGCGAACTTTGCGATCTGTTTGGTTCTGTGGACACCGCTTCACCGAACGCTCTCGCGCTGTGTGACTTTGTTGAAGATATAGCGGTGTACCATATAGTGGGAACTCTATTTTGTCCTTGACAAAACCGTGCCGTATTGAGTATAATGCATACGTGTCGGTGCGAAGCCGATTAAAGGGGTATAGCTCAGCAGGTAGAGCAGCGGTCTCCAAAACCGCGTGCCGAGGGTTCGATTCCTTCTGCCCCTGCCATTTAAGAAACCCTGCGTCATCAACGGACGCAGGGTTTTCTCTTGCCATATCAACGTTTGCACAACCGTCTCATGTTTCAGACGAAAATTTCGCTCAAAATAACAATTTCGCTAATACAATTTGCTAACGCTAACACAAAAACAACGGCTCCCGTAGCGGGATTACCGCTACAGGAGCCGTCATAAAAAACGAGCATACCCACGCTACACCATGTTACCGGGATCGAACGTAGCACCCTCGGTTTCGGCTTTGTTTTCCTTATGGTATTTCAACACGTTTTCGGCTTTCGCTTTCCACGCATAGAACCCGATCGCCGTAACCGTCGGAGCGCCAATCAGCATAGCGAGTGTTGAGTAGTTCGCAGGGTCAACAAAGGAGAGCTTGACGCCCACACCTACCCCTACAAAGTACACCAGCATAACTAGCCTGAGTATCAGCTTGGTAAACTCAACCTTGGTTTCGGATTCACGCTCTCTTGCACCGGGCGGCTTCCGTCGGCGCGACAGAAACGCCAGTAACCCGAACAGAAGCGCTCCGCCGCCCGCGCCGCAGAGAAACGGGATTGTCAGCATCAACATAATTATTTACCCATGTCCGGCGGCAGCGCGCGGAGGTCGGCAACCAAGTCCTCAACGAATCCGTTACCGCCCAGCTCTTGATATTGCTTATGCATATCAAGCACACACTCCAGCGTCAGCCGCCCGATCTTCCCGGCTTTAGTGTAATCCTCGTGCGCCCGGACGATGGAATACTTCAGCGCAGCGCGGGTCGCAGCGTTGTTGCTGTCCAGCGACTTTTTTAGCGCGTCCAGCGGCGCGGCATGTTGCTTTATGAGCTTCTTAATCTGCCGGAGAATCAACCCGCCCACGGTGCAGAGCGCGGCGACAGAGCTTGCCGCCGCGCCCCAATCTTTTAACCATTGTAAGAATTCCATCGTTATCGCTCCTATCGGCGCACAGCAAAGCCGCCCTTACGAGAGCGGCTCTACGCGTCGTTTTATTTCGGGTTTTCCTTTGGGGTTCTCGCTTATTCGTCGAACAAATCCTGATGTGTGCCGGTTCTGGAAAGCAGAAGTACTAATAGTCCCTTATCTATTTTGTATACAAGCAACCAGTCCGGCTCAATGTGACATTCACGGAATCCTCTATAGCCGCCTTTCAGCGGGTGGTCATTATATTCAATTGGCAGTTGCATGCCTGCCGCTAAAAGGTCAATTGCTTCCTCTATAAGCGACAGGTCTTTGCCCCGTTTCGCAGCGCGGCGCAAATCTCGTTTGAACCTTGCGGAGTATGCGCGCTCAAACATCGTCGTCATCCCCCGCTAAAATGTCCGCGAACATTTCTTTTGTGCTGGAATAGCGCTTATAGTTCCCGTTTGCCAACATTTCATCGCATTCCCGTATAGCCGCCTCTGTTTCGGCATTATAGCGCGGCTGCTTTAAGGCGAAGGGCAAGCCACCCACCATCAGGGACTGACGAAGGAACATATTGACCGCGTCCGTTACGGTTATACCAAACGTCCCAAACAGTTCTTCCGCTCCGGCTTTCGTTTCCGGGTCTATCCTAATATTTAAGCTCGCTGTTTTTGCCATTGCAAATCACCTCGTCAATATTATACTACAATGCGTTCGCAATTGCAATACAAATGACGCGCTTTTTTGGCTAACCCCACCACGTATACCTCGGCTTCTCTTCCCCGTACAGCACATACCGCAAGCGGTCGTCCAGCGTGATCCCCACGACGGACAGCGGCACCCACAGCAGGCTATAGAGCAAGCACACCTGCCCCAGCAGATTCAACGGCTGGTTGCTGTAATCCCAAACACCCAAACCAAGCCACAGATTGACGACGCACCCGCAGAGTAGCTCCGCCAACGTCACGACAGCCGCACCGATCAGCGCCTGCCACACAAGCCCCAGCTCCCACGGGAAGAACTCGTTGATCCCGCCGAGCAGCACGAAGCACAGACCGCCCAAAATGTACATGGAGGGGTGACTGTAACCCCTCCATGCAATCTCAATCAGATAATAGATGAACCCGCCGACGATACCGAGTACCAGCGTCCGTATAATCTTTATCATGTTTACCGCCTCTCTTGTAGGGGCGATTCTAAATCGCCCGCCGTGACCCTCGTTGTTCCCTTGCGGCGCGCCGGGTCGTCGCGCCCTACGTAGCCCCCTTCGTTCTGAAGGGGGTGGCGCGCTGCGCGCGCCGGGGGATGTCACCTCGCCGCCGCGAGAATCGCCGACACACTCTCATTGAGATCTTCCGGCAACTCCGCCCCGTACCCTATCCCCTCCAGCTCCTCCAACGTCGCGCGGGCAATCCACGCGTTCAGATGGTTACAGTAGGTGCGGTGATAGAACACATGCGCCACGGCGGCATTCGCTACCTCCATGAACTCTGCTGCCGGATACAGGCGGCACAGTTCCCCGTCCGCGTGGTACGGCACCGCCTCCGCGCCGGTACTCACCATCTGCGTCTGCGCCATGATCTCGGTTTGATCGTGTTCGGTCAGGCTGTAACATTTCCCGCCGACCTCCACGCCGGCATAGATGGCTTGGGAACAGAGGACGCCCATCTCCGCTTTCTTCGCGGCGCGGACTTGCTCTACGTCCGTCCAGTCCTCCGGCGGGGTGACGCCCAGCTTTCGCAGCGCAAGACCCCGGACACTGTCTTCCCTATGTTCGATACCCATTACTCAAACGCGCCTCCAATCAATGAGATATAGCCGCCGGCATTGCCCCTGCGCGCGGTCAGCCAGAAGTTGAACGCGCTGCCGTTCTCGGCGGTCGTGTTGGTGAAGAAGAACTTCTTTGCGCCCCGCACCGCTGAAGTAATGTCCTCCCACACCGGGGAATCGTCGTTTGCGTTATTCGTCGCGAGAACCTGATAATCCGCGTCCGGCGGGATGTACCCCGTGACCGACATCACCATCCTTGTAATCAACGCGTCGGCCGGAAGAGGATTCGTAAGCGTCACGGACGCTTCATGCACTGCTTTGGTCACCGCCGCGCTGCGGGACGCGCTCTTCCCGCCGGAGGACGTCGCCGTAACCGACAGTGTGTGGCTGCCGTTCAGCAGGGTCATGAAGTCCCTTCCGGTGACGGAGAAGGTGTTTTGCTCATCCAGTGTTGCTGTGTATGTACGGTGCGTCTTACCGTCTATCGCCTCGGTAACGGTCGTCTCTTCGCCGTCCGGCTGGGTGACGGTGTAGTTCCATGAGAAGCCGTCCGCGACTGTGACTTCGTCGTTCGCGGCGATCTCCGGCGGCACGGTATTGTCCACGGTACGTGTCTCGCTGACAGCGTAGCTTGAATAGTCGGTGCCGTCATACGCTCGGACGCGGTACGTCACGCTCGGCGTACCTTTCGGGATCGTATCGGCGAACGACAACGCCGAACCGTTATACACGCTTAACCAAGACGATCCGCCGTTGACGCTGCGGTATAAGTAATAGCTGATCGCGTTGTTCTGCGCGTCGCTGGACGCTCCCCACGTGATTGTAATGCTATTACCGCCGACGACGGTTGCGGGTATGTTCGGGGTTCCCGGTGTCGTCGGGGCGGTGTTGTTGACGACGGTTTTCGTCGCGGAGGTCTGCCAATCGCTCTCTAACCCCTCGGCATCATAAGCCTTTACGCGGTAACGAACGGTGCTTGTCCCGAACGGAACGGTGTCGGTGATGTATGTCCCCGGGAACTGGTATATCTGCGTCCATGTGCCATTGTTGAGCTGACGCTCCAGCTTGTAGTTGACGGCATCGCCTTCCGCATCTGTCGATGCGCCCCAAGAGATGGGTGTCGACCTCCCGCCGTAGATAGTGGAGGGGAGAGTGATCGTTCCGGGGAGGGAGGGGGCGGTGTTGCCGACGAGGGTTCTATTATCCAAGACAGTCGTTGTGTTCGGCAACACAATGGCGAGGCGAAAATATATATGCGTTGAAACGTCATAGTAAGAAATCGTTCCATTGTGTCCGTTTACTACGCACACGGTTCTATCATTGCTGCAATATGGGCTGCGTAACCACCAGCTAAAGTTTTCTCCCGACGGAGCTTGATTTTTGCGGATTTCGGCAGTGCTAATTGATTCAATCCCTTTATAATAGGATAAGGTTGCGCCATCTACCGGAAAATACGGCCTATCCCCCGATCCAACTTCGCGGGCGCTAAGCAGAAACACTTTACAGGACAAGCCGGACGTGCCGCTGTTTACTGTTGTCGACGTACCTGGACGCGGACGATAAGGAACCTTTACCAGTTTGATCAACGCACGAGTGTCGGCGTCAATCGTGTCGATATACGTATTATTCAGCCAAGCATGTATTTTACTGTTTGCATAATCGTTATCAGTGTCATCCCATACGGTTTCAGAAGCTTCTTCCAAGGCGCTGGCAAAATAGGATACCCCCAAAATGGTTGAATCGTTAAAGCTTTCGTCATACATCGACGATGGTTTTCCTTGATGAAGAACAGTGAACGTTTTGTAGTCTTTCCGCACCTTGATCCGGACATAGCTCCCTACCGCCAATTGCCCTAATGTTGTTGCCATATACTCATCCTCCAATAGTGTCACGTTCACCTCGCCTCGCGGGCGGTTAATTGCTCGGCGGGTTCACGCTTCTTTTGTTAAAACTCTAGGCACTGCCGTGCC
>DBDP01000187.1 GCA_002293625.1 Clostridiales bacterium UBA929 | reverse complement strand
GACGCCGCGCCGGAAGGGGATGATACGCATGGCGGACATCTCGCTGCCATTTGACAGGCGCAATCGTTCATGCGCCAGCAAGCCTAAATCCAGCTCCGTAACGGTCGCTTCTCCCGTTCCGTCCGATGCTAAAACAACCCCGTTTTCGGCGATTAAGCCGGCGGTTTTCGTCTCGTCCGCCGACGCGCAGACGTAGGCGCACCGCAGCCTTGCCGACTGCACCCGCGCCGTATCGCGAAGGCGGTCGCTCTCCCAAGCCGGAACCGCCGCCAATTGCCCGATCACAGACGCTCCGTTCAATACGGCGCGTTCGGCGGGGGAGGGAACAGTGTCTTCTCCCGGTTCAAACCCGACACAAAAACCGCCGCCCGCGTCAAAGAGCAGATCGGAGCCGAACGGTACGGTCTTCCCGCAGAGCGTGACCGCGCCCGACAGGTTTGCGCCGCTTCGGAGGAATTGAGACGACGGACTGCTCTTCGGGACAACACCCAGCAGCATACCCTCAGAAAGCACGGCGGCGCAATTATACAATCCCTGACGGAACCGCACGGGCAGTCCGACAGCGATTAGGGTTTTCGCGTCTCTCGTATCCCGCAGGAGCGCCGTCAGCGCGCTCTCGGCAACGTCCAGCAGGGAGTCATGGAAAAACAAGTTGCCGCAAGTGCTTCCCGTTAACGCAAGCTCAGGCAGCACAATTAAGTCCGCGCTGTTCACTTTTTGAATCGCGAAAAATATCGCATCCGAGTTAAAACGCGGATCGCCGGGTTTTAGTGCCGGCGTGACCGCCGCCGCGCGGATAAAGTCCTTATGCAAACCCGTACCTCCTCGTTTTTCGAGCGCTATTCTAGCTCAATCGGCTCTGTCGAAACCTCCATGATCGCCGTTGCGGCGTCAATGTCCATCACATCGAAAATGGCACCGAGCGCGTTTTTACTGATTGTCTGGCAAATCTGCGCGGCAATCATTTCGTCTAATTCAGCGAGAATTTCAGCAGCCCGGGCAGGGGACATCGCGGCGAAAGTTTTTCCCACAGAGGCATAATCGGGGATAATCACGCCGCCGCCTTCGGTGCCGCCCAACTCTTCCAGCAACGTTTCCACCTCGTCTTCGCGGTCACTCAAGGCATAGTCGCGTTCGTCCAGCTCGTCGGAGTAGATATCCAGCTCCGCTTCGTACACGTCCAGTTCCGCTTCGCGGTCATAAAGTTCGCGTTCCCAATCCAGCATCTCCGGCACTTTTTCGTAGTAATAATCGTCCAGCGCCTCCTCCTCCGGGTTGAGGAAGAGCAGCGCCGCGTTACGAATGTCTTTATACTCGGTGGGGTCGTAGAGAATCAGCAGGATAACCGCGCTGATCAGCACGAGCCAGCCGAGCGACACCAGCAGGGCGACCTTGAGCGCCCCGCCGGATTTTTGTGCCGTTTCCGTCGGGGTACTTACTTTTTCGGGCTTAACCGCTTTTTCCGGTTTTTTGGGTGCGAGATCCTCCAGTTCCCCTAAGCTGGGAGCCTTGACGCCTTCTTTAGTCGCCGCCGCCATATTCGATCACTCCTCAAACGCTATGGTATTTTTATAAATATCGTGTCCCACAAACTCGGACACAGCCGCTTCAGTCTCTTTTCGCTCCTCGGCGCGGTACTCTTCCCATTGCTTCTCCCGCAGTTTCTCCAGCATTTTGCGCTCCTGCATCGCCGCAACGAGGGACTTCTGTATCCTCACCCGTTCGCCTTCGGCCTGCTCCAGCACCTTCCGCTGATAGTCGATGCGCTCCCGTATCGCGCGGTGCGCCCAGCTCCAAGACCGCAGCCAAAAGGGCGTAAGCCCTTCCTCCAGCTCTTTGCGGTACAGCGCGTTCTGCGCCCGCTCATGCTCAAGGCAGTCCTGCAGCAACGTCTCATGTTCGCGGATGCGGGCGTTGCACTCCGCCAGCTCGCCCATCCGCTGCTTCTCCTGCGCACGTTTGACGTTCAGCACCGATTGCAGGGTGAAGACAAACTTCTTCATAGCTTCATCAAGCGCTCCAGCGTCACGTCATAAGGGCTTCCGTCGTCGACGTCCTGCTGTAAAAACTCGGTGATGGGCTTAATCAATTTAATCGACGCGTCGATATCGGGGTTGGAACCCGCTTTATACGCGCCGATGTTTATCAGATCCTGCGCGTCGCGGTGAACCGCCATCATGCTCTTAATGCGTCCCGCCTGTTTATAGTGTTCCCGCTTGGTTACGTCCGGCATCAGACGCGAGATACTCGCGAGAATGTCTATTGCCGGATAGTGGTTGCGGTTCGCCATCGCGCGGGACAGGACGATGTGACCGTCCAAGATGCCGCGCGCCGTGTCGGTAATGGGTTCGTTCAAGTCGTCGCCCTCAACCAACACGGTGTAGAGCGCCGTAATCGAGCCGGTCGGGGCGTTGCCCGTCCGCTCCAGCAGTTTTGGCATGACTGTGTAGACAGAAGGGGTGTACCCGCGCGATACCGGCGGTTCGCCCGCAGCCATCCCCACCTCGCGCTGCGCCATCGCGTAGCGCGTCAGGCTGTCCATCATCAAGAGGACGTTGTAACCCTTGTCCCGGAAGTATTCCGCGATTCGCGTACCCGTCATCGCCGATTTGGCGCGGATCAGCGCGGGTTGATCGCTGGAAGCGACGACGACGACCGAACGTTTCAACCCCTCCTCGCCCAAGTCGTGACGCAGGAAGCCGTTCACTTCGCGTCCGCGCTCCCCGATCAGGGTAATCACGTTCACGTCGCTTTTCGCGTTGCGGGCGATCATACCCAGCAGCGTACTTTTTCCGACGCCGGAACCGGCAAAGATACCGATACGCTGCCCCTGTCCGCAGGTGAGCAGACCGTCAATGGCGCGCACCCCCAGCGGGAGCGGTTCCTCGATCAGAGGTCTGTCGAGCGGGTTGGGCGGCGTGTTCTCAACCGAGACGGTCGCTTCCGCGGCGAACGGAGCGCCGCCGTCCATCGGAATGCCCAGACCGTCCACGACCCGCCCTTTGAGCGCTTCGCTGACGTTGATGCTGAGGGTACGATTGGTGGAGACGACCCGTGAGCCGGGACCCACCCCGGCCAAGTCGCCGTAAGGCATCAGCAGGACGCGTTTATCACGAAAGCCGACCACTTCGGCCGGCATGAAGCGTTCGCCCGCAAGGGTGTATATCCGGCACATCTCGCCGATTTGCACCGCCGGTCCGCCGGCTTCCACCGTTAGGCCGGAGATTGCCTGCACGCTGCCGGAGTATTTAAGGGAAGCGCCCTGCTTGACGATGTTTCCGGCGCGTTCAAAATCAATACTCATGGTCGATCCCTAAATTCTGCGCGATTTGCGAGAGCTGCGTGGAAGGCGACGCGTCCGCCATGTTGTTCTCCGTTTCAATCAGGCACCCGCCCGCCTCCACCGAAGGGTCAATCATCACGTCGGCGGTCACAGAGCCTTTGCCCGTTTTCAGCCGGACGGAATCTCTGGAACGGAACGCGCCGATGTACTCTTCGGCGTTAATGTGCAACGTGGCGTGCGCCTCGCACTGCATGGTGTCCACAGCTTTCCTGACAATGGATAAAAATGCCTCGCTGTTATGCTCAAGCTCATAACCCAATATCTTTTCGGCGATATCGAGCGCGAGCCGGTATAGTTCCGGCTCCATATCCGACATCTGCCGCCCCTGTATCTCGTACGCTTCCCGAAGGACGGCGTCTACCTCGTCCTGACCCTGTTTTAACAGGCTCTCTAATTCCTGCCCGGCCTGCAAAAAACCTTCTTGATACCCTTCGGTCGACCCCCGGCGGCGACCCTCTTCCCGTGCCGTCTCGCGGATTGTTTCGGCGTCCCGCGCCGCTTCGTCCACCAAGCTGCGGGCTTTCTGCCGCGCGTCTTCCATCAATAGCGCGACTTCGTCCTGCGCCGCCGCGACGACTTCGTCATACGCCGCTTGATACACCGCCGCCTCGCGTGCGCCTGTCTCCGAGAAAACGGGTTCTTCTGTTGCTTCTTGACGCCGTTCCTCCGGCGGGAGCAAACGTGTGGCGCGGGCTTTGATGATGTTAGACAACCAACTCATCCTCCTGCCCGCGCGAGACGATGATTTCGCCGGCATCCTGCAGCTTGCGTATTACGTTGACGATCTTCTGCTGCGCGTCTTCTACGTCGCGCACGCGCACGGGACCCATATATTCCATGTCCTCTTTAATCATGTCGGACAGACGCTTGGACATATTCTCAAAGATGAGGTTCCGCAGCTCGTCGGTGGCGTTCTTGAGGGCGATGGTGAGGTCGGCGTTCTCCACCTCTTTGAGTACGCGCTGTATCGCGCGTTTGTCGAGCTTGATAATGTCTTCGAAGACGAACATCTTGCGGCGGATCTCGTCAACCAGTTCGCCGTTCTCAATCTCCAGCTCTTCCAAGACGCGACGTTCGGTCGTGCGGTCGGCGGCATTGAGGATATCGACAATGGACTGTATCCCGCCAACCATCGTGAAATCGTCCATCCCCATGCTGCTCAGTTTGCGGTCGAGGATACGCTCCACCTCGCGCACATATTCCGGGCTGGTGCGATCCATCGTGGATATACGTACGACAACCTGCGTCTGCTTGTCAATCGGCAGTTTGGAGAGAATCGCGGCGGACATATCGGGTTCCAGATACGAAAGAACCAGCGCGATGGTCTGCGGATGCTCGTTTTGCATAAACGTTAAGATTTGGTTCGGGTCGGCTTTGCGGGCAAAGTCAAAGGGACGCACCTGGAGCGATGATGTAAGACGGTTAATCAATTCGTAAGCGCGCTGCGAACCGATAGACGCTTCCAGCAGTTCGCGGGCGTAATCAATGCCGCCTTCGGACAGGTAGCTCTGTGTTAAGCATTCCTCGTAAAACTCTTGAATGATCGCGTCTTTTTGTACGGCGTCAACACGCTTGACGTTGGTGATGTCAAGCGTCAGCTGTTCGATTTCCTCATCCTTCAAATGCCGGAATATCTTCGAGGAATACTCCTTTCCGAGGGCTATGAGCAGTATGGCGGCTTTTTCACGACCGCTCAACTGTTCCTGCTGTTTGGGAGCCACGGTTTACCAGCCCCTTTCCCCTTCATCCTGCAGCCACGTGCGAATCATGCTGGCTACGGCTTCGGGATTGCTTTCGACAAACTGCTCTACCCGCTCGCGGGACGCAGTCTTGGTAACCTCCAGCTCTTGGCTCGCCTCGGCGGCTTCCAACAATTCGCCGTAATCCCCCACATCGCCCAGCATAAAGGGTTCTTCTTCGGCTACTTCCACCGGCTTCGGCTTCAGGAAGGCGAAGGTACGCCAAATGAGAATAATCACGCAAAGCCCGATGATGATATACAACGCCAGCAGCTTGATCAAGTCAAACAGTTCCTGCTGCCGCAGACGCGCTTCGTAATCCAGACGCCTTTGTTCTTCCTCTTCCAGACCGCGGAACGCTTGGTACTGAACGGTGATATGGGTCTCCTGCTCCTCTTGCGGTATGCCCGCGCCCGAACCGACCAGCAAGGTGATTGCTTCCGTGTTTTGCTCTTCCTCCGGGATGAAGTTGGAATCAATCGCCAGCGCAAATGTGAGATCCTCCAGCGAACCCATTTCGGGGCGAATCTCTCTCAGCGTTTCGTTGATTTCGTAATTGATCGTTTCCTGCGTTTGGTGGTATTCATTCACCACATCGTCGATTTCCGCGTAGTCCTCGCCCAAGCCGTTTTCGTCGGTACCCGGTTCCCCGCCATAGGGTGTGTTGCCGATCGCGTCTTCCACCAATCGTTGGACAGATCGTACAATCCCGTTATCATCGACAACAGGGCTTACTATTCTCTCGGAGACACTGGTTTCATCGTAGTTAAACGTGGCGTTGGCGGTTAAGGTAATGTGCTTCGTATCAAAAATCGGCGCAAGAAGCGACATAATATTATCAGCCAAGTCTTTTTCAAACTGCCTTTTGTATTCCAGCCGCTTTTGCTGGATATCCATTTCGTCGTTGACTGCCAGTTTATTGAGTTTGCGTCCGTCTTGGTCGGAGATCGTCACGTTCTCCGGGTCGATGCCGGCGGCGTTGGCAACATGCGCGACAAGGGTATCGACCTGCCCCCGCTCAATTTCCGCGTTAAGGCTCAAATTAACGGCAGCCGTACTGATTTTGATTTCACTCGCGAAGAAAGCGTCTGTGTTGTCCGCAATGTTCAGAATAACCGCCGCGGAATCAACGAACGCCATCCGCTCCAGCGTCGTTTGAATCTCGTCTTGCAACATGAGGTTATAGAAACGGCTGCTGTCCTCGCTTGTGCTGGATAAGCCGCTGCCCAGCTGATAGATGCTGTAGTCCGGCTCGAACGGCAAACTGCCGGACAATGTAAGCGCCGAAATGGCGCTGGGGTGGTCGTTTCTGTGAACGAGCAGCTTGTCGCCGCTGACCCTGTAGCCGATGTCGTTTTCATCCAGCACCGTTCTCGCGGCTGACATAGCTTCGGCGCTCTCCGAACCGTTGATCGTAGGACTCAGTTCGATATAGTTCCCGCTGCCGAGCATGACAAAAGCCGCGATAATGAGTATCAGCGCGATTAGAGATATGACAATGAAGCGCGTCCTGTCGCGCTTCTCTGTCTTTGTCCACAGACCGGCAAACCAGTCTTTTATGCGGGTAAAGATATTCTTGAGGAAATCCATGCGTCACCTCAGTAAGCGTGTCGCTCTAAATCCTCCGTCCGTTCGCCTGCGGCGAACTTTAGAGTTTATTGAGCCTCTATTAAACCTGCATCCTCATGATCTCCTGATACGACTCCACCATTTTATTGCGAATCTGCACCGTCAAGTTGAGTAGAATCTCGGCTTTCTGTTGTGCGATGGGGATGCTGTGGAGATCCGCCTCGCCACCCAAAAGTAAATCAATGCCGAGCGTTTTGGACTCATAATCGCTCGCGACCGTGTCACCCATCGCCTGCGTAAGAAGATCGGCGAACGGCATCTGCTGCTCCTCCGCGACGGTAGGTGCCGGATAGTCGTTCAATACGCGCCCGGTGGTGGTGAGCGAGGGCAGAATCGAATAATTGTTTAGAAGATTCAACGATTCAATCGGCACAGGAACAACTCCTTATATAATTTGTAGGGGCGCGCATCTTTTTTATCTCGCAATCTCCAGCGCTTTTGTCGCCATGTTCTTAAAATTGTTCATCGCGGTGACGTTGGCTTCGTAGGCGCGCAGGGCGGCGAGCATATCCACAAGTTCCTGCTCGCGGTCGACGTTCGGGTACTGCACATAGCCCTCTTCGTCGGCGTCGGGGTGTTTGGGGTCGTAAACTACCTTGAAGTCGGTTTTATAGTCCTCCTCCACACTCGTGACGCGCACGCCCTGCCCGGCGGAACGACCCGTTTGCTGCGCCGCCGTGAACCAGTTGGCGAACGTATACGGCTCGTTTTTCTCTTCGAAGACTACTAAGCGGCGGCGATACGGCGTACCATCCGCCGTGCGGGTTGTGTCTTCGTTCGCGAGGTTTTGGCTGATCACGTCCATGCGGTAACGCTGCGCCGTCATACCCGACGCGCAGATTTCCATACTGCGGAAGATTCCCATTAGTTGCCCTCCCTTACTACCATCCGTAGCCGGTTAAACTCGCTGGTTACCTGCGTTTGCATGGCGCTGTAGCGGATGTAGTTCTCCGCCAACTCTGCCATCTCCTGATCAATGTTGACATTGTTTTCGTCCATCCGCGCGGTGTAGTGCATGTCGGTAAGGGTGACGGGATTGACCTTCATCGGGTCGGAAGGGCCGCCGATCTTGAAATGCTTCGGGTTGGTCGTTGTGCCTTCCAAGCCGCCGTCTCCGGCGAGCGCCGCCTGCATCATGGACTCGAACGCCACATGCTGCGCCTTGTAACCCGGTGTGTCGGCGTTGACGATATTGTTGTTGATGACCTCTTCGCGCATCCATGCCGCGTCCATGCCGCGCTGCATCAGGTTGACCTGACGGAACATGTTGTTGAATAACACGCAACCACTCCCTTCGGCGGACAATGAGTTTTTCGAGCGCTCTTACGTTTACCAAAGAACACTATATAGTGTGCATCGTACCATATGATACAATACTGTAGCAAAAACGGTAATATTCGTTAAAAAATATGTACAAACCTGTCGCGTTTGTTAAAACCTGTTAAACAGCGTACGGGCTGTCCAGCACGCTGAGCGCCTCCGCCGACGACAGATAGTCTTCCACATTGCTTAAATAGCCGCGCGTTTCGGAGGGCAGCAGCGCCCTCTGCATCATATCGGTTAAGTCGGTAATCCCGCGCGAAGAAACGCCGTAAGCGCCGCAGTTATAGGCGGCTAGCGCGAGCAGCGCGTTGCCGTCGAATTGATCCAAGAGGGAAGAAAGCAGCCTTGCGCCGCCGTCCACGTTCTGTTCGGGGTCGTACGGGTCGCTTACGCCCAGCGCCTCGGCGGTGTACGGCATCAGTTGCATCAGTCCCATCGCGCCCGCGCCGGACACGGCGGAAGGGCGGAACCCGCTCTCGGCGAAAGCAACGGCTTTAATCAAAGCCGGACTTAAACCGTAACGGTCAGCCACCTCGATAAAGAGACTGTCATATTCGCTCCCGGGCAGATTGGCAAATACATCGCTTACAGGTTCAGTGACAGTCGCGGTATCAGTCTCACCGGCGGGGGTCACATCGGTGTCGTCCGCCGGTAAGCCCGTAGCCGCGTCAATGATATCGACAGACGTCTCGTCACTGACCGGCTGCATGGTTTGGGTTCGCGCCATATACTCAGAAAAGGAGAACCCCGTCCGGCGTTCGATTTCCTGCATCCGCGCCTGAACGCCCTGCAGGGCTTCGTTTACGCGTTGAGCCGCTATGTTGCCGATACCGTCCACCGCGTCCGCCTCCCTTACCCTTTATCTTGATATAGTTTACCATAAGCCTACAATATATGTCAAGATTTATCTCTTAAAGCGGTTTGCTTGGGTTACCGCGCCTTGCGTGAACGCCATCGGGCGCTTGATGACCTCCACGATGCCCGTGGAAGCATAGGAAACCAGCGTGCGGCTCTCCTGCCCGCCGGTGTCCACCTCTTTGTAGGCAAGCCCCAGCTGCTTCAGCTTCGCCTTGACGTTCGCGAGATTTTTCTCGCCGATTCGGAAGCAGTCCCCGGGTCCTTTTGCGTCGATGCCGCCGTACAGACTGATTAAAACCTCGCGCGCCGTGATGCCTTGATCCCGCTTGATTTCGCTTAACAAAAACTCCGGCGCGGTGTCGGCAAAGCGGCTGGGTTTGTCCCCCGAACCCATCGTGCGGCATTCGGGCAGTTGGATATGCGCCATCGCGAGGCAGCGTTTGCGCATACTGTAAAGCACCAGCCCGACACAGGTGGAGAGCGCGAAGGTCTTTATAACGTCGTCGGGGCTGCCGGATATGGCGTATCCCCCGATTCCCACAATATGCTCCATATTATCTCAGTCCTTGGGCGTACTTGGCGATCAGCCCTGCGATATTCTCCAGCGGCGCCTGCCGCGTGACCGCGCCGATTTCAAAGGCTTCGCGCGGCATTCCGTATACAACGCTGCTTTTTTCGTCCTGTCCGACGGTGTAGGCTCCGGTCTTCTTCATCGCGAGCAGTCCCTGCGCGCCGTCCACACCCATCCCCGTTAACAGGACGCCGACGGTGCTGCGCCCGGGCATATCCTTCGCGACCGAATGGAAGAGCGTATCCACCGAGGGGCAGTGACCGTTGACCTTTTCGCCGCGCTTGAGATGGATGTATACTTTATCGCCGCGCTTTTGAATTTCCATATGCGTCTCGCCGCCGGGGGCGATCAGCGCCTTTCCGCGTTCGACGACGTCGCCTTCCCGTGCCTCGGCGACCTTCAAGGCGCAGTCCCGGTCGAGGCTTTGCGCGTACATGCGGGTGAAATCAGGCGGCATGTGCTGTACGATCACAATTCCCGGCAGATCGGCGGGCAGCTCTTTAAGGATACGCGCCGTCGCCTGTGTGCCGCCGGTTGAAGCGCCGAGGGCGATTATCCCGCTCCCGGTTCTGGCAGACGGTGCCGCCGGGATGGTTTTTGAAACGGCGTAACGAACCCGCTTCGGCAGTTCGGCGAGGAAGGTTTTTACCGCGTCGGGGTTTTTGGGGTCGGGTTTCTGGAAAAAGTCCGCCGCGCCCGCCCGCTTGGCCGCTTCGGCCAAATCGCCTCTGCTCGAGATAACGACCACCGGGATTTTCCACTGCGGCAGCAAGATTTTGAGAAATTCAACGCCGTTCATGTTGGGCATTTCAATGTCAAGGGTCATGACATCGGGTTCCAGACCGAGCAGCCGGTCGCGCGCGTCGTATGGGTCATACGCTTCGCCCACTACTTCGATATCGGAAACGGAGGACAGCCCGCGTACCAGCATTCCGCGGAAAAAGAGCGAATCATCCACCACAAGAACCCGTATTTTTCCGCCCGGCATGAGACTCCCCCTTTTGTAAACTTATTGGCATGATGAAAATTACCCGCTTCGGCTCGCGATACCGCGGCATAGCCGCCTGCTCGCAAGCACTTCGCTCGTTCGCTTTGCAAGCGAACATGCAATTTTCATCACTTCTTAAATCTTACGATAAATAGACGGTCTGACGAAGTTAAAGCGCGTGACCGTCTTGTCGACGGTTTCCGACAAACCGATGAACAGAAACCCTCCCGGCTCCAGCGCGTCATAGTAGCGTTCGATCAGACTGTCGCGGGTGGGTTTGTCAAAGTATATCATGACGTTGCGGCAGAATATAACATGAAACGGTTTTTTAAACGGGAAAGGTTCCATTAAATTAAAGGAACGGAAGATGACCTCGCCCTTGATACTGTCTTTGACCCGGAATTGATCGCCCGGCTCCTTGGTAAAATATTTCTGCTTCCAAGCGGGGGGTAGGTTTTGCAGCCTGTCTTCCGGGTAAACGGCCTCGCCGGCCATTTGCAGCACCTGCGGCGAGATGTCGGTTGCGAGGATTTTTGCGTCCCACTGACCCTTTGCCGAACCGAAATAGTCGTCCAGCACCATCGCCGTCGTATACGGTTCCTCGCCGGAGGAGCATCCGGCGCTCCAGATGCGCATGTCTTTGGTTCGCAGCCGGCTTGTAAGCTCTGGCAGGATCTCGCGGGTTAGGAACGTATAGTGCTGGTCTTCGCGCATGAAGTATGTATAGTTGGTGGTCAGGCGCGTCAAGAGGGTTTTCGCTTCCGTGCCGGTCTTGTCGGCGACGACGAAGTCGAAATACTCTTTTAGGGACGAGAACCCCTTTTGGCGGATGACGTTCCAAAGACGCCCTTCAACCAGCGCGAGTTTCTGCGCCAAATTGATGCCGTAGTTGTCCTTCATGTAGCGAACCAGCGTCGTAAATTCTTCCTGCGAAACCTTGGCCACGTCCATTGATCCGCCCCCTTATGCACGCACTTTTCTCTATTATAACGTACCAAAACAAAAATGACAAGGCTAAATTCAAAAAGGGTATTGCATAATTATTCATTCTGTGGTATGATAGGTTCCATCGAGAAAGGGGAATGACTATGAACACCTGCAAGAAAGCGGTTTTGGCCTATTCGGGAGGACTGGATACGTCTGTGATTATCCCGTGGCTGAAAGAGAATTACGGCTGCGAAGTCGTCGCGGTGGCGGCCGACGTCGGGCAGGGCGCGGAACTGGACGGATTGATTGAAAAAGCCGTTAAGACGGGCGCGTCCAAGTGCTATATCGAGGATTTACGCAATGAATTTACAAACGATTACATCTTCCCGACCGTCAAGGCCGGCGCAGTGTATGAGGGCGAGTATCTGCTC
>DBDP01000066.1 GCA_002293625.1 Clostridiales bacterium UBA929 | reverse complement strand
CCGTACATATAGCCGATCTCGCGCCCGCCCACGCCGATATCGCCCGCCGGAACGTCCCTGTCCGCGCCGATGTAGCGGAGCAGTTCGCTGACAAAGCTCTGGCAAAACGCCATAACCTCACGGTCTGATTTGCCCTTCGGGTCAAAGTCGGAGCCGCCCTTACCGCCGCCGATCGGCAGGCCGGTCAGGGAGTTTTTGAAGATCTGCTCAAACCCCAAAAACTTGACAATGCTCAGGTTAACGCTCGGATGGAAGCGCAGACCGCCCTTGTACGGACCGATGGCACTGCTGAACTGCACGCGGTAGCCCCGGTTGACACGCACGTTGCCTTCGGCGTCCGTCCACGGAACCCGGAAGATAACTTGGCGCTCAGGCTCCACCAGACGCTCCAGAATTCCGGCGTTCTCGTACTGCGGGTGTTCGTCGAGGTACGGTTGAAGCGACGGGATAATCTCGGTCATCGCCTGATGAAATTCCGGCTCGTTCGGGTTTTTTCTCTTTGCTTCTTCAAGCACTCTTTCGGTATACGACATAACGTTCCCCTCCACGGAAATAAAATAACAAAGGCGTTCACCGACGATCTGACCCGTAAAAAGTCAGGTTGCCGGTAAACGCCTTTGTTTACCGTTTTTTATTATAGGCTATACGATAGGATATGTCAAGAAAAATTTTTTGCCTCATGTTTTCAGTGGAGAATTGTAGGGGCGGGGTCATCCCGCCCGCGAGACAATCCCTACATAAGCATCATGCGCCGCATCGCTTCCATGACATCCTCCCGCTTGCCAAACGCGCTCAGGCGGAAGAAGCCTTCTCCGTTCGCGCCGAAACCCGCGCCGGGCGTTCCGACCACGCCCGTTTTTTCGAGCAGGGAATCAAAATAATCCCACGATGGCGCTCCGCATTTCATCCAAACATACGGCGCGTTTTCACCCCCTGTGAACCATATTCCCAGTTTGTTCAGCGTTTCGGTGATAACGCGCGCGTTTTCGAGATAGTAGTCTATCCCGCTCTTAATTTGCCCCAATCCTTCTTCGCTAAACACTGCCTCCGCGCCGCGCTGTACGATATACGATACGCCGTTGAACTTGGTGGTTTGCCGCCGCAGCCAGAGCTTGTTCAGCGCCGCGCCGCCCCGTTTCAGCGCGTGAGGGACGACGGTATAACCGCACCGAACGCCGGTAAACCCCGCCGTCTTGGATAGGGAACAAAATTCTATCGCGCATTCCTCCGCTCCCGTAATCTGGTAAATACTCGACGGCAGGTCGTTCCCCCGAATAAAAATCTCATAGGCGGCGTCGAACAGGATCACCGCTTCGTTTTCCAGCGCGTACGCGACCCATTCGGCAAGCTGTTCGCGGCTGTACACAGCCCCTGTCGGGTTGTTGGGGGAACAGAGGTAGATTATGTCTGCTTTCACGCGCCTGTCCGGCATGGGAAGGAATCCGTTTTCAACGCTGCCGTTTGCATATATGATTTTCCGCCCCGCCATCACGTTCGTATCCACGTAGACGGGATAGACGGGGTCGGGGATCATTACGGTGTTGCTACCCGAAAAGATGTCGAGGATGTTGCCGAGGTCGCTCTTTGCGCCGTCGCCGATAAAAACCTCGCTTTCCTCCAGCGTCACCCCTTTTTCGGCGTAATACCCGCACACCGCCAGCCGGAGAAATGCGTAACCCTGTTCTTCCCCGTAACCGCGAAAGGTTTCGCGCTCCCCCATTTCCGACACGGCGCGGCTCATCGCGTTTGTAACGGCGGGGACAAGCGGCAGCGTTACGTCGCCTATACCGAGACGGATGGTTTCGGTTTCGGGGTGCGCCGCCGAAAAATCGCGCACCTTTTTCGCGATTCTGGAGAACAGGTAGCTGTCTTTCAGCTCCAAAAAGTTTTTGTTAATGTTCACGGATACCCTCCTCCGTTTCCAGCGCGGCACCCAGCAGACCGAGAAACAACGGGTGCGGTTTGTTGGGACGGCTTTTGAACTCCGGGTGGAATTGTACGCCGATGAAAAACCGCTTGTCCGGCAGCTCGACGGCTTCCGCAAGCGCTCCGTCCGGCGACGCGCCGCTGATTACAAGACCGTTCGCGGTCAATGTGTCTCTGTACGCGTTGTTGACCTCATAGCGGTGGCGGTGGCGTTCGCTGATGCGCTCCGACCCGTACAGCGCGCGCAGACGGGTTCCCTCCGCGACCGCGCACGGGTACGCGCCCAAGCGCATGGTGCCGCCGCTTCCGGCCATTCCGGCCTGACCGGGCATAAGATCAATCACCCGATGCCGTGCGCCTTCGTCAAACTCCCCGGAGTTGGCGCGTTCCAGCCCGCAGACGTGTCGCGCGAAGTCGATCACCGCAATCTGCATTCCAAGGCATATCCCTAAAAATGGGACGTCGTTTTCCCTCGCCCAGCGGCACGCCGCGATTTTTCCTTCTATGCCGCGGTCGCCGAACCCGCCGGGGATAATCAGCCCGTCAATTTCCGCAAGCAAGGCGGCGGCGGTTTCGCGGGACACCGTTTCGCTGTCGATCCAGCGCAGTTCCACCTCCGCTCCAAGCTCAAACCCCGCGTGGTTCAGGCTCTCAATCACGGACAGGTACGCGTCGTGCAGTTTCACGTATTTCCCGACAATACCGATAACGGCGCTCTTTTCCCGCGCCTGTATCTTTTTCGTCATGCCGCGCCATTCGCCGAGGTCGGCTTCCGGCACATTGAACCCCAGTTCGCGGCAGACGACCGTGTCCAGCCCGTTTCGCTGCAGCATCAGCGGCGCTTCGTACAGCGAGGGCAGCGTGATGTTCTCGATGACGCAGTCGGGCTTTACGTTGCAAAACAGAGCGATTTTCTTTTTGATGCCGTCATCCAGCGGCTCGTCCGCCCTCGCAATGATGATACCCGGTGTAATACCCATCGATTGCAGCTCTTTGACCGAATGCTGCGTGGGTTTGGATTTATGTTCGCCCGACGCTTTCAGAAACGGAACCAGCGTCACATGGATAAACAGGCAGCCGCCTGTTTCGAGGGATATTTGCCGGATAGCCTCTATAAACGGCAGACTTTCCATGTCGCCGACCGTGCCGCCGATTTCGGTAATCAGCACATCGGCGTCTTCGCCGCCCGCGCGGATGAAGGCTTTGATTTCCTCCGTGATGTGCGGAATCACCTGCACCGTGCCGCCCGCGTAGCCGCCCGCGCGTTCGCGCTCCAGCACGCTCCGGTAAACCCTTCCGGCGGTCAGACTGCTGCGCTTTGTGAGGTCTTCGTCAATGAAGCGCTCGTAATGCCCCAAGTCCAAATCCGTTTCCGCGCCGTCGCCGGTGACGAATACCTCCCCGTGCTGGAAGGGATTCATCGTACCGGGGTCCGCGTTCATATACGGATCCAGCTTCTGCGCCGCGACCTTCAATCCGCGCTGTTTCAAAAGCCGTCCCAGCGACGCGGCGGTAATGCCCTTGCCGAGGCCGGAAACAACCCCGCCCGTTACAAAAATGTGTTTCGCCATCATTCCCACTCCACCGTCGCCGGGGGTTTTGACGTTATGTCATAGACGACACGGCTGACGTTCGGGATTTCGCCGGTGATCCGCGACGAGATACGGCCGAGCGTTATGTGCGGCAGCGGGGTGTATTCGCAGGTCATAAAGTCGCCGGTGGTTACGGCGCGGACGGCGACGACGAAGTCATATGTCCTGCCGTCGCCCTTCACCCCCACCGAGCGGGTGTCGGTCAGCACCGCGAAATACTGCTCCGGCTTGGGGTTTATCTTATCCAGTTCCTCGCGCACGATCGCGTCGGCGGCGCGCAAAACCTCCAGTTTTGTCTCCGTGACCTCGCCCGTAACGCGGACGGCAAGCCCCGGTCCCGGAAAGGGCTGGCGGCCAACCATCGCTTCCGGCAGTCCGAGCTTTCTGCCGAGCGCGCGAACCTCATCCTTGAAAAGCCCGGACAGCGGCTCTATAACCTCGGAAAACCCCAGTTTTTCGGGCAGACCGCCCACATTGTGATGGCTTTTGATCGTCGCGCCGGCCGCGCCGCCCGATTCCACAATATCGGGATAAATCGTGCCCTGCGCGAAAAAAGGGATGTTGCCGAGCTTCGCGGCCTCCTCTTCAAACACACGGATAAACTCCCCGCCAATCATCTTGCGCTTGCGCTCGGGGGCGGTCACGCCCTTCAGTTTTCTAAGAAACCGTTCTCCGGCGTTTACGCGGATAAAGCGTAAATCGCGCCCGGAAAACTCGCGCTCTATTTCGTCGCCTTCGCGAAGCCGCATCAGCCCGTGGTCGATAAACACGCAGACAAGACGCCCCGGAATCGCTTTCCTGAGCAGCCCCGCGCAAACGGACGAATCCACGCCGCCGGACAGCGCCAGCAGCACACGCTCGTCTTTTACTTTCCGCCGGATTTGCGTTACCTGCGTTTCTATGTAGTCGTCCAGTTCGTAATCCCCCGACGCGCCGCAGACGTCATACAGAAACCACCATAGCACCTCGCGTCCGCCTTCGGTATGCGCCGACTCCGGGTGGAACTGCACCCCGTACAGTTTTTTTGCCGGATTTTCGCAGGACGCTATGCAGGACGCTGTGCGCGCGGTAGCGGTAAACCCCTCCGGCAGTCGCGTCACCGAGTCCCGGTGGCTCATCAGCGCGGCGAAGGATTTCCCCGATGAATCCGTTACGGTAACGCGCCCGTATTCACCTTCTCCCGCCGCCGCGACCTCGCCGCCGAGCATATGGCACATCAGCTGCATTCCGTAGCAGATACCGAACACGGGGATACCCAGCGTGAAAATATCAGGGTCGCATTTCGGCGCGCCGGGGGCGTATACGCTGTTCGGTCCGCCCGTTAAAATAATCCCAATCGGATTCAGGCGTTTGATTTCAGCGGCGGACATATGCCTGGGGCGAATCTCCGAATACACCCGCGCCTCGCGGGCGGCTCGCGCAATCAATTCTTTGTATTGCCCTCCGAAATCCAGCACAAGCACAAGCTCGCTCATATCTCCACCGTCCCGTCAAAAACTTTTATGCAGTCGCCCGTCATGAACACCGTCTCGCCGGTGTAATTCACGGTCAGCGATCCGCCCAGCAGAGAAACCGTAATGTCCGCGCCGGGGTCGCAGTGTCCGTTCAAAACGGCCGCCACGGCGGCCGCGCACGCTCCCGTGCCGCAGGCCTGTGTCTCCCCGCTGCCGCGCTCCCATACACGC
>DBDP01000074.1:2023-3221 GCA_002293625.1 Clostridiales bacterium UBA929 | reverse complement strand
GCCAGAGCGCGCAGCGGCACATATTCCCGCCCGATCAGCGGAGCCGCGATAAACACCGCGATCATGATGCCCGCCCGCACCGCCGACGGCGTGAACCCGGTAATCGCGACATAGCATAAAACCAGCGGCAGCGTGAGGAAAAACGAACGCCTGCGGCTCCGGGTTATCAGCGCGATAAACCCCGCAAGCATCGAAACGTGCAGCCCCGAAACCGCCGCCACATGCGTCATTCCGGCGGTAAACAGGTTTTGGTTCAGCTCTTCGGAAAAGCCGCTCCTGTCGCCGGTCAGAATCCCGGTCAAGAGCGCCGCGCTGTCGCCGGAAAACAAAGAGAGTATTCGGTTCTTAATCGCCTGTCCCCATAATGCAGGTCTGTCCAACAGCCGGATTTCGCCGGGTTCAACGGCAAAATCCTCATAGATCGTCGCCTTGAAATGGTTGCCCGCGCGCGGCGTGACGGTAACGCGGAAACGCCCGGTCAATCGGTCGCCCGGCTTGATATTCTGTTCGCCGGAATAATACAGAATCCCGCTGACGCCGTTCAGACGCACATCGGCTTGCTTCCCGTAAGGCGCGGCGGCAGAGAAGCCGGAGGCTTCCAGCGTCAGTTCGGTGGTTTTGCCGTCATACTCCCGCACGGGAGCGGGAATCGCAAAATACCGCCAAACCGCGAGTCCGAGCAACGCGGCAACCGCTATGACGGAGAATACGCGCCGCCTCACGGCGCGGCTCTCCCGTCCAAAACGCCCGTGTACCGTTTCCGAAACGCCGCGAAGGTACCGTTTTCAATGTTTTCACGTATTTTTTGCATCAAGGTGTTGTAAAACGTCAGGTTGTGCAGCACCGCGAGGCGCAGCGCGAGTATCTCCCCAGCCTTGAACAAGTGCCGCAGATAAGCGCGGGTATGGTTTTTACAAAGCGGGCAGGAGCAGGCTGCATCTACCGGTCTGTCATCCTCTTTGTAGCGCTCGTTCAAAAGGTTCATCCGGCCTTCCCATGTGTATAAACGCCCGTGACGCGCGTTTCGGGCGGGCATCACGCAATCGAAAAAGTCGATGCCGCGAGCGACCGCCTCAATGATGTTCTCCGGCGTCCCGACACCCATCAGATAGCGCGGTTTGTCCGGCGGCATATGCTCACCCACAACGTCCAGAATGTGGTACATCACGGACGTTTCCTCCCCGACGGCGAGCCCTCC
>DBDP01000074.1:222-1943 GCA_002293625.1 Clostridiales bacterium UBA929 | reverse complement strand
TCGCCCGTTGATGGTCTAAAAAATTCGCCGTGCGTTCCAGCCAGCGGGCGGTGCGCTCCGCCGACTGCTTTACGTATTCATACGGCGCGGGGTTCTCCACGCATTCGTCCAGCGCCATGAAGATGTCCGCGCCGAGTTTCAACTGGATTTCGGCGGCGCTTTCGGGGGAAAGAAATATCCTGCGCCCGTCCAGATGGGACGCGAACGACACCCCTTCTTCGCTGATTTTACGCAGCCGCGCCAGCGAAAAAACCTGAAACCCGCCGCTGTCGGTCAGCATCGGCTTGTCCCAGCCCATGAAACCGTGCAAACCGCCGAGCTTCCGCACGGTTTCCTCGCCGGGGCGCAAGTGCAGATGATAGGTGTTGCACAGAGCGATTTGACACCCCACGGCTTTGAGGTCGGACGCGGAAAGACCGCCCTTAATCGCGGCCTGCGTCGCGACGTTCATAAACACCGGCGTCTCCAGCGTACCGTGCGGTGTCACAACCCGCCCCCTGCGGGCAAGCCCTTCGGTCTTAAGGAGTTTGAACATGCTATACGCTTTTCGGCGAGACCCCGAATTTCAAACTGATGTCGGCGGCGCGGACGGAGTGCGTTAACCCGCCGACCGAGATCAGATCGACGCCGGTCATGGCGACGGCGCGCAGGTCTTTGCTCCCCATGTTGCCCGACGCTTCGGTGACGGCGCGTCCGTTGACCGTATGAACTGCCTCCGTCATCGTTTCGTTGTCCATATTGTCGAGCATGATGATGTCCGCTCCGGCGGAGAGCGCTTCGGCGACTTCATCAAGGGTGGTGGCTTCCACCTCGATTTTTACGGTGTGCGGGATACGTTCTCGCGCGGCAAAGACCGCGTTCGCGATGCCTCCGGCGGCCGCGATGTGGTTATCCTTAATCAACACGCCGTCCGACAGACCCATGCGGTGATTGGAACCGCCGCCGATACGCACGGCGTATTTTTGCAGGACGCGCAGCCCCGGCAGCGTTTTGCGCGTATCGCATATCTTCGTTTTCGTTCCGGCGATTTGTTTCAGCACCGCGCGTGTGCGGGTGGCGATGCCGCTCATGTGCTGCAATAGGTTGAGCGCCACGCGCTCCCCGGACAGGATTGCCCGCGCAGAGCCGGATATGTCGGCGAGTACGGTTCCCTCCCGTATCTCGTCGCCGTCCTTGCAGCGCGTCTTCACCACGGTCTGGGCGTCTCCGTACCGTCTGCCCGCCTCGTCAAATACGCGCCGTAAGACGAACAGCCCGCAAATCACCATCGGCTCCTTCGCGAGGAACTCGCCGGTGATGTTCTTGTCGGGCGGCACGCAGCTCTCGGTGGTGATATCCCCCCAGCCAATGTCTTCGTTTAAGGCTGTTTTGATAAGGTTGTCCAAGTCAAGCATAGCGAACCTTCTTTCTCTTGGTAGGGGGCGATTTACGAATTGCCCGTCGAACCACACCCGTAGGGGACGATGGCAATCGTCCCGCATAACCCCGTAGGGCGTGACGACCTCGGCACGCCGCGGTATAATCGCCGATATTCATACGGACGCGCAATGCGCGCCCCTACTGGTTCTCTACATAATGAGTCCCAACACTTTGCTTTCTCGATAAAGCGGCAGACAATACCGCCTGCGCGGAGAGCGCCATGTTGCGCGTCTCAACCCATTCGCGGGTGTTGATATCGGGAATCTCCGACAATACCCCGCCGATTTCGGCAAGCCCCCGCG
>DBDP01000074.1:0-124 GCA_002293625.1 Clostridiales bacterium UBA929 | reverse complement strand
TATCAATTGTCCATTGTCAATTGATTCCGCTGCCCGGCGGCCGAACACCAAGCACTCCAGCATGGAGTTGGAAGCAAGGCGGTTCGCGCCGTGGACGCCGGTGCAGGAAACCTCGCCCACCGCG
>DBDP01000132.1 GCA_002293625.1 Clostridiales bacterium UBA929 | reverse complement strand
GATTTTTGGGGGAACTCAAGAATCCCCGCCCTTGACGAAAACTCGCCAAAGCTGTATACTGATGATAATGGGGGGAGATGTACCGATGAAGAAACGTCTCACGGCTTGGGCGCTTGTTTTGGCGCTGGCGCTTACATCATTTACGGCGGCGGCTAAAACCGAAGCGGCCGCGCTCACGATTCTGACCGAAGCGGTCTACGACGAAACCGGCGCATATGCGGACGGGCTGATTTGGGTACGCGAAGGCGCGGAATACAGCTATCTCGGCGACGACGGCGGGACGGCGATCTCCGCCGCCGCACTTAAAGCAGCCTGCGAAAGCGCGGATATCATCGGGGTGAGCGACTTCAGCGAGGGGTTTGCCGTGCTGTACACCGCCTCCCGCGCCGTTTACATTGACAAACAAGGCAAAGCAGTCTTCTCCGCCGATTGGGGATATACGTTTTCCGACGGCGCGGCGCTCGCGTGGTCGGGCGCGGACTGCGTTTTATACGATGCTTCGGGGACGCCTCTTAAGCTGACACCCCCTACCGAAGCGGCGCAATATGCCGATTGGGACTGCGGCGTTAATTTCACCGAAGGGCTTTTGCCGTTTTGGGTGTTTTCCGGCGGCTCCGCGCTTTACGGATACGTGGATAAAACATTCACCCTGAAAATCCCCTTTACATACGAAGACGCCCGCCCGTTCAATCAAGGTCTCGCGCCTGTCAAGCAAAACGGGAAGTGGGGTTTTATTGACACTGCGGGTAACCTTGTGACCGAAGCGTTGTATGACGATTTCATGACGGCGGGCAGCGCCGTATTCCACGAGGGTCTGGCCGCCGTGAAGAAAGACGGTCTGTGGGGCTATATCGATACACAAGGAAAGACGGTGATCCCCTTCTCCCTCGAAAGCGTGGGTGTGTTTACAGACGGTCTCTCGCCGGTGGGAGAAGCCGGTGTATACGGCTATATCGATAAAACGGGCAACATGCCCCTTCCCGCGACGTACAGCGACGTCAACCCCTTCTTTTCCGGCACGGCGCTTGTTGGCGACGGCGGTACATATCGCTTGATCGCACCCGACGGCAGCCGGATTTCTTACGAGACTTGGGATTTTGACGGCACCCTAGTAAACGTTTCCGCTCCCGGTGTTGTGGTGTACAAACGCGGGGATAAATGGGGCGTCGCCAAAATCACCGTCAGCGAGAATGCGCTGGACAGCGCCGCGCCATGGGCGCGGGAGCGCCTGACTGCGGCGCTTGAGATGGGCTTTGTGCCGCAAGACTTGCAAGGCGCGTATACGCAGCCGATTCTGCGCGGCGAGTTCGCCCGCTTCGCTTTGAAATGGGTGGAGGTTACTACGGGGAAAGACGCGGAGACACTGCTTGACGAACGCGGTTCCCGCAACGTTACGTTCAGCGACACCGACGACCCCGAGCTGCTGCTGGCGGCAAATCTCGGTCTGATTGACGGCAGCGGCGGGATGTTCAACCCCGAAGGGACGTTTAACCGCCGTCAGTCCGCCCGCCTTATCTGCAACGTCCTCGCGGCTATGGGTACAGACGTGAGCGGCGCTCCTCCGGCGGCGTTCGGCGACATCGCCGATACGCCCGAATGGGCAAAGAGCGCGATTGATTATGTAAGCCACGCGGGCATCATGACGGGCACCGGCGAAAACACCTTTGACCCCATGCAGGTATACTCCCGCGCGCAGGCCATCATCACATTCGCTGAATTGGAAAAAGAGTAGGAGGATATACTATTGTGGCAAAAAGAATCCCGGCGTTTTTACTCTCGGTTATGCTGCTGATCACATCCGTGCCGGCGGCGTTAGCGGGAATAGACGACAGTACGGCGCTGCCCTCGCTGTCCGAGATTTATCAGGACGATTTTCTTCTTGGTGCCATCTTCACCCCGGACAACGTATCCGACCGGCGCTTGGAACTGCTGACGCGTCACTTCAACGCGCTGACGGCGGAAAACGTGATGAAGCCGAACGCGTTCGCGCAATCAAAAGGTTCGTATAGTTTTGACCGCGTCGATTCACTGCTGGGGCAGCTCCCCGGCTTCGCGATTCACGGGCATGTGCTTGTGTGGCATTCGCAGTCCGCCGCATGGCTGAACAACGGGCTGAACCGCGCACAGGCGAAAGCCAACATGGAAGAGTATATCGGCAGGGTGGCTGGCCATTTCGCCGGAAAGGTCATTTCGTGGGATGTCGTCAACGAAGCGTTTGTAGACGGTATTGGCGGTTCGCCGGGCGACTGGCGGAACCATCTGCGGAAAGACTCGGCGTGGTATAAGGCTTACGCGAACGGTGCTGGCAGCGGCGAAAGCGGCGCCGATTATATTTATGACGCATTTGTACTCGCGCGGCAAGCGGACCCCGCCGCCGTGCTGTATTACAACGATTTCAACGAAACCATGCCCGGCAAGCGCAAGGTCATCGCGCAAATGACCGAGGAGCTGAACACGAAGTGGGCAACCGACCCGCGCAATACCGAGCCGGAACGTCTGCTGATCGAAGGGCTTGGGATGCAGTCCCATTATTTTACCGAAGACCTGAATGTAAGCGACGTTGAGGCGACGATCGAACGCTTCATCGAAACCGGCTGCGAAATCAGCGTCACCGAGCTGGATATTCCCGCCGGAAACTGGACACGAATGCACAAACTCGACGCCGAAACCGAGAAAAAACAGGCGCAGTTATATGCGCAGCTCTTCCAAATCTACAAAAAGTACAGCGAGCATATCACACGCGTTACGCTTTGGGGTTTGGAGGACACCGCGAGTTGGCGCAGGCAGGGCGAACCGCTCCTATTTGACGGCTCGTTCAACCCGAAACCGTCCTATTACGCCGTCGCCGACCCGGACGGCTACCTCGCCGGAAAGTATGACGACCCCGACACCCGCGACGAGGTTTTAACCGAAGCCCTTAATCCCGAGGACGCGTCCGACGATATGCCCGACTGGGCGCGGGAACGCCTGACTGCGGCGCTCGAGATGGGCTTTGTGCCGCAAGACCTTCAGGGCGCGTATACGCAGCCGATCCTGCGCGGTGAGTTCGCCCGCCTCGCGCTGAAGTGGGTGGAGGTTACTACGGGGAAAGACGCGGAGACACTGCTTAACGAACGCGGTTCCCGCAACGTTACGTTCAGCGACACCGACGACCCAGAGCTGCTGCTGGCTGCGAACCTCGGCTTGATTGACGGCAGCGGCGGGATGTTTGCCCCCGAAGGGACGTTTAACCGCCGTCAATCCGCCCGCCTTATCTGCAACGTCCTCGCGGCTATGGGAACGGACGTGAGCGGCGCGCCGCCGGCGGCGTTCGGCGACATTGCCGATACGCCCGAATGGGCGAGGGGCGCGATCGACTACGTAAGCCACGCGGGCATCATGACGGGCACCGGCGAAAACACCTTTGACCCCATGCAATCTTACTCACGCGCACAGGCCATTATCACATTCGCTGAATTAGAGGTAACATAAGAGAGGGGTAAACCACCATGAAAAAACTTTCTGCCGCGCTGGCTTTCGTACTTCTAACCGCCGTCTTGCTGAGCGGCTGCACACCCAACGAAATCAACATTGCCGGGAAAACGTACCCGCTGAACGTGAATTCCCTCTATCTTCACGGAAACGGATTCAGTAATGGGGATATTAAGGTTTTGCGCCACGCAACGAACTTGGATTTCCTGACGCTCGCGGACAACAACCTCACCGAAGTCGGCATTATCAAAGACATGACGACCCTGACGGGTCTCGACCTCGGAGGAAACAAGATCAAAGACATCAAAGACCTCAAGAACCTGACAGGGCTGACCGTCCTCAACCTGAGGAATAATGAGATTACCGATATATCCGTTTTGGCGGAGCTTCCCAATCTGCAGGAGTTGAATCTCAGCGGCAATCAGATCACCGATATCTCCGTCTTGAAGGGCATGACCAATTTGCGCTCGCTGGAATGCGCCAACACAGCCCTCACAGATGAGCAGAAACAGGAACTATTGGATGCTCTGCCGAACTGCGACGCGTGGTTCGCGGTTAGGCAACAGTAGGGACGATCGCCCTTGATCGTCCGCGGTATCAGCCCCTACCGCAATGCAAATACCATCACCATCATGTCGTCGCCGCGGCCATTCTGCAAAACGGCCTGTTCCAAAACGCGCCCGGCCATTTCTTTCGGGCGCTCCCCTTCGCATCCCTCCAAAAACTTGATTAACCATCCGTCGTCGCCGGATCCGCAGACGCCGTCGCTCATGAGGATGACGCAGTCCCCGCTTTCCAGCCGGACGGTGGTCGCGCCCGTACCGGGTGCCGGCGACAGCCCAATGCCGATCGGCCAACCTTGCCCCATCAGACGCGAAACGCGGCTGCCGCGCTTGATGAACGACGGTGCCGCGCCGTTTTTGAAGAAGCGCGCGCGCCCTGTTTTTAAGTCGCATACACAGAGATCGACCGTCACCAGCGTTTCGCCCGCTTCCGCGCCGCGTAGCACCAGCGCCGAATTGACGGTACTCAATGCCGAGGACGGATCGATCCCTGCCCGCAGGAACCGCTCCAGAAGCCGCACTGTCTGTGCCGACTGCTCCCACGCTTCCGCTCCCGAACCCATGCCGTCCGAAAGGATGATGAACGCGTTTCCGTCGGCGGTTTTGAACCATGTTCCCGTGTCTCCGTTGACCGGCTCCCCCTGCTTTTTGTGAGATGCGATGCCGATTGACGCGTGGAATTGCTCCGCTTCGGTGAATATCAGCTTTTCACCGAGCGGCGTTACCACTTGCTCCGGCATGGAAACGGTGTATCCGGCGCACCGCGACAGCTCAATTAAGATTTTTTCGCGGTCCCGCGCGAGCAGCAGCCCCGCGCCGCGCCCCTCGATCTCTACGCGGTTCTGCCCTTCGGGGGTTTTCAGCGCCGTTACGTTTAGGGGTAGGCGGTAAGGCTCCAGCACTCTGCGAATCTGTTCCTCCGCTTCCTCGTCGAAGCATATCTCCGCGCCCACCTCTTCGGCGACGCGCCCCAGCGCCCTCGCGATTTCGGCATATTGCAAACACACCTGCGCGCGGCTTTCGGACAGCCCGGCGCGGGTTTTTTTGCGGCTGAGCATCGCCGCCATCTCCTCGTTCGCCGTCATGACGAACTTGGAAAAATGAATGCAGCGTGAGGAAAAATAGGGTGGGAAGTCATTATCCTCGACCCGTCCTTCGCGATTTAATACGCCGGATACGCCGCTCAACACGCCGTATGTACCTTCCATTTCCCGATCCCAGCAGACCCCGCGCATCGCGCAGCGGCGGCATACCCGCTCCGCCGTGCGGTCGAACACCGCCGCCACGTCCTCGTCGTTTTGGGGGCGGGCAAACACCTTTTGCAGCTGCGTATGCACCTCCTGAAACGCGAGGGAGAGCTGTTCGAGCCGCCTGCGCGTAAACTCGCGTGTGCGACGCCCGCTTTCGGCGTCCCGCTCGTCCGTTTCCTCCAAGCTGTCCGAAGCCGGGAGCGCGCGCCGCCC
>DBDP01000124.1 GCA_002293625.1 Clostridiales bacterium UBA929 | reverse complement strand
TCTCCGCCATCGCTTTCTGCGTCAGCCCCTTCAGTTGCCGGTAATGCTTGATCCGTTCGCTCAAAATTTCTTGGTTGCTCATCGCATCCTCAGCTTTCAAAACCGATAAAATCGGGCAAAGTATGGCAAATTGCGGCACCTAACGCTTGTCATCTCACTTAGCATTTGATATAATCCCATTAAGGGTCTTGCTGCCGGAGCACCTCTTGGATCAGAGCGTAATTGGCGGTGGACGTTTTCAGGAACTCAATTACCCTCATGACGATGTCCAGCGTGAGCTGCGCCTGTTCGTGGGTAAAACCGTATAAAGAAGAAATCGCGGTCAGCGGGTCGCGAGCGCCGAAAAGTACATAGTCCGATGACATTTGTCAAGGGACTTTTCTAAACTGATATTAAAACCCGCAAGACGCTGACCAGGAAAGCATCTTGCGGGTTTACTAGACATAGAATGAAAATTCCGACGTAAGATTCGTTGGTATATTTTTATACCCCCTTTGCCTATAGATCACTTATTATCGTCATATGTCTTTTTAACCTCCTCCCATATATCCTCATACAACGGATCATCAGAGGCTCTTTTGCTTGGAGAATCATCACTTAAGCAATAAACTGATTCTCTAAGACCAAGCGTACGTAGGGTTGTTTCGCCATTGAAATTATATATTTCATCTGGCTGATATGATAGATACATGAGATATCTTTTCCCTTTTTCAAGGGGATCGTATTCGCTTGAAATGATAGTATTCTCTCCGTATTCTTCCATATATGCCGGCGTCTCTTTGGTGACATAGAAAAAGGGTTCGACCAAGTATACTTCATTGCCTTCGTTTAAGAAGACATCTTTACCCGCAAAAACAACTCTGCTAATTTTCACAGGTGTCAATACATGATTTACACCATATACACTGCTCTCATCCCGATCTTCCTCAGAAGGCTCAATAATACGGTTTATGCTTTTCCCTATTACTTCACAAATAAGGATAGCACCGTATTGAGTTTCAGAATCGTTGGTTAAGTTTCGTGCGCGTTTTTCCATATCCTCCATTGATGTGGGGATTATTCTATTCCCACCATCATTATCCACTATAATAAATTTAGTGGAATCAAAGTAGAACCCACTTGGGGAGTTATCCCCATTCCCGGCATCGCCTCCAATAATGGGTTGAACAGATTGGCAAGCTGTCAAAAGTATAACCAGTAATGTGCTCAGTATTGCCTTTTTCATTATTTTCACCACTTTCTCATAAGATTGTATTTATCATGCCCAGAGGGCCTGACAGTTAAGTTCGTATTGACTGACGGTAAGCCTTGACACATAATTGAGACCGGATAATAGCCTGCAGTGGCTTGATGAGGATGAGCAAGCTTCAAACCATGACCTAATTCATGTAGAAAATTCATCTCTCGATCACCGTTAGTATAATTGTTGCTGTTTGTTCCCGACGACTCGGTGGATATTTCGATCACAGCACTAGTCCATGCGCTATCTAAGTTTGATGGTGTTGATACAAGTCTACCTAGCCTAGCTCCACCAGAATTAACACCTCGAACTCTTATTGTAAAATTCGCATTTGGAGGTGTTCCTGTAAATGTTGAGGGATAAACCCTTACAGTAATATTGGGATCAATGCCATTCCATGCTGTTGCGGTATTGTAAATTGCATTTGTAAGTAACCCTGTTACAGCTGAGGCTTCAATGACAACATTGACGGTTACGGTGGTTGGTGCACCACTATACCTAAGAAGCCATGCGTCATTTCTTGTCACTGTTTCAACAGTCCATGCAACACCCGTTGATGATGCTGCAAGATTAGGAGCTGCAGATATGTTGTTTACATTGATGGCGAGTTGTGGATATTTATAGTTAACAAAGTAATAATTGCTTCCGTTTCTGTTTATATACCATTTTTGTGTGTCTGCAGATGAAAACGCTGTCAAAGAAAGAGTTCCTGTGGTTGCGGATGTTCCTGTTGCATTTGCTGTGAGCATATTTGGTAATGTACTAAATGTCGTGGAAGATGGTCTCGCGGTACGAACTCCTAAAGATTCAATATAATAAAGATTCGTTCCCGCTGATGTGATATACCACAACGCACTAATGTTTGTTGCTGTTACCGATGATAATTGAGCAAATGTGGTGTTCGTTGTAGCACTAAGGTAACGAAGATTGGTGTTTCTAAATCTGTAAATAGTATTTGCAGAAATCCCACTGGGAGTAGCTGGATTCCATGTCAATGTGATATACGGCTTGTTTGATGATTCGGTTGAACTAAAGTCTTTCCTGTACGAGTCGCCAGTGGTCGTAGTTATTTACGGCATCCATAGTATAGCACACGGAATCGTGAATTGCCAGAGCATTTTTCACGACGCCGCCTCCATATCACGCCGCATAAGCCGGATTATCTTATCGTTTAATGTTTCGCGGGCGTTTGGACAGAAGTGGATTTCCACTTCGTAGACTATGGAGCCGATTCGTTTGCGGATTGTCAATGTGCGATGTCATCAGTTCGATGGGTACGCTTCTTGCCAGCTTCTATATCTGCGAAAGATCGTTGAATCAAGACTCCCGAATCTCTCAAAAGGCATTGATGGGGCTTTGGTGCATTATGTGGGCATTTCTGGAGGCAACGGCACCGCGTTGGCTTCCTTCTGGAATGCCGGAAATACTATATTGCGCCACCTCTAGTGCAATGGTTAGGGTCATCTACAAGCAAAAACTCGATACGGCGGTATCCGCTTTCTTGCTTTCATACGGAATGGGCTTCGTATCCTATACTGCCGGATGGCTTCCGGTCAGCCTAGCTTTCGCTCCGTTTTTAGGTATGCGGGAATACACCGATGAAAACCCAATTGATTTCAACGAACCCGTTTATCTGCTGTTTTACGCTTTAATCGCCGTCTTACAACTATTTCTGTGCTATCGGTTCTTCAAAGTCCGGCGATTCAAGCGGGGATTCCCTTTTTTATTCGCGAGATACACGCTGGCTATTACCTTGGTCATTGCGGGACTGTTCTTTGCCTTTAATACTCTCGGCTTAGAGCTTTGGGGAAACTACGGAATATATAGAACTATTATCCCTCTAATCACCAGCACGGGCATAACCGGAGCGGGGATATATATATGGATTCGGAGGAGTATGAAGATGTGGCAGCGAAAAAGAGCATGGGAGCGCAATGAAGAAATTTATCATAAGGAGTTGGCCAGAGTGACACAAGAACTGGAACGCTACAAGGAAATGCACGAATCGGTGAGGGTCGCGAACCACAGGGTCATGCACCGCCTATCGGCGGCGGAAGAGGTTGCTCTTTCCCTTATCGAGAAGACACGCTCATTAGGGTTGCCGCCAGATTATTACGAACAGCTAAACCAACAGTTGGAGGACATCCGCGATATATCAAAAGAGTACACCGATACAGTTGGAGGCAAGAGAATACCAAGTATACCTTCCGCAAACATCCATTCAATGGATGCCCTGTTCAAATACTTCGCCGGCATTTTCGCCAGCCATGACATCGACTTCAACCTCATGATCAGCGGCAGCATTGTACATATGGTGGAAACGGTAATCGGTAAGGGAAAATTGGAAACGATGATCGGCGACCACCTGCAAGACGCGCTGATTGCGGTCAAGGCGAGTGACAACGCCACCGGGAGGGTGCTGGCGATGATCGGGGAAGCGGACGGCTGCTATGAGTTCTCGGTTCAGGACAACGGAATCCCGTTTGAAGTAGACACACTAATAAAGCTCGGCGCGGAGCGCGTCACTACCCACCAAGAGAACGGCGGCAGCGGGATCGGTTTCATGACCACCTTTGAAACGATGAAGGAATGCGGCGCAAGCCTGATAATCCATGAAAACCCGCCCGGTTCCAGCTATTCCAAGACCGTCACCATCCGCTTCGACGGTGAGAATCGCTATGTCATTGAGACATACCGTCCGGACGATTTCCCCCATAGCGACAGGGTTTCTGTGACCCGCGGCTGACGGCTCGAAAACCGTTTTTCTCTCTTTCCGCCGATAATTTTATAAAGTACAGCAAAATGCGGCAATTAGGTGTTGCATTTTGTTGCACCATGATGTACAATGGAAACGCCCTTGAATTAAGGCACGTTTCCTTTTTTACTTTTCAGAGCGCGCCGGACGGGGCAAACTCTACCGAAGAAAATATAGTCGGAAAGAAGGAAAAACCACGATGGATTATACACATGTGGAAGACGCTCCAATGGATAAGGCTCTCACAGCGGAAATTCTGAAGGCGTTCGCCGCCCTCGACGAAAATACCCCCAGCGATTGGGACGTGGATTACAAGCCTCTCTATTACGGATTGTTCAACGGCATCAGCGTAATCCTCAAATCCAACACCATTAACTATCAGGCCAAACTCGCCCTTGAGATGCTCCAATGCAAAACGGAGGAGTTTTTCATGCGGGGGGTTCCTTCAAGAAGGTGCGTGAAATGAAACGGTTCGCAGCCGGCGCGGTTCTCCTTGCCCTGATCGTTGGGTTCTGTTCGTCCTGCGAAGAGCGGGAGTTATCCGTAGCGGATGAAATACTTATTGAGGTTGGCACGGCGGCAATAAAGGCGGGTTTCGACTTAGCCGGCTTAGAGGAGATAAAGGCGCCGGTCGTTTACTCGGACGAGGCGGGTAACACTATCGTTTATCACCGTTACTTTTGCACAGACCCGGAGAGAATCAGGAACGCTTCCTTCTATTCGGAAGTCTTTGACCCGGATATGGCTGACAGCGTTATTACCGTCATCGTCAACGGCGCATTCGTGTTCCTCTACGAAAAGGACGGCCGCGCTTACTTGATATGGTATCCGAACGACAGCACCATATTGATGTTGGATTATGATCCCAAAGTGGTGTCCGGCGAGGGTATTGTGAAAATGGCCGAATCTGTTTGAGGTGAATGGGAATAGTTCCCGTTCATCTCATTTTCTTGTTTACGATGTTTCGCTGTGTTCTCAATCATTACATGGAACAATTGCAATAACGACCCCATGTACCTTGAAAAGAGAATACGGAACAGGAAAATCGGCGGCGCTCAGGAGGATATGCCATGTCGGCATTACAAGCGCCGGACACACTCACCGTATCGGAGGTTCGAGAAATCCTTCGGATAGGCGTCAACAGCGCGTACAACTTGATTCACAGCAAAGCGTTTCCCGTGAAAAGGGTAGGGAACATGTACAGGATCCCTAAGGAACCTTTCTATCGGTGGATGGGCACCCGACCTCCTGAGCTTGCCGAGTTGCTGGCAAGTAAATCTCATTAATAAGGAGTTTTACTATGCCAAAGCAGAAATCACACAAGAGGGCGAACGGCGAAGGCACGTTTTACCAACTGCCCGACAAATCGTGGGTACACCAAATCACGCTTGGCCGAAAACCGGACGGTTCCCCGAACCGAAAATCTTTCAAAGGTAAAACCCGTGCCGCCTGCATTGAGCGGCGCGACGCCTATTTGGAGGAACAGGAACGCCGTGAAGCTGTAATGGCGGCGGAGAAGCTCAGAGAAAGAGAGCTTTACGACGAGATGGAGAAGCTCGGTCATCCAAAGGTATCCGAAATCCTTTTCTCTGAAGCGTTCCCGCATTGGCTAAAGCTGTTCAAATCCCCGCCGACCAAGAAGGCTACTACTTACTCCGGGTACTTGAATACCTATGAGGTTCATTTCGAGCCGTTCTTTGGAGCCTTGCCGTTATACCAGATCACGCTAGAAACGGTACAGGAGTATTACAACAGGATGCAGCGGAACGGTTCACGCAGGGACGGCAAAAGCGGGGCTTTATCCGCCAAGACAGTGTGTAATCACCACATGATCCTGAAGGACTTTTTCAGCTACGCTGTTGAGAGGTATCAGCTTCCGTCCAATCCCACGCTCAAAACACAAAGACCGGATGTCCCGACGCCGAAGATGCGGGTACTCGATCCCGACGAGATGTCTGTATTTCTTCATGAAGTCATGCGGGAGACACAGAGAACGGCGATTCTCTTTGCGTTGTTCACGGGCTTGCGCATGGGACACGCTTCCGTATCAACGACAGAGAGGTACGTTACCACGATGCCGCAGGAGATGCGAAAAGCTGTGGAACAGGTAGCCGCTTATTGTGACCCCTCGAAGATTTTAGAGGCAAAAAAGCTGAATGGAGCGAAGGATCGGTTGAAGTATTCAGACGTGCTATTGCCCACTTGGTTGCAAACGGAGCCGGTTGGCGCTCACGGGTAAGAAAATGCTTCCATGAACTGGTTGTCTCGTATTTTCGCATATTACCATTCTGTATAGGGCGTATTCTTCTACGGGCCGATTTGCAACGCCACGGTTGCAAATAAATGAAATCCCTCAAACCGTTGCGGTTCAAGGGGTTGTGGTTGCGGGGAGAGGATTTGAACCTCTGACCTCCGGGTTATGAGAGCAATATTTTTCTTTTTGCATCTTTTTGCCACCGTCTGTAACCGCTCGTAATACTAGGTTTTATGGATTGTGATTTTTGCGCCCGTTTGCGAAATCACTTGAACATTTGCGGTTTACTTGAACAAAACTTGAACAAAAATGCCGCCCGATAACCTAGCGGTCACCTTCCGAAAACGAAGCGAAACGCCCTGTTTTTTTACCCGCTGCCTGCGCGTGTTTTGGGGTCAGCGAACCCGCCGACAGTGACGCGCTCCTGTCACAGTACCTTTTTGGTATGACGTGGTACGCGAGCGGGACGTTTGCTTTCCGTCGAAGGGTGTGAATCTGACTCATACCCTTTGATTGCGTTATAGGGATACCCTGTTTTAGGGTACCCTTACAGGCTCTACGCCTCGCGCTTTGAGGTAAGCGGTTAATTCGTTGATTTCGTCTATGTAGCATTCATTATTAGTCCGTGCTCCCGCCTCGGAAGCATGATATAGAGCGGCGGGATCGTTTATCAGCGTTTGCAGTTCACAGGCAAGGATAAAACCTTCGGCAACTCCCCGGTTATGGTCGTCACTGGCTAATCCGTTATTGATGTCGCAGATATTCCAAAACGCCGCCTCTTGTTCTTTATCCAACGTGCTGGCAAACATCTTTGCCAGTTCATGCGCGGTATCGTCGTCTGTCCGCGCGTGTTCTGTCTGGCAAAGTTTATATATACCGATCTTATCAATTGCCTCAACTGTGATTTCCCTCCATAGTTTGGTTGCTAAGTTCATGCGACTATTACTCCCATCATTTTTCGTTGGTAATCGTGTCCTCGGCGGTAATATGTACAGTATGGTAGGTCAAGCATGCTCGGCTTTGAGCTTCGCGCTGTCAAGGCGACTGCTTTCGTAGAGGTTCCAGCGGATGGTGTGCTCCCCGGCGGTCATTTCCTCGGTCTGCCGGGCGTCCAGCTCGCGGATCATCCGCTGTTTGAGCGCGTCTGCCTGTTCGGTAAGGGTCTTGATGTCGGCCATGAGCTGGCGGTACTCGCGGGCGGTGTCGGTTAGGTCTGCTGCTGACATAATGTGCGTCTCCTTTGTTTTTTGGAACCCCGCCGCTTCCGCCGCGTCGCGTTCGCCTGTGTCGGCTCTCATATCACGGCTTTGTCGCTATGGTTTCTATCCCGGTCGGGACTGGTCAACCAGTGGGCGGGGCGTCCCTTGCTCTTGATGGTTATAGTATACACTGGAACCAGTACATTGTCAAGTGATTTCCAAAGAAATATTGCACAAAAATGTACTGGGCGCATTGTGCAAATTGTACACTGGACACAGTACAATAACTGTGATATACTCACCATAGGAGGTGGTTTCGTGCCGATAAGTGAAGCGAGGCGTCGAGCTAACGAAAAATATAACGCCAAGGCATATGAAGATTTGCGTGTTCGTGTCCCCAAAGATCGCAAGGCGGTCATACAGGCAGCTAGCGTCGCCGTAGGCGAGAGTTTGAACGGATATGTGTCCAAAGCCATTGATGAGCGGATAACGCGACAGGAGGCGACCAGCGGCGCGACAGAGGGTGTCTCGGTCGAAGGGGAGGATGCGACGCAATGAAACGGTTGAAAATCTACCTCGACACGTCGGTTATCAGTCATCTCGACCAACAAGACACGCCGGAGAAGCAAGCCGATACGCGCAGGCTATGGGAGCGGGTCAAAGCCGGGACTTTTGACGTGGTGCTGTCCAACGTAGATTTTGACGAACTCTCCAAGTGTGCGCCCCAAAAACGCGCCACGCTGGCCGGATACCTCACGCAAATACAGTTTGACCGGGTTGACGTCAACGCCGACATGCTTCGGATTGCGGATAGGATGGTTGACTTGGGCATACTGAAGAAGAAAAGCTATGAGGACTGCCAGCATATAGCCGCCGCTGTTGCCAGCGGGTGCGACGCTATTGTGTCGTGGAACTTCAAGCATATTGTAAACTACAATACCATGCAGGGCGTGAAGGCAATCACCGCGCTGGAAGGTCGTAACGATTTGCTTATCTTTACGCCGTCTGTGCTTTTGGGAGATGAAGACGATGACGATTAACATTCCAAAGCCGGAGATAAGCCCGGCATTCACGATCGAGGACATTCACAAAATCCGCGAATGGAATCATGAGCGGCGCAAAAGCATGAGCAGGCAAGAGGTTATTGCTGATATTAACAAAGGGGCAGACGAATTTGAGGCGCTTATAGAAGCCGCCCGCCGCTCGTCCAACAGTGCGACGCATCTACCGGCATAAGTTCATCCTTTGCGGATTACCCCCATTTACCAACCCGCGAGCGGGAACCCTTTTTACGGGTGTCCCGCTCGTTTTTGCTTCATTTTGGGAATTTCTTACGCGCCGGGTATGGCACGTGGTTCGGGAACAAGCAACACTGAACGTCCGGCATAGGGGGGCTATTCGGCGGCATCGATCAGCCGCTCCGCCGCCCATTCAACGGACGAATACCCGGACGAAGCGAAGGACGTAAATCCTCCATACCGGCGCGAGCGGGATATGATGTCCTCTTGGTACCCTCTCAGCCGTGCGGCATTGCGCCCCGTGTTCATGAGGCGCAGGGACTTGCCAACCGCCGTGCGTATGCTGTGAGGCGGCACACCGCGCTCTGTCGCCATATCGGACACGGCTTTGCCCTGATAGAACCGTTCCCGCAAGACGTCAGCCTGTTCCTGTGTGAGGCGGCCAAAGCATTCCTCCAGCGCGGCATGAAGTTGGGCGTTGTAGGCTTCATCCTCAACCCGCTCGAACTGCGCTGCGGCGTCCGGGTCGGTGATCGTGTCCTCCAGCGTAATACCCTCCATGTCGAGTGGTTCAGACAGCGAGCGGCATACCGGCGGCAGTCCTGACCGGCCGATGAACCCCAGCGTTTCCCGCGCCACGTTGGACACATGGGCGCCGAGGTAGGTTGTGAACAGAAACGGCTTGTCCGGGTCGTAGGCGTTTACCGCCCGGGTCATCGCGAAGTATCCGGCCTGTCGGAGGTCGTCCGGCTCAATGCCGCAGTTGGCGCACAGGGGGTAATATTTCCCCATCAGCGAAAAGATAAGCCGGTATGTCTGCTCCCATAACGCCGCCGTCGCTCCACGGTCGCCCTGCTTGGCCAGTACAGCCAATTCCTCGTTTGACATATGCTGTCCCTCCCGATATACTGATGGTGTCAGCGTCAGCCGCCCGGGAGGGCGGTTTTCTCATAGCCGCTCACGCAACGCGGGAATAAGCGCGCTTTGAGGGTGGTTTGAGGCACTTTTGAGGTGCTTTTGATTCTGCGGTAAGTGAAAGCGAAAACTCTTGGCGTTGCTTCGTTTTCGGTGTGCCGGATATAGCATGATCCTCTGTTTTTTTTGCGTTCCCCGCAAAATGCGTCTTTCTGTCTAAGCAGGGACTGCTACCGGCAGAGAAGCGGCGCAACAAGTGAAAAACTTTCGGATGGGGGGTATCGCTCTCTCATCCGGCGCACTTGATCCCGCAGATTTGCAGAGCGTCGGCGACGCTGTAGGCGATACCGGCGTTGCAGCCAAGCCGCCGCATCTTCTCGATGAAAGCGATCTGCTCATCGCTGGGTTTGTTGGGCTTTACCTTCGTCTCGACGAAACAGGCTTGTCCGCCGGGCAGAACCAGCATGATGTCGGAAAACCCTTTCGGCATTCCCCGGAATGTCTTCCCGCTCGGCAGGCGAACCGATCCGGCGTTGCAGCGGTAGACCGCGCCGTGCTTGCCAAGTTCGCGCATGACGTCGTACACAAGGCGGGATTCGTTCATCACACCAGCCCTCCCTATCGTGACCGCCAGCTTTCGCCGCTCATCACAATACCCTCGCACATCTCGATCAGCCGGTCTACGGTCGCGTCGGCGGTGGTTTCATCTCCGCTCATCGGGGTCAGCCGCTTTACAAGGTCGGTAGCACCGTAGTTCGTCGTGACGATAGTCGGCATCGCGCGTTCATACCGTCCGTCAATGACGGAGTAGATGGTCGCAAGCGTCCACTCCGTCGGGCGTTCCTTGCCAATGTCGTCAACGATCAACAACGGGACAGTCTTGTAGACCTCCAGCACCGCGCTTTCGTCGTCCTGTTCGTAACGCGAATATGTACGCCGTATCCTGTCGAGCAAATCCCGCTCGGTCATGCAGATGACCGCAGTACCACGATTGAGCAGGGAATTAGCGATAGCCGCCGCGATATGGGTTTTACCCGTCCCCTTCGTCCCGGTGATGATAAAACCATTTCGGCCGGGCAGGGGTTCGCCGCGTTTGGGTAGTTGTTGAGTGAAGTTCTCGGCGTAATCTTGCGCGGAGGCTTTGATTCGTTTCCTGTCGGGCGTGTTGGTGATGAATGTTCCAAACGTTCGTTGTAGGAACCGCTCGCCCATACCGCTGTTGCCGATGACGCGGCGCACCCGTTCGCGTTGTTTGCGTTCTTCCTCCGCAACACGCTCCGCTTCCTTCTTGGCTTCGTAGTCGGCTTGCTCACGGTTATGCTTTGCCAGACCTTCCGGGCAAGTACAATGGCGTACGCCGTTCGGGTACCACATGACATGTCCCAAAATGAAAATGCCCTCGGTGTACCGCTCCGCGCCGCAGAACTCACATGTCACAGGCGGCGGTGTGTCAGGCAGTCCGGCGTAACGCGGGTCGCCGCTTAGAACGAGGTTATCCGTCGGGGATCCTGTTCCCCTCGTCATCGTACTTGTCGAGGGCGTTGCGGAATCCGGGCAGATCGTCAAAGGTGATTTCCTTAGGCTTGAAGCCCTGACTCTTGTTTCCATTGGTCAAACCTCCTGATATTTCATCGTCCCAGCAGCCGCCGTTGAGCCATGTAGCGGGATTCGGGATATATTGCCCGCCGTCACGCCGCCATTTGTCGGTCAGCTTCGCGGCTTCAATGGCGGCTAAAATTCTCGCGTGAAGCTCAGGCGAAGGGGCAGCTTTCTTCCATGCCCTCAATGCCGTTTGCTTCGCTGTCTTTTTGGGGTACGCCTCCCAAAACTCGTTAAAGCGCTGTTCGAGTGACGACACCACCACTCGCGCCGTCGGCGCGTCACCCACGCTTGCGGGGGGTTGGGGGGTAGTATGGTTCTGTTGGTTTGGTTCTGTACGGTTCTGTACGGTTAGGTTAGGTACGGTTACGATGGAATCTTTCGGAACTCCAACGGAATCCGCAGGAACTCCGATGGAATCTTTCGGAACTCCAACGGAATCCGCAGGAACTCCGATGGAATCCGTCGGAACTCCAACGGATTTTCTTTTTCGCTCCCTGTCGCTCGCTCGTCGTTCCAGCAACTTTCCGGCATAATCGTTCCAATCATGTAAATAGGTTCGCCCATCATCGCGGTCTAAGAATCCAGCATTGGTTACAGCTTCTGTGAATGCCGCGGGATCATCTTCCCAAAGCGCAGCATCGGCTATATCCTCGGAGGTGTAGTCGGTGAGTTCCCCGGTTTGCGCGTAGTCCAAAGCCCACCACCAAAGTAGATGAAGATGTCCAATAAGCGCAGGGACTGACGCTCCGGTCGCTCGCGCAAGACGCTTGACTTTTGGGTGTCGATAAAGTTCTTGGTGGCTTTCAATCCACGCCATGCCGTAGTTCCTCCTTATGCTTCCGTCGGTTGATACTCCACATCAACCACTTCCCCTGTGTCGCCGTCAACATAGACGCTCGGGACGCTGTACATATCGTCGGTGATTTCGGTCTTGACTGTACCATCCGCCGCCAGCCCGCGCATGAAGTCCGTTTTAAGCGGCGCGTACTTCAAGACGCGCATCAAGATCGTTTTTTTCGCCATATCGTCGAAATTCGTTTGCCACGGGCCGTTGTTATACGATTTGCTATACCGTCTCGCGTGGGCGCGTATATCCTCGACGCTGGCGACCTCAAAGCCGTAGCCGCCGTCTCTACCGTGCCACACAGCATAGAAGTAAACCGGCTCCCCGCGTTCGCCGCTCGCCGGAACGTGTTTCAGTTCCGGCTCCAACCCGAAAGAATATGTAAAGGCGTCGTTGGCATACACCGTGTGTGCTTGGATGGATTTCACCCCGCCGGAGCGGTACGCAAGATCGATCAACCCCTTGTAACCAAGCTGGAACTGACATTCCAGCCGTTTCTCCTTGCTGTTGAAATAGGGGATGAGATACGCCTGCCCGAGCGGAGTATTTGGCTCCAGCCCGAGCTGGGCGGCGGTCATCACCGCGCCGAGGTATTCCCGGATGGTGCTTTCCCGCCCGAAAAGCTCTGCCGTACTTCCGTCCGTGTCGGCGTAGAGAGCTTGCAGTGTTTCGGCGGTGGAGGCGGAACCGTCTGCCGGAGGCGGTGTCTTTGCTTCAACCATCCGCCAAAAATCCCGCTCGGCGGCGATCAGCGCGTCGATCTCGGCGTTGCCCACGTGAACGGAGGATACACACCAGTCCGGCAGGGGATCATCCCTGACCCGGGTCAGCCGGTAAACATGAAAGCCTTGATTCAGGATCAGCACCGCGACATACCACCGCACCGCGCCGGTGACTGCTATATAGTGGACGGCTTGCGCGTAATACGTCGCGGGAAAGTCGCCGTCCTTGAAGTTGCGGATGTTGAGGCAAGATGTGGTCTTGCACTCCAGCCCGGCGCTCTCGCCCACGATGTCGCGGTCGATGTTCGCGAGCATGAAGGTATGCACCGAATGCCGTAGCATTTTGTTAACGCGCCGGACGCGCTTCCCGGAAACCTCACAGAACCGTTCGGCGACATACGGCTCGAAATCCCTTCCTTGACGCATGGCTTCATTATCAGGGCGTTCGGGGAGCAGTCCCAGCTTATCAGCCCACACGGTGTAAGGGCTTGTCCACGGGTTCAGCCCGAGGATGGCAGCGGCGTCCGATCCGCCGATGCCCGTGCGGCGTTCCGCCAGCCACGCGGCGCGGGTGGAATTGTCCATCATTTCACCGCCCTGATGACGCCGTACTGCGGGTCAGGTTCGGCGGTGGCAACGTCACCGGCCAGCGCCGCGAGCAGTCCATCGTAGTTTACAAGATACTTCGCACCCGCTCGGACGTAGGGAACCCTGCCCTGTAACACCATCTTGCGCAGCGCGTGACGGGTTAAGCAGCTACCGGGGTCATCTGTCCGTAGTTGGGCGATTGCCGCGTCCAGTGTCCTCATACGAGCGGGCGTCACGATTGCGCCTCCTGTGCGGCGCGGAGCTGCTCGATGATGGAAAGAATTCGATCCTTTTCGGATTGCGGCAGTTCGCGGCGGAGTTTGCGGGAGAATGTGGTGTCCACACATCCGTAAGCCTCTGCCACTTCCCATAGGTATATACCGGCATTTCGCGCCGCTTGCTTGATTTCTTGGTTTGCGGTCATTGAAAATCCCCCTTGCTTTTCTTGTTGCTCTTATGGTAACATGGTGTTTGAGGCTAAGACAAACCGGGAATTCTGGCGTATTCGGGAAATTGCATTTCAAATTTGAAAGCAAAACAGAAAGAATAGCATAGAAAAGTACAAAACAGTATATTGATAAAGGGTTCACCTCGCAATTTCTCACGTTATCGTGGATTATCTCTGTTTTTCTTCCTAATGCTTTATGTGGTAAATAATACTAATCCTGTAAAAGGAGGCTACTTCCAATGCCGAACATAACGAAGCGCCTGAATAAGTCCGGCTCTGCCTCCTACTTGATACGTGTCTACATTGAGCAGGGCGCGGGCGGGAAGCAGATCACGAAGTCCATGACGTGGCGGCCGCCTGCTGGTATGCGTCCCAGCGCGGCGGACAAGCAGGCGGAAAAAGAGGCGGTGCTGTTTGAGGAGCGCGCCCGCTCGGGTGTCGTGTCCCTCGACGGCAAGACGAAGTTTGCCGATTATGCCGCTCGGTGGATGGAAACGGCGCAGATTGCGCCTACTACGCGCGCCCGATATGCGGAGTTGTTGAAAAGAATCAATTTAGCGATCGGCCACAAGCCCATTGAAAAATTACAAGCCCATCACTTGGAGGCATTCTATCAGAATTTGAAAGAAGCCGGAATCAAAGAGCAAGGTCGTTACGCTACTTCTGCAAAGCTCAAGGGAATAATGGGAAAGCGTAAGCTGTCACTCGGAGCTTTAGCGCGCTTTGCCGGGGTTGCTCCCGCCACTGTCGCAACAGCGCGAGACGGAAAGCGGATAAGCATAAAAAAAGCCGCGCTAATCGCGACGGCGTTACAGGCTGATGTGAAGGATATTTTTCAAGTGTGGGATAATACAACCGGGTTGTCGGATAAAACGATCCTACACCACCACCGGCTTATTTCTGCCATATTAGAGAAAGCAAAACGCAGCCGGATCATCCCGTTCAACGTGGCGCGTGAGCATACGACCGCGCCAAAAGTGCAGCGCAAAGAAGCCGTGTATCTCGACAGGGAACAGGCACGGCATATCGTCGGGTTGCTTTTTGCAGAGGACGACACACGGGTTAAAACGGCGATTCTGCTTCTTCTGTATAGCGGCATCCGGCGGGGTGAACTATGCGGCCTTGAATGGCGTGATTTTGACTTTGACCGTCAAATGATACACATAAATCGTGCAAGTCAGTATCAACAGGGGAGCGGTATCACAGAAGTTCCCACAAAGAATATGTCAAGCGAGCGGTCAATCAAACTTCCGTCGGTCATGTTTACCGTTTTCACAGAGTATCGCGCATGGTGGGCTAATCAAAAACTGATGATGGGCGACGCATGGGTCGGAGACAAGGATCGTCTGTTCATTCAGTACAATGGGAACCCAATCAATCCCGATACCATCAACTATTGGCTCGATCAGTTTATAGAGAAGCACAATCTCCCGCATTTTACGCCGCACTCATGCCGTCACACATTTAGCAGCTTGCAAATTGCAAACGGTGTCGACGTTCGGACACTTCAAGCCCGGACAGGACACGCCCAGGCGTCCACGCTGGTTAACATCTATTCTCACGCTATAAAGACAGCGGAAGAAGCCGCGAGCGACATACTGGATGATGTATTGACGCCGAAGAAAACAGAAGGTGCAAAAGAGGGCATCGGATAGTTTTTTGATGCTCACTTGAACAAAACTTGAACAAACACGATTTGAGCCCAATAAGCAGCAGGCAAGATAAATCCCTGTAACCATTGCGGCTACAGGGATTCTTTGTGGTTGCGGGGAGAGGATTTGAACCTCTGACCTCCGGGTTATGAGCCCGACGAGCTACCGGACTGCTCTACCCCGCGTTATGAAATGCCGTTTCGGCACTGGTGCCGGAGACCGGGCTCGAACCGGTACGAACCTACGGTTCACGGGATTTTAAGTCCCGGGCGTCTGCCAGTTCCGCCACTCCGGCAACGGTCACTTGGTAAGTGTAACATAACTCGCTTGGGTTGTCAATCATTATTTCTATGAAAGCTATCGTCAAACTATTGGCGAATTATTTTCTACGATCCCCACCATCTCCATCAGTCGCCGGGCATTGGTGGTGGTGGATTTTCCGTCTTTCAAACGATAATCAAACAGAATCTCATTCTGTTCATACCGCTCTGAGAAATGAACGTTTTGAATCCCCGTGAGTTCGCACAGCTCAAGATCGTGGGTCGAGACCAAACCGGCGGCACCCATCACGCGGAGCATAGTGATGACAGTCTTTGCGCCGGTCAAGCGGTCGGTGGAGTTCGTTCCCTTAAAGATTTCGTCGATTAGGAACAAAACATCTCCTCCGGCGATGTCGAGAATCGTTTTAATTTGTTTCAATTCCGCGTAGAATGTGGAAATCCCCATACTGTCCGCGATCCGCATTAATGCTAAGCGCGGAAGCGATACTTCCCAGCGCCTTAACCGCGCGTTCAGAAACACTGAGCCGCGCTTGCATGTCGCGAAGTTTCGCAGCCTTGAAGTTCTGTGCAGTTATTACCTTTACAGCATCTGTATACCCTCCGAATTTCAAGCTGCGCATAACACCCATATACTTTCGAATCCTCCGCATTCCCAGAAGCCATGCGAGCAGCTGCGCAGCAAGCAAAAGAAGACCGTAGGGGATCAGAGCCTCCCAGCGAAACAGGTTCGCGAGCGCGCTGCTGCGCCGTTTATCTTTTTTCAGCGCGATCTCCCGCCGCGCCGCAAGTTCCCGAAACCTATCCTGCACACATCGACCCTCCAATCACAGACTATAATACAGGAAAGAATAGGGAAAGTAAAGTGAATGTCCTCTTGAAGTTGCCGCCCGATTGTGCTAGACTGTAAGCACAAAAGCGTGCGAAGCGCTTTAGTACAAGTAAAAGGGCGGGAAATTATGCGTATACTGGTGATCAACGCGGGAAGCTCTTCCTTGAAGTATCAGCTCTTTGACATGACCCAAAGCGGCGTCTTGGCGAAAGGGATTTGTGAACGGATCGGGATTGACGGGCGGGTAAAACACAAGGGGAAAGGCGAGTATACGGCAGATATCCCGATGCAGAACCATGCCGACGCGATCCGTGCCGTCGTCGGGCTGCTGACCTCACCCGAAACCGGCGTTATCAATGATATGGGCGAGATTGACGCCATCGGACACCGCGTTGTACACGGCGGCGAGCTGTTCTCCGCGAGCGTTTTAATTACCCCGCCGGTCATCAGTGCGATTGAGGAATGCGTACCCCTTGCGCCGCTCCATAACCCGCCCAATTTGGTTGGTATCCGCGCCTGCGAAGAGGTTATGCCCGGCGTGCCGCAGGTCGCCGTCTTCGATACGGCGTTCCATCAAACCATGCCGAAAATGGCGTATCTGTACGCCATTCCGTATGAATACTACAAGCGTCTGAAGGTGCGCCGCTACGGTTTCCACGGCACGTCGCACCGCTATGTGTCGCGCCGCGCTTCCGAGTTGCTCGGGCGTGACGACTTGAAAACAGTAACCTGCCATATGGGTAACGGTTCGTCGGTTGCCGCCGTTAAAAACGGCATTTCTGTTGATACCTCGATGGGCTTTACGCCGCTGGAGGGTGTCCCGATGGGTACGCGCAGCGGCAATATAGATCCGGCGATCATCGAGTACTTGATGAACCGCGAGAATCTGACCTCCGCGCAGGTGCTTGATATCCTTAATAAAAAATCCGGTATGCTGGGCGTTTCGGGTGTATCCAGCGATTTTCGCGATCTGCTGGCGTCCGCCAATCCCCGGGCGGAGTACGCGTTGGATTTGTTCACCTATTCGGTTAAAAAGACCGTCGGCGCGTTTGCCGCCGCGATGGACGGCTGCGATGCGTTGGTTTTCACGGCCGGAGTCGGCGAAAATAATCCGAGCATCCGAAAAAGAATCAGCGAAGGGCTGGACTTCATGGGGTTGGTGCTTGACGATGAAAAGAACCAAGCTGCGCGCGGCGAATGCGTGATTTCGGCTGACGGAAGCCCCTCAAAAATTTTGGTGATCCCGACCGACGAGGAGCTGGTGATCGCCGACGATACGCGCGAAATCGTCACGGGTCTCGCCGAATGAGCGTATGCGCCGTCATTGCCGAATATAATCCCCTACATCAGGGGCATCTGTACCACCTTGCCTGTATTCGCGAACGCTTGGGCGAACATACGGGTTTGGTGGCCGTGATGAGCGGAAACGTCGTGCAGCGGGGAGATTTCCCGATTTTAGAAAAAACGGTGCGGACGCGTATGGCGCTCGCTGCGGGGTTTGACCTTGTGTTTGAGCTGCCCGCGCCGTATGCATGCGCCCCCGCCGAAACCTTTGCCCGCGCGGCGGTGGACATCATCGCGAACTTGGGTTTTGTCACCCATTTATCGTTCGGCGCGGAGACAGCGGATTTAGGCGTTTTACAGGACTTGAGCGAGCGCGTCCCGGCAACGCTACCAAAAGACATCTCATTGGCCGCCGCGCTGCCCAAAGCATTCCCGGACGCGGCGGCTCTCTTTACCCCCAACAACATTCTCGCGCTGGAATACATACGCGCATTGCGGGGGATCGGCATTACGCCGCTTCCGATCGCGCGGCGCGGCTCCGCCCACGACGGGCGCGGCTCCGCGTCGGATATACGCAGACACGTGCTTTCCGGCTCGGTTCCGAAGCGTATCCCGTTCGGGGAGCTTTGGCGGCAGGAATTGCGCGCCGGACGCGCCCCGATTTCGCTTATGAAGCAGGAGGGCGCCGTGCTTTCCCGTCTGCGCCGCATGAGCATGATGGATTTTTTGATGCTGCCGGACGTCGGCGCCGGAGGGTTGGCACAGCGTCTTTACCACGCCTCGGTCGGCGCGCGCTCCCTGCCGGAGCTGTACCGGCTCGCAAAGACGAAGCGGTATACGATGGCGCGGATACGCCGCTGCGTGATGGCGGCATTTTTGGGTCTTACGGACACCTCTCCGCCGCCACATATCCGTTTACTCGGATTCGGCAAACGGGGAGGGGAATTGCTTGCGAAGGTCAATACGCCGATCATCAGCCGCCCGGCGGCACACCGCGGCCAGCTTGCCTTGGAGGCTTCCGTCACCGACCAGCTGACGCTGTGTATGCCGCGCCCCGAGGCGGCGGGCGGCGAATGGCGGAAGGGCGTCGTGAAATTGTAGGGAAAGCATCCCCCGGCGGTGAAGGGTCGAGATAGGGGTGCGCATTGCGCGTCCGCCGTAGTTCCGTCTCCGTAGGGACGATCGCCCACGATCGTTCGTGATATCCCCGCCGTTCCCTCATCCCCAACATTTTTCACGCGGGCGATTGCGAATCGCCCCTGCGGAATTTCAAAATTATGAACACGGAGGGTGATTGAATTTGCAAGCGATGCTTGACCGCATAGACCGCACAAAGGCTTGGATAGACAGCCGTCGTCCGCTTGCGCCGGGGGAGGTCAAGGAACTGGACGCTTATTTCCGCGTCGGCACAACCTACTCCTCCAACGCCCTGGAAGGCAACACCCTCACGCTCTCGGAAACGAAGGTTTTGCTGGAAGACGGGTTGACCGTCGGCGGGAAACCACTGCGGGACTGTTACGAAGCGGTTGGGCACGCGAAAGCCTATGATTTTATGCTGGAGGCTGCGCGTCGGGATCCGTTTCGCGTGAGCGAAGAAACGATATTACGGTTGCACAAGTTGTTTTATCAAGATATTGACGCGGAAAAAGCCGGAGTATACCGCGACATTCAGGTTTTTATATCCGGCACGGACTATCTGCCGCCAAAGCCGGAGGACGTCCCAGCGATGATGGCGGAGTTTATCGCTTCGCTGAATGAACAAACATTACACCCGCTTCAATTGGCGGCGTTTGCGCACCGAAGGCTTGTGGATATCCACCCGTTTACCGACGGAAACGGACGCACCGCGCGCCTGCTGATGAACCTGATTTTAGTCAGCCACGGTTACCAAATCGTCTCCATACCGCCGATCCGGCGGCAGAAATACATTGATGCCCTAAAGGCGGCGCAGCGCGACAAAAACCCGAGCGACCGCGCCTTTCTCCGCTTGATCGCGGAGTGCGAGATTGAAGCGCAAAAAGACTATTGCAGATTGTTCAGAATAGAAGAACCGCCGACAGAGAAATAATTAAATTACTAACGGAGGAAACCCCTATGCGAATCGGTATTGACCTTGGAGGCACCAACATTGCCGCCGGACTGGTGGACGAAAAACTGAGCATCGCCGCGCGTGACAGTGTACGTACCCCGCGCGGCGCGGAGAATGTGGTGCGGGAGATGGAGGCGCTCGTCCGTTCGCTGTGCGAGCAGGCGGGGATTAATTTTCAGGAGATAGAGTCGGTGGGCATCGGTTCGCCCGGTTCGATCGACACGGGCGCGGGTACGGTGATCTATTCCAACAATTTGGGATTCGACAACGTGCCTTTGGCAGGAATGCTTTCGGGTGCGCTGGGTGTTCCCGTGAGGATCGGCAACGACGCGAACGTCGCGGCACTGGGCGAGTTCCACGCCGGAGCGGGCAAGGCGTATGAATCTATGGTTCTTGTTACGCTGGGTACGGGCGTCGGCGGCGGCATCATCCTCGGCGGGAAAATTTATGACGGGTTCAACGGCATGGGTGGCGAAGTCGGTCATATGACCGTCGTCAAAGACGGCGCTCCCTGTACATGCGGGCGCAAGGGCTGCTGGGAAGCCTACGCGTCGGCGACGGGGTTAATCCGTTTGACGAAAGCCGCGATGGAATCGAACCCCAACAGTCTGATGGTTTCTATTGCCGATGAGAAGGGAAAGGTCAGCGGGCGCACGGCGTTCCTCGCCGCCCGTCAGGGTGATTCGGCGGCGGAAGCAGTCGTGTCGGAGTATTGCTCGTTCCTAGCCTGCGGCGCGGCGAACCTAATCAACCTCTTCCAGCCCGCTGTTCTGTGCTTTGGCGGCGGCGTATCCCATGAGGGGCAGTACCTGATTGACCGTGTCCTCCCGTTGTTGGAATCCGAGCTGTACCCGGTAGGGGAGAAGAAAACGGTTTTGCGTCTCGCCGAGCTGGGCAACGACGCGGGCATCATCGGAGCTGCGATGCTATGACGCCGCAACGCGAGCGTGTGCCTCTCCGCGAACTGACGACCTTTCGGATCGGCGGTCCGTGCGACAGCCTGTATGTTCCGGGAAATACGGAACAGGCGGTAACTCTGTTGCGCACGCTTCAAAAACCTATTATTCTTGGGCGCGGCAGCAATGTTTTGGCGGCTGACGCAGGCTTACGCTCCCCGGTCGTCCTGACGTCCGGGTTAAACGGCATCCATATAGAGGGGGAAACGGTGCGGGCGGGCTGCGGCGTCAGTCTGCCGGAGCTGTCCCAAGCCGCCGCGAAGGCGTCTCTCTCGGGTTTGGAATGGGCGGGCGGTATTCCGGGGTCGCTCGGCGGCGCGGTTGTGATGAACGCGGGCGCTTACGGCGGGGTTATGGACGGCGTCGTTACCGAGGCGCTATGCTTTGACGGAGAGAAGACATTTACCGTAACAGAATTTGACTTTGGTTACCGGCACAGCGTGTTCCACGAAATGCCGGATATGGCAGTGCTGGAAGTCACGCTCAAGCTCACGTCGGGTGACGGGAGTGAGATCCGCGCCAAAACGGAGGAACTCAAGAAAGCACGAAGCCAAAAACAACCCGTGAATCAGCCGAGCGCGGGCAGTTTCTTTAAGCGTCCTCCGGGACGCTTCGCGGGCGCTCTGATTGAGCAATGCGGCCTAAAGGGCGTGTCGGTCGGCGGAGCGCAAGTTTCGGAAAAACACGCGGGCTTCATCGTCAACACCGGCGGCGCGACCTGCGACGATGTAATGCGGTTGGCTGATCTTGTGCGCGGACGGGTATATAAAGAAACTGGCGCGGAACTTGTGCCGGAAGTGCGTTTACTGGGGGACATCCAATGGAGTTTTTAATCGTGTCCGGGTTGTCGGGAGCCGGAAAGAGCGCCGTTATCAAAGACGTGGAGGATATGGGCTACTACGCCGTAGACAACATGCCGGTGGCTCTGATTCCCGCGTTCGCCGACTTGTATGTCCGCTCCTCAATACGCGACAGGCAGCCGTATGAGCGGGTGGCGCTGGTGACCGACGTACGGGCGGGACAGACGTTTGACGCGCTGTTTGAGTCTTTGGAATTGATCCGCGCGATGAACTGCGATTATAAGATTTTGTTTGTGGAGTCCAATACGCAAGCCATCCTGCTGCGTTATAAAGAGACGCGCCGCCGTCATCCGCTCCGGCAGGACGGCGAGACGCTGCAACAGGCCATTGAACGGGAGAAAACGCTGCTGTCGCCGGTTCGGGAAAGCGCCGATTACATCATCGACACCTCCGACCTCACCCACGCGCAGCGGCGCGAGTATCTGAACGGCTTACTCGCCGGTTCGGGAAAGCGGCGGATGGTCGTGACGGTAACGTCGTTCGGTTTTAAGTACGGACTGCCGACTGAAAGCGATTTGGTTTTTGACGTACGTTTCCTGCCGAATCCTTACTATATCGCGGAACTCCGCCCGCTAACCGGGCTGGACGACTCGGTGCGGGAGTTTATCGATCGCTGGCCGGAGACGCAGGAATTCTGCGCGAAGCTGACCGATCTCGTTCATTTTCTCCTGCCGCGTTATCAGGAAGAGGGGAAAAGCAGTCTTTCCATCGCCGTGGGCTGCACCGGCGGACGCCACAGAAGCGTTCGGATTGCGAGAGCATTGTACGACGATTTGTCGAAAAAGGGGTGCTATGTGGTGCTGACGCATCGCGACATCGCGCGGGATTCCGTGCGGGAAGCGTTATGAACGATCTCGCCTCCGGCATCCGCATCGCGGCGCTCGGCGGCGGTACGGGGCTGTCCAGTATGCTGCGCGGGCTGAAGCTGTGCAGCGAGAACATCACCGCCATCGTTACGACCGCCGATGACGGCGGCTCGTCCGGCCGTCTGCGGGAAGACCTCGGGATTATCCCGCCCGGCGATATCCGCAACTGCATCCTCGCGCTGGCGAACACCGAGCCGACGATGGAGCGTCTTTTGAATTACCGTTTTCCCGAAGGCACGCTGGCAGGGCAGAGTTTTGGTAATCTCTTTTTGGCCGCGCTGACCGGGATATCAGGCAGCTTCGACGAGGCGATTGAGCGGATGAGCGAGGTATTGGCCGTTACGGGGCGGGTGTTGCCGGTGTCGCGGGGTCCCACGCTGCTGGAGGCGGTCTTTGAAAACGGCTCGCGCGTCACAGGCGAGAGCAATATTTTCGATTGCAAGAAGCGGCAGAAGTGCCGTATTAAGGAGGTTCGCCTAATCCCCGAAAAAGCCCGCGCGCGTGATGACGTATTGGAAGCGATTGCTAACGCCGAACTTATTCTGCTGGGACCGGGGAGCTTATACACAAGCGTCATCCCGAATCTGCTAGCGGAGGGGATCTCCGAAGCGCTGTCCGCGTCCTCCGCTCTGCGTATTTATGTTTGCAATATTATGACGCAGGAAGGGGAGACGGAAGGGTACTCCTGTTTCGATCACGCCCGCGAGATTATCCGCCACGCGAAACGCCCGGTCTTTGACGTCTGTCTCGCAAACAACGCTCCGATCCCGGAGGACGTCATCGCGCTTTATGCCGCCGAGGGTGCGGGCGCGGCGCGTCTTGACCGAAAACGATTCGCGAAGGCCGGTATTGAATTGCGGGAACGCCCGCTGATGACGCTGCGCGGCGGTCAGGTGCGTCACCATCCTCTGAAACTGGCTTCGGCGCTGACCGAGCTGTTTTTGGAAAAATGCCCGCGTGAGGGAGCGTACCGTCAGATGGATGAATCGCTTTTGGACTGGATACGGGACGCGATTAGCGAGGAGGAGCGCAGTGGAATCGTTTAGCGCGCGCGCGAAACGCGAGATGTGCCGCGTGCCGGTGACGCGGAACTGCTGCGCGTCGGCGGAGTGTTACGGCGCGCTGCTGCTGGGTAACGCCTTCCGTGACGACGAACTGAGAGTTATGACCTCGCACGAGCCATACGCGAATCGTCTTTCGGAACTGTTCGCAACTGTATTTGGTTTTCAACCGGAAATTATTCACGGCGGAAAATGGATGATTTCGATAACCGATCCGGAGCGGGTGCGTTCGGTGCTGTCCGCATACGGCTACGGCGGTGCGCCCAGTGTTGCGCTTCACTTAAACAATGCCGTTTTGGAGTCGGAGTGCTGCCTCGCGGCTTTTTGGCGGGGAGCGTTTTGCTCCGGCGGATCGGTTACCGACCCAATGAAGAAATACTTGCTGGAGATCGTTACACCCCGCCGCATACTGGCGCGGGAATTGAGCGCCCTGCTGCGTGAAAGCGGATTTGAGGCAGCACCGGTTACACGGGGCGGCGTACAGGTGCTTTCGTTGAATCTGTCGTCGTCGATCGAGGATTTTTTAACACTCTGCGGAGCGCCGGTCTGCGCGATGGACGTAATGGAAGCGAAACTTGAGAAGGGCTTACGGAACAGCGTCAACCGCCGCGTCAACTGCGATACGGCAAACCTTGACAAAACCCTTGCCGCGGCGGAGCGTCTGCGCGGTGTCATTGAGCGTCTGGAGGCATCGGGGTGGCTGGATACGCTACCGGAAGCTCTGCGCCAAACGGCGCGGACGCGCCTTGAAAATCCCGAGGACAGCCTTTCACAGCTCGCCGAGAGACTCGGCGTCAGCAAAAGCTGCCTAAACCACCGCCTGCGAAAACTCGCGGAGATAGACGGATAGGGGCGACCTGCGGTCGCGCATTGTTATTATCTCTTATATGTATTATACTGTCATCAAAGGGGATGAAGATTTGGGCAAACAGGACGAATACACCATCATTGCCGGATGCGGGAGACTGGGTGCGAATCTCGCGAATAAGCTCTCGGAGGAAGGAGAAGGTGTCACCATTATCGACAGCGACAGGGACGCATTCCGTAAGCTCTCTCCGTCGTATTCCGGCATATCACTTGTCGGCGACGCGACTGATCTCGGTGTGCTGCGCGACGCCGACATTGAAAAAGCCACCGCCGTCGTATCGGTTACGAATTACGATAACACCAACATCATGGTTGCGCAGCTCGCTAAAAAGATGTTCGGGATCGGGCGCGTCATCGCGCGTCTGTATGATACCGAACGGGAATGCGTATATCAGGAGCTGGGGATCAATACCATCTCTCCCGCCGTCCTCTCGATCAAAGAGATCGACAAGTTGCTGGACAATGAGGAGGGAGACGTCTTATGAAATCTCGTGTGTTTTTAATCGGCGGGTTCAACAAAACGAAGTTTTTAGCCAACTCCCTAATAAAAAAAGGCTACCGCGTCAGCGCGATCAACAACGATGCGGAGAAATGCCAGTCTCTGGCCAAGATTGAGAAGCTGGAAGTTTTCCACGGCGACGGTTCAAAACCGTTTGTGCTGGAGGACGCCGACGCGTATAACGCCGACATTGCGATAGCGCTGACCGACCGCGACGACGATAATTTGGTAATCTGTGAGCTGTGCAAGAAGAAGTTTCGGGTCAAACGCACAGTTACTTTAATCTCCGACCCGAAGAAGATAGAGTTTTTCCATTTGATCGGGATTGACGCCGTCGTGTCCTCGGTATCGACGATTGCGTCGGTCATTGAGCAGCAGGTGTTTATGGACGAGCTTTCAACGCTTATTCCGATCGGTGAGGGGCGGATTCGGGTTTCGCAGGTGCGGGTTGCCGAAAACGCGCCCGCAGCCGGGAAGAAACTCAAGGAGCTGAATCTGCCTGTTATCGTCGGCTGTATCCAGCGCGGCACGATGAGCATGGTTCCGCGCGGCGATACGAGGGTACACGCCGGCGATATTTTGGTGCTGATTTCCTCGGACGATCATGAAACGGCGGCGGTCACGGAGTTGACCGGGCGGTGAAAACGTTGATACATATCATCAAAAAAGGCAGCGACTACGGGACGCTGATCCTGCTAATCGGTCTGCTGCTCGGCACTCCGCTTTTGGTTCTGCCGTTTTACCCGGAGGAGACGCGGTTTCTTCCGGCGTTCCTGATTCCGATGCTCGCATCCGTCGCGCTGGGGTTTGCTATCTGCTTGCTTACATACCGCCTGAAGGCGGATGAAAGCGGACGGCAGCGCGGCGCGCGGCGCGGCAGTTTCCTGATTGTGTTTATCTGGCTGTTCAGTTTCGTGATGGGAGCGCTGCCGTTCGTCATCGCCGGACAGCTGGATTTTGTGCGGGCGCTGTTTGAATCGGTCAGCGGATGGACGACCACAGGGCTTTCCGTGGTTGACGTTACAGAGACGCCGTATATTTTCCTGCTCCACCGCAGCTTTATGCAGTATGCCGGCGGTTTAGGCTTCGTTTTGATGATTACCATGCTGATACAAGGCAAGCACTCCATGGCGCTGTACAGCGCGGAGGGGCATCCCGACATGATTCGCCCCAGTCTGCGCCAAACGTCGCGCCAAATCGCAGCGGTTTACGGCGGTTCATTGGTGCTGGGAACGCTGCTATACCGTATTTTCGGCATGAAGCTCTTTGATGCCGTATGTCACACCATGTCCGCGTTGTCCACTGCCGGATTTACCACAAAAGCGGGCAGCATAGGGGAGTTTAACAGTCTGCCGATCGAAATTATTACCATTATGCTAATGCTCATCGGCGCGTCCAATTTCGCGGTATTGGTGCTGTTAGCAAAGGGAAAGCTCCGCTCCGTGTTTCGGGTTACCGAAACGCGGGTGATGCTTGCGTTGATTACGGTATTTACCGCTCTGTCGGTATGGCGGCTCGCGGCGGAACTGGGGTTCTTGAACGGCTTACGCCAAGCCGTGTTCGGGGTGGTGACGGTGTTTACGACTACGGGGTACTCCCTAACGAATTACGCCGTCTGGCCGCCGTTTGTTGTGGGGCTGCTTATACTGCTGATGATTGTCGGCGGTTCCTCCGGCTCGACTGCGGGCGGGATAAAATTGTCGCGTACGTATTTTTTACTGCGTATCACGCGGGAAAATATCCGCAAGCGTCTGTCTCCCGCGAATAAGACCGCAGCACCGACCTATAATGGCGTACGCGGAAAAATACCGATTGACGGACCGCTGATCGCCGATACGTTCGGGTTTATCGCGAGCTATATGGGAATTTTGGTTCTCGGTACCCTGCTTCTGACGCTGACGGCGGACTGCTCCCTGCAAGACGCGCTGTTTGAGTTCGCTTCCGCGTTCGGTACGGTCGGTATCTCAAACGGACTCACCCACGTCGGAACCAATGTCCCGACGCTGATTGTCGAGATGGTGGGGATGACATTGGGGCGTTTGGAGATTTTTGTGGTGTTCTTCGGATTGCTCTCCGGCGCGCGCTGGGCTGTCGGGAAAGTGCGGAACACTTGAAAATCCCTCGTAACTCGTATAACATATTGGTAGTAAAGTGGAGAGAATGCAGACATGCTGATAGACAGAACGTTTATTCATACTAAGGTTTTCGATAGGCGATGGCGTGAACTGGGATGTGATGACGACGATTTATCTACACTTCAAAAAGCAATTACCGATGACCCGCAAGGGTCTCCGATAATTCAAGGTACCGGCTGTATTCGTAAAATCAGGGTGTCTCTTGAAGAACGGGGAAAAAGAGGGGGAGCGCGAGTTCTATATAATGAGTAAAATGGGGCAAGACCTTATAGAAGCAATGCAGGAGTTATTAGATTGCTCTGAAGGCAAAATCGAACTGCGTACTTCTCGTTTGAATGTTTCTCCCGTTAGAAAAACCATCAGTGCGGACGAGATTAAAGACACAAGAAAAGCTCTTGGCATGACGCAAAGCGTTTTTGCGATGACAATAGGTGTGTCACGTAAAACGGTTTAATCGTGGGAAACTGGTCGGTACATGCCGGACGGCGCAGCGCGCAGGCTCATTTCAATGATTCAATCGGATCCGGAACTCCCTGTAAAATACGGAATCATCAACGATAGGACGTGAGTACAATGGCATTTGATTACAAAAAAGAGTACAAAGAGTTTTACCTGCCGCCAAGCAAACCGGGGATTGTGGATGTACCCCCGATGAACTACCTCGCGGTTCGCGGGAAAGGCAACCCGAATGAAGAAGGCGGCGAATACGGCAAAGCGGTAGGCGCATTGTACGCCATCGCCTACACAATCAAGATGAGCCACAAAGGCTCCCGTAAAATAGAGGGCTTTTTTGAGTATGCGGTGCCGCCGCTGGAAGGCTTTTGGTGGCAATCGGCAGCCGGCGCCGAGATTGATTACGCGCACAAAGAGGATTTTCAATGGATCTCCGTGATTCGTCTGCCGGACTTCGTGAAGCCGGACGATTTTTCATGGGCGATCGAAGAGGCGACCGCGAAGAAGAAGGCGGACTTCGCAAATGTTGAGTTTTTCCCGTATCATGAGGGTTTGTGCGTACAGTGTATGCACGTCGGTTCCTATGACGACGAACCCGAAACAGTCCTCGCGATGGAGCGTTATGCCGATGAAAACGGGTACAAAATCGATATTACCCCGAGCCGCTATCATCACGAGATTTACCTGAAAGACCCGCGAAAATCAGAACTATCTAAATTGAAAACCGTAATCAGGCATCCCGTGAGAAAGGTTTAACTGCCTTTTGGGGATAATGAACACACACGGAGGTAGATGTATATGCACAAATTATCTCTGTCGCTTGCTTTGATTCTGCTTCTGACCGCTTGCGGCGGCACGAGCGAGCCCACGCTTTTGGATATACCGGAACCTCCGGTTCCGTCAGAAACGCCGAAGGCGTCGCTTATCCCTTCTCCATCGCCGACACCCTCGGAAGCGCCGGAGGAGATACAGTCGGTTTTTCCGATTATCGACGGCAGCACCTCAACCATCACGCTCCACGCGGCGCTGCGGTGGGCGCTGACGAAGGAATGGGTGGACAGGCCCGACCACAGCCAAACCTACGGCGCGCTGGAACGTCTGATTCCCGGAAACGAAAACCCGGCGGACGTTGTACTGGCTGTGAAATACTACGACGAAACGCTGCAAGACGCGCGAGACCGCGGTGCGGAGTTGGTCATCACGCCGATCGCGAAAGAAGGGTTTGTCTTCATCGTCAAGAAAGACAATCCCATTGAGAGCTTGACGCAGCAACAGCTTCGCGACATTTTTTCGGGAAAGATAACAAACTGGAATGAGGTCGGCGGCAGCGATGGAGAAATCATCCCTGTTCTGCGTAATCACGATTCGGGCAGCCAGACCGCAATGCACGACTTCATGGGCGGCGTTCCGCTGACCGAAGACGACGATGCTCTTTACGCGGGCTTTATGGCGGATATGCTGTCCGTTACCGCAGAAAATCCAAACGCTATCGGCTACAACATCTTAAGCTGGGCGTTTGCGCAAGATTTAGAGCATTACGGGTTAAGACCGTTGGCGGTGGACGGCGTTACACCCTCAAACGAGACGCTCTCCGACGATAGCTACCCTCTGCAAGTCTATACATATAGCTACTATAACGAAGGCAACGAAAAGGGCAAAGAATTGACCGACTGGCTGATGAGCGACGAAGGGCAAAAACTCGTCGCCGAAGCGGGTTATGTGGGGTTGAACGGCGACCTGCCGCCGGACGGAGAAAGGCTATTTTTAGACTCTGACAGTTCATTTGATGTGGCTCATACTTATTTCCTGTCAACAAGTGAACTTGCGCCGCATCGCTCATTCGAAAGAATTGACGATCCCGTGTTGCTCGCCGCTCTGGCCGGGGGAAAAGAGAAAGACGTTACCGCCGGTTGGGTTTTCCTTACCTCTTACGACAGAATGTTGCCCTATAAAGCGTACTATATCATTGTGACCCGGGCGCAGGGCGGTTTGTTTGAGGTAATCGCCGAGGGTGACAGCGCCCCGCGCCAATAAGGAGGTACTATGAGCGGATTTGTCCATCTGCATGTACACACCGAATACAGCCTGCTGGACGGCATGTGCCGGATCGGCGGGCTGATGGAGCGCGTGAAGTCGCTGGAGCAGAACGCCGTCGCGATCACCGACCACGGCTCGATGTACGGGATCGTGGAGTTTTACAAAGCCGCGAAGAAGGCGGGGGTCAAGCCGCTGCTCGGCTGCGAGGTGTATGTCGCGCCGCGCACACGGCACGACAAGGTTCATGAATTCGACAGCGACCATTACCATCTGGTGCTGCTTTGCGAGAACGAAACGGGCTATAAAAACCTCTGCCGTCTGCTCTCCCGCGCAAACACCGAAGGGTTTTACACGAAACCCCGCGTAGACCGTGAGCTGCTGGAGGATTATCACGAGGGCTTAATCGCTCTTTCGGCTTGCCTGGGAGGGGAAATCCCGCGCCGCCTGACCGAGGGCGAAGCCGAAAAAGCCGCCGAGACAGCCCGGTACTACGCGGACTTATTTGGTAAAGACCGTTTTTACCTAGAACTGCAAGACCACGGCATCGCCGAGCAAAAAAACGTTATGCGGGCGATTCTGCGTCTCGCGGAAGAGACGGATTTGCCGCTTGTTTGCACGAACGACGCGCATTACTTAACGCGGGAGGACGCGGACGCGCAGGACGTGTTGATGTGCATCCAGACGCAGACGACGGTTGACAGAACCGACCGCATGAAGTTTGAGACACAGGAGTTTTACATAAAGAGCGAAGCGGAGATGGCGGCGCTCTTTCCGCGCGAGGCGCTCAATAACACCGTGAAAATCGCGGAGATGTGCGACGTGACGCTCACGTTCGGCGAGTATCATCTGCCCCGGTTTGCCCTGCCGAAAGGGGAGAAGAAGCCAGAGGCGTATTTATGCCGTCTTTGCGCCGAAGGGTTTGCCCGGCGTTACCCGGACAATCCCGAAGGGTATCAAGACCGGCTGGCGTTTGAACTGGACATGATCGCGAAAATGGGATTTGTCGATTACTTCTTGATCGTCGCCGATTTTGTGAACTACGCGAAGGACAGGGGAATCCCGGTCGGACCCGGGCGCGGCAGCGGCGCGGGATCGATGGTGGGTTACAGCCTTGGTATCACCGACGTAGACCCGATGAAGTATAACCTTCTTTTTGAGCGTTTCCTCAACCCCGAGCGGGTGAGTATGCCCGACTTCGATATCGACTTCTGCGTCCGGCGGCGGCAGGAGGTCATCGACTATGTTACGGACAAGTACGGCGCTTCGCATGTGGCACAGATCGTCACGTTCGGCACGATGGCGGCGCGCGCCGCCGTGCGTGATACGGCGCGGGCGCTCGGCTGGACATATGCCGAAGCCGATACGGTGGCGAAAGCCGTGCCGTTCGCGCTGCATATGACGCTGGACAAGGCGCTGGACGTGTCTTCCGCGTTCAAGGAGCTGTATGAAAACGACACCCGCGCGCGCGACTTAATCGACATGGCGCGGAAGCTGGAAGGAATGCCGCGTCACGCTTCCACCCACGCGGCGGGCGTTGTCATCACGGCGGAGCCGGTGAGTGAGTACGTTCCGCTGGCACGAGTCTCCCGCAAGGGTTCGCGCCAAACCGCGAACGCTGAGGAAAGCGACCACGGCGGAGCCGAGGAAGCCGTTGTTACCCAATTTCCGATGACGCAGCTTGAAGAGCTGGGGCTTCTGAAGATGGACTTTTTGGGGCTTCGCAACCTCACCGTGCTGCAAGAGGCGGAAGAATTGGTGCGCAAGCGTCTGCCGGATTTTGACGGAACCTTTCCCGAAGACGATCCGGCAGTGTTTGAGATGCTCACGCAGGGGAAGACGGCGGGTGTTTTCCAGCTTGAAAGCGCGGGGATGACCGGTGTTTGTATGCGGCTGCGCCCGCAGTCAATTGAGGATATCACCGCCGTTGTCGCGCTGTTCCGACCCGGACCGATGGAATCAATCCCCCGCTTCATCGACAGCAAGCATCACCCGGAACGGACGACCTACAAACACCCGCTGCTGAAGCCGATTCTGGACGTGACTTACGGCTGCATCGTTTATCAGGAACAGGTGCTGGAGATTCTGCGCCGTCTCGCCGGTTTCTCGCTGGGTCACGCGGATGTGGTGCGGCGGGCGATGAGCAAGAAGAAATATGATGTACTGGTCGCCGAACGTCAGGCGTTTTTGGACGGCTGCCGCCAAAACGGCGTGCCGGAAGCCACGGCACAGAGCATCTTTGACGAGATCATGGACTTCGCCAATTACGCGTTTAACAAATCCCACGCTGTTTGTTACGCCGTCGTCGCGTACCGCACGGCGTACTATAAATGCCATCACCCCGCCGAGTACATGGCGGCGCTGCTGTCCAGCGTTCAAGGCTGGACGGGGAAAGTAGGGGAGTACATCGCCGAGTGCCAAGAGCAGGGGATTCGCGTGCTGCCGCCCGACGTCAACGCTTCGGAAGAAGGGTTTACGCCAATTGACAATGGACAATTTGACAATCAAAATGTAGGGCGCGATGCCCTCAGCGCGCCGCTGGTTCACGGTCTGGATGGGAATACGGGAGCGGCGATACGGTTCGGGTTGGGGGCGATCAAAAACCTCGGCGCGGGGCTGATTGCCGAAATGATGGAGGAGCGGGAAGGGAAGGCGTTTGCCTCTTTTGAGGATTTTTGCCGCCGGATGGCGAAGCGCGACCTAAACCGGCGCGCGCTGGAGTCGCTGATTAAGTGCGGCGCGTTTGACTCGATGGGTTACAAACGGCACGCGCTGGATGAGCTGTCGAAAACCCTTCTTGACGATATCGCGTCTGGGCGGACAATCGCCGGGCAGACCGACCTGTTTTCGATGGGCGGCGGCGAGACACAAGAAGTTCCGATCCCGGACATAGAGGAATGGAGCGTTAAGGAAAAACTCACAATGGAACGCAGCCTGACCGGGCTGTACCTCTCCGGGCATCCGATTGACGCCTACGCAGCAGAGCTTCGGCGCAGCGGAGCGCAGAGCATTTCCCATATCGTCGAGGGGTTGGAAGAAGGATCGGTGGAGGATGGGCAGGGCGTGAAGCTGGCCGGGTTATTGTCCGGCGTCAAGACCAAGACGACCCGCAATAACACCTTGATGGCTTACGCCACACTGGAAGACCGCGCAGGGTCGGTGGAACTGCTCCTGTTCAGCGGCGTCCTAAACCGCAGCGGCGGGTATGTGAAGAATGACGCCGCCGTGCTGATCGAGGGCAAGGTGAGTGTTCGCGACGACCGCCCCGCGCAGATTCTGGTTGATTCACTTGCTCCGCTGGGTTTCGTGCCGGGAAGCTCGCTGGGAGCAAGCGACGATGACACCGAAAGCAATGCCAAGCTCTACATAAAACTGCCGCAAACCGGCGGGCGGGAGGCCGGACGGATTCTCGCGATGCTGGAGCTTTTTCCCGGTAACGCCCCCGCCGTACTGGTATACGCCGACACAGGTAAGAAATTCGGTTGCGAGTGTTCCCACGCCGCGCCGCTGCTTGCGGAATGCCGCGCTCTGCTGGGGGAGGAAAATGTTGTCTTGCGGGGATGATTTATTTGTGATAGAATGATATGAAAGACAGTAGGGGCGAACTGTGTTCGCCCGTTTAGTAGGAGGGTACTCTCATATGGCAGTGAACCGAATCGGTCTGCTTACCAGCGGCGGGGACTCACCCGGCATGAATGCCGCCGTCCGTGCCGTCGTGCGCACGGCCTTTGTAAACGGCATTGAGGTTTTGGGTGTTCGACGAGGCTATAACGGTCTGCTTAACCGCGATGTCTTTGAAATGGAACATAAAACAGTTAACGGGTTGACCGCGAAAGGCGGCACGATTCTGTATACGGCGCGTTCACCCGAGTTTAATAGCGAAGAAGGCGTGCGTAAAGCCGCCAAAACCTGTAAATACTTAGGGATTGACGCCATAATCTGCATCGGCGGCGACGGCACTTTCCGCGGCGCGCGGGATCTCTCCAAGCATAATATCGCCACTGTCGGCATCCCCGCGACGATTGATAACGATATTGCCTGCACCAACTATACCATCGGCTTCGATACCGCTTGCAACACCGCCATCGGTGCCATCGACAAACTGCGCGACACCATGCAATCGCATGAGCGCTGTTCGCTGGTTGAAGTCATGGGTCGGAACGCCGGGCATTTGGCCGCTTATGTCGGCATCGCCGTCGGTGCCAATGTTATTTTGGTTCCCGAACGTCCTTATGAGTTTCACGATGTACTCGAAAGAATGCGGCGCGCGCATATCCATGGGTACAGGCATTTTATCGTGATCGTGGCCGAAGGGGTCGCCGAAAAGGAAGGCGGTTCGCAAAAAATCGCCGACCGCATCACAGAAGAGATTGGGCTTGACACCCGCGTTACGATATTAGGGCATATCCAGCGCGGCGGACAACCAAACGCGCGCGATCGTGTCACCGCCTCCCGTATGGGTCGCCACGCCGTGGAGATTCTGCGGGACGGAAAATGCAACCGCGTTGTCGGTATTCGCGGCGGCGAACTGCAGGATTTTGACATAGATGAAGCTTTACTAATGGAAAAAGACCTACAGGAGACGATGTACGACACCGCGCGAATTCTCTCGCTGAGCTGACGGAGGAACTTCATTTGATGCAAATGACAATGCGCTGGTTCGGGCGGCTTGACCCGATACCGCTAAAACATATCGCCCAAGTACCCGGCGTCGCCGGCGTGGTGACGAGCCTGATGCATATCCCCGCCGGGGAGGTTTGGTCGCTTGCGGAGTGCGAGGCGATGCGCGATGAGATACGCGCCGCCGGTTTACGCGTTGAGGTTATCGAAAGCGTAAACATTCATGAGGATATTAAACTGGGCGCGCCGGAGCGCGACGGTTGGATTGACAAATATACCGAAACGCTTACGAATCTCGCGAAGGTCGGCATCAAGGTCATTTGCTACAACTTCATGCCGGTGCTGGACTGGGCGCGGAGCCATTTGTTCTATGATCTGCCCGACGGCTCCAACACGATGTTCTTCTCCCGCGAGTTTATTCAAAGTACCACGCCGGAGCAGCTCGCCGCGCGTTACGCCGAGCAGTCGGGCGGGATCGCTCTGCCGGGCTGGGAGCCGGAACGGCTGAAGCACATAGTGAATACAATCGGACGGTATAAGGACGTAACGCAGGAACAGTATTGGGAAAACGCCGCCTATTTCCTTCGGCGCGTGATCCCCGAAGCGGAGCGTTTGGGGATTAAAATGGCGATCCATCCCGACGATCCGCCGTGGCCGCTGTTCGGTCTGCCGCGATTGATCAATTCACGGGAGAACATCAAGCGTTTCTTGGATTTATACCCCAGCGAGAGCAACGGCTTGACCCTTTGCACAGGCTCGATCGGAGCAGATCCGAATAACGACATCCCGGCAATTGTCCGGGAGTTTGCGGATAAGATTTTCTTCGCCCATATCCGAAACCTAAAATTCCTCGGAAACGGAGATTTTTACGAATCGGCGCACCCAACCGACTGCGGTTCTCTCGACATGCTGTCCATTGTCCGGGCATTCAAAGAAAGCGGGTTCGGCGGCTATGTCCGACCCGACCACGGGCGGATGGTTTGGGGCGAAACGGGACGCGCCGGATACGGGTTGTACGACCGGGCGATGGGCGCTGCATATCTTGCGGGATTATGGGAGGCATTATGACACAGATTGCGATATTGGGTTACGGGATTGTCGGCTGCGGCGTGGACGAAGTCGTGAAAGAATGCTCCGCTTCGGAGGAGAAACGCTCCGGCATTTCTTTGGCGGTAAAGACGATTCTGGACATTCGGGAAATAGATGACAGGCGTGTGGTATCGGATTTTTCGCTGATTGAGAGTGACCCTGACATAGCGGTCGTGGTGGAATCCATCGGCGGGCGCGGCGCAGCGTATGACTTCACAAAGCGCGCACTGCGGGCAAAGAAGCACGTGGTTACGTCCAACAAAGAGCTTGTTGCCGAACACGGAGCCGAACTGTTGGCGTTAGCCAAAGAAAACGGCGTTCACTATCTCTTTGAAGCCAGTGTCGGCGGCGGCATCCCGATCATCCACCCGTTTTGCCATTGCATGGGCGCGAATACGATAACCGACGTCACGGGTATTTTGAACGGGACGAGCAACTATATACTCACCCATATGGGGCAGAACGGAACCTCCTTCGAAGACGCCTTGAAAGAGGCGCAGAAACTGGGTTACGCGGAAGCCGACCCATCGGCTGACGTAGACGGGCTGGACTGCGCGAGAAAGATTTGCATTTTAGCCGACCTCGCGTTCGGGCGGCACGTTCCGCCCGCCTATGTGAGCGTCGAGGGAATCCGCAGCCTTACCGCCGCGCACCTAGCCGAAGCGGGGAAAGCGGGTTACGCGATTAAGCTGTTAGGACGCGCTTATATACGAGACGGCGAACTGCCCCGCGTTTATGCCGCGCCGCACTTGGTACCGTTAATTCACCCGCTGGCTTCGGTATCGGACGTATTCAACGCCGTGATGCTGCGCGGCAGCGTCGCCGGCGACGTAATGTTCTACGGCAGGGGAGCGGGCGCAAGACCCACAGCAAGCGCCATCGTGTCCGACGTTCTCGACTGCGTCAGAAGCAATAACCCATTATGCGGTCGCGCGTGGAGCGCCGACCCGCTAGACATCGCCCCGCCGGAAACCGCCTCCGGCTATACGTTCGCCGACGGGATGAAGCTGCGAGTATTGGTGTGAAGTAAGGTGCTAAGAAAGGAGAATCCTCATGGGTAAAAAGCTGAACATCGAGAAGGAAGAGGTTCTTTGGAAGGATCGCAAGCGAACGCTTTTCGGCTTGCCGCTCAGTTTTACGCGCTACGAGGTGTGTAAAGACCGGCTGACCGTGCGGCGCGGGTTCCTCAAAACGACCACCGACGAGATCATGGTTTACCGTATTTTGGACATTCGCCTGCTGCGAGGGCTGGGACAAAAAATCTTCGGGCTTGGAACCGTGACGCTGATCAGCAACGACAAGACCTCGCCGACCTATGAGCTGAAAAACATCAAGCAGTCCGACGATGTGCGGCGTTTCTTGAGCAAACTAATTGAGGAGCAGCGCGCCGCGCGGGGTATCTCCAGCCGTGAGTTCCTCGGTATGGACGGGGACGATGACGGCGGCTTCGCGGAGATGGAATGAGTTCAGAATATAATCAAAAGGCTGCCCGGCTTTTCGATGGCTGGGAAAAATCCATGATATACTCATGCCTGCAGGGATATATGGGAAACCTGATTGTGGATGATGCCGATGATCCACAAGCCGCGGTAATCGACGTTGGGGATATTTGCTTTCTTGCGGGAGAACCAAACGCCTCCCTGCTCACCTCATTTGGGCGCTCCAAACTGCTGGTGCCGAGAGACGACGGGTGGGAGGAATTGATTGAGCGATCCTTTGGCGGCAGAGCAAAGAAGTTTCAGAGATACGCCATCAAAACAGAACCCGACGCATTTGATGTAAATAAACTCACTTCGTATGTAGACGGACTTGACGTGTGTTATGAACTCAAGCTGTTCGACAGAGATTTGTTCGAGCTTGCAAAGAGCGAAGAATGGTCTGCGGACTTATGCTCACAATTCAAAGACTATGATGAGTATCAGAGGCTGGCGGTAGGGGTAGGTGTGCTATATCAAGGCAAACTGGTTGCCGGAGCTTCTCCCTATGCGGTTTACAACGGAGGCATTGAGATTCAAATAGATACAAGACTTGAGTACCGGCGAAAAGGGCTTGCGACTGTGTGCGGGGCAAAATTGATACTGGAGTGTTTGGCAAGGAATATATACCCCGGTTGGGACGCGCATGATGAGCGATCAGTCGCTTTGGCCGAAAAACTGGGGTATCATGTATCCCATCCGTATACCGCTTACGAGCTGGAGTAGATTACATGAAAGGATGAGCGTATGTCCCTGATCGTAAAAAAATTCGGAGGCTCTTCGGTAGCCGACAATGACAAACTGCGTAATGTCGCGAAAATCATTACAAAAAGCCACACGGAGGGTCATCAGGTCGTCGTCATCGTATCGGCGCAGGGCGACACGACGGACGACCTTTTGGAAAAAGCCGCGGACTTAAACAGCGGCGCGTCCCGGCGAGAGCTGGACATGCTGCAAGCTTGCGGCGAGCAAATGTCGGCGGCGCTGCTTGCAATCGCTATTGAAAAGATGGGTTTCCCGGTTATATCGCTAACCGGCTGGCAGGCTGGAATGCAGACCGATTCCAACCACTCCGTCGCGCGAATCAAGAAGATTGACCCGGAGCGGGTGCGGATGGAGCTAGATAAGAACAGTATCGTCGTCATTGCCGGGTTTCAGGGTATCAATAAGTTCGGCGACGTAACCACAATCGGACGGGGCGGTTCCGATACCACCGCCGTTGCGTTCGCGGCAGCTCTGAAGGCAGACCTATGCCAAATCTACACCGATGTTGACGGCGTGTTTACCGTTGACCCGCGCCTTGTTTCCGGCGCGCATAAACTCGATGAAATCAGTTTTGACGAGATGCTGGAGCTGGCGTCGCTCGGAGCGCAGGTGCTGGCATCGCGCTCGGTGGAAATGGCGAAACGGTTCCGCGTAAAGCTCGAAGTGCTGTCCAGTTTCCGGGATTGCCCCGGCACCATTGTCAAGGAGGTCGTTAAGATGGAAAAAACGCAGGTTTCGGGGGTCGCCCGTGACAACAATGTGGCGCGGATCGCGCTGATCGGACTGGCGGACGCACCCGGCGTCGCCGCAAAAATCTTCTCGCTGCTGGCGCAGCATAAACTCAATGTGGACATCATCCTGCAATCCATCGGGCGGCATGATACCAAGGATATCAGCTTCACCATCGCGAAAAACGGGCTGGCGGAAGCGCGCGCCGTTTTGGAAGCGCACCGCGAGTCGCTTGGGTATGACAGGCTTGAAGTCAGCGATTCCATTAGCAAAGTTTCCATTGTAGGCGCGGGCATGATTAACAACCCCGGCGTCGCGGCGAGGATGTTTGAATCTTTAGCCGCCGCCGGCGTGAATATTCAAATGATCTCGACCAGTGAGATCAAAGTTTCGGTGCTGATTGACCTTGCCGACTCCGACCGCGCCGTACAGGCGATCCATCAGGAGTTCTTCGGATTATAGACTGCGGTGATTGGAGGTACGCGCGATGGAAAATGACTTGAAAATTAAGATGTATTCGGTTACGCTGGATTGTAAAGACCCGCGTGAACTGGCAAAATTCTATGCGGCGCTGCTCAACTGGGAAGTTGTTCCGATCCCGGACGAAGAGTATGTAGTTATTGCACCTCCCGGATCAAATCAAGGCGCGTACCCCGGCATAACATTCCAGAGGAACCCTGATTATGTGCCGCCCGTGTGGCCGGAGGCACCCGGCGCGCAGCAGCAGATGACGCATATCGATTTCGCCGTCAACGATGTGGATAAAGCAGTGGAGTACGCCGTCGGCTGCGGGGCGAGAATCTCAAACGAACAGTTTTCCGAGCATTGGACGGTTATGTTTGACCCAGCCGGACACCCATTTTGTCTGTGTAACGCAAAAGACCTTTACGCCAGTCCGCACTTTGCGCTGCTGTAACAACAACGAACCCCGCCGATAACGGCGGGGGTCGATATTATCAGTTTGGACATCGCGAG
>DBDP01000170.1 GCA_002293625.1 Clostridiales bacterium UBA929 | reverse complement strand
GGAGATCGCGTCGCGGAGCCACCTAGAGGCGATTACGCCGATGGCGCGTAAAATCGCGGCGCGTCATAAAATCGACGCGGTGGCGGCGACCGCCGCGCCGGGTCTGATCGGCGCTCTGCTGGTGGGGCTGAATTTCGCGAAAGGCTACGCGATGGCGGCGCGTCTGCCGCTGATCCCGGTGCATCATATNNCTCTCCGAGCCGGAGCTGAAGCCTCCGTTTCTCGCGGCGGTGGTGTCGGGCGGACACACGCTATTGATTGAGGTGCGGGATTACACCGTCATGAGCGTCGTCGGAGGTACGAGGGACGACGCGGCGGGAGAGGCGTTTGACAAAGCCGCGCGTATGCTGGGGCTTGGATATCCGGGCGGAGCGGCGCTCGGCCGTCTCGCCGAGACGGGCGACGACACCCGCTACCCGTTCCCGAGGGCGGTTGTGAGAGACGCGCCGTTTGACATGAGCTTCTCCGGCGTCAAGACGGCTTTAATCAACCTCATCCACAACGCGAAGCAGCTTTACGGGGACGACTGGACGGAGGAAATTTACATCCCCTCAGTGGCGGCGAGTTTTCAACGCGCCGTTGTGGAGGTTCTAACAGACCGGATCTGCGGCGCGGCGGACGCGCTCCGCTATGACACCGTGGTGCTGGCCGGAGGGGTCGCAGCTAACCGTGCGCTCTGCGCCGCGCTGCGCGAGCGCCTCGGGGAGAGTATCCATATCCCGCCCGTAAGCCTCTGCGGCGACAACGCGGCAATGATCGGCAGCCAGGCGTATTACGAAGCGCAAAACGGCGCGTTCGCGTCCCTTTCGCAGAACGCGTTCGCCACCTTCCCGCCGGACAATAAAGTGTTATGTTCCAAATAAAATACGGACGCATATTCGATAGGGGAGCGTTTGCGCGACTGGAAGCTCTTCCCGATAATCCGGCAACCTGCGCTGCTGTAACCGTTCCGCGTTGTGGATAACTCTGTGGATAATGTGTACAACTATTTGTTAAGCCTTCCGCGACCCCCGACTTATGGTAACGAAAGGTGTCTTGAACCATGAAAATTCTCCGTATCGTTCCGATGTTCCGGCGCGACCGCGAGGTCGAGGCCTACATCCCGCAACTCTCCGGCTTCAGCGAAAACGAGGAGCTGGAACTGCTGCACCGTATAGAGCGCGCCATCCCGCGAAAGATGTGGGCGTTTGTGGAAAACTCCATTCCGGCTGAGTATTCCGGCGTCGTTGTGCGGCAGGACGGCGCGCGGGAGCGTCTGCGCGCGCTCCGCGAAGCGCATAAGGAGATCATCGGGTTCAACCTCAAGGTGGAAATCGGCGTGAAGGAACTGCTGGAATATTGCGGCGCGGTCGCGGTCGACCGCCTGTACAGCCAATTCCAGCAGCTTATTGCCCTGTTGCGGGTCTACAGCGGCGAGAACGTGCGCACCATCGCGCTGTCGGTGAATTCTTTGGATGAGTTTCACGCCCTGCGGGACGAGGGGTTTGACTATTTCATCGGGGACTTTTACACCAAAACGGTGCTGTCAGACAATGCTCCCGCGGAAAGGCTGAACCCGGTCAGGGCAAACCAGCTCGCGCTGCTTGCGGAGGTCGGGTCGTGGAAAGAGACGGAAACGGACCAAGACCTGCGTAAAATGTCGGCGATCATCGAGCGCGACGTGGCGCTGACGCTCAATATCCTCAAGCTGTCCAATACCGCCGCGTTCGGCGGGCGGGCGCAGATCAACAACGTATACGACGCCATCGTGCGGGTGGGGACGGCGAACCTCAAGCGCTGGGCGATCTCCCATCTCACCCACGCGGCGACCGACAAAAAAACGCCGGAGATCGCCCGTGTGGCGCTGCTCCGCGCAAAATTCATGGAAAACCTCGCGGGGCAGATGCAACGCGGAAAATGGCTCGCGTTTTTCGCGGGTCTCGCTTCGGTGACCGGCGTAATGCTGGGCATTTCGCAGGAAGCGGCGCTGGACGAGCTGAACGCACCGCCGCAGGTGCGCGACGCGCTGCAATACAAGGGCGAGATCGGCGCGCTGTACGGTATCGCGGAGGCGTACATCAACGGCAATATGGATCAGCTGAACCTCTACCTAACCGGCTCCAATCTTGCCGATACGCTGTATATCGCCTACCTGAACGCCGAAATGTGGGTCAGCGACCTGCTGCGGCAAATGGGTCAGTAAGAGGAGGATTCGGGTGCAAACATATCTAAACGAAATCACAGGGGTCGCCGACGCAGTCACGTCAATGTATATGAGCAAGCGCAACTGGTCGAGGGCGTTTGAGGAAAACGTGCGCGAGGTGTGCTTCCGCGTGCTGGACAGGAAAGGCGGGATTTCCGAAGACGCAGCCCCCGAAGACCTCGCCCTATACAACGGCTGGGTAGGCAAGCTCGTCAAGTGGGGGAAGGTACACACCACCATGCTGCGCTTCATTGATTTTTCCGTGACCGTGGAAGGGCTGCATAGGGCGGGGCAGGACGACTGGGACGCGCACGCGGCGCGGTTCAACAACCGCATCATACGCGGCAGCACACGGCTCGCGAGCTTCGGCTACGAGCTGTCCGACTGGTACGCGTCAAAGATCCTACCGACCGATCTGGCGCTCGCCGAGCTGGGATTATCCGTGCCGGAAACCATAACGGCGGGCGGGGATATCTATAAAAAAGCCGTGAACGGATATATTAGGGAAGACGTCGCGGACGACCCGGACGTGAAAAGGGGGCTGTATATGCTCTCGATTCCGAGCAATTTTATCTTTAAGGTGAACCTGACCGAGTGGGCGCATGTGTTCAAGGAGCGGAACAAAGACGGCGGGGCGAACCCCGAGGTAAAACTGTGCTGCGAAAGCATCGCGGAGCAGATCGAAAGCAGCCAGCCGCTGTTCAACAGGCAGCTGTTTTTGGATATTAAGAATTAGGTAGGGGCGATTCGTAATCGCCNNCCCGCCGTATCCCTCGTCCCGTATGGAGCGGCGTCCTCGACGCCCCGAATACCCGTCCCCGTATGGACGCCCCGTTCGACATCCCCCGGCGTCCTCCCGTCCGCGGACGCGCAATGCGCGCCCC
>DBDP01000036.1 GCA_002293625.1 Clostridiales bacterium UBA929 | reverse complement strand
TCGCTGGGGCGGCCTTCCCTGCGAAGGAAGGAGCCGGGGATGCGCCCGACCGAATAAAGGCGTTCCTCAAAGTCCACCGAGAGGGGGAAATAGTCGATTCCGTTGCGCGGCTGCGCCGCCGCTGTGGCCGTTACCAGCACCGAGGTGTCTCCGTAGCGGATCATGCACGCGCCTCCGGCCAATTCGGCCATCATGCCAACCTCCACGCGCAGGGGGCGGCCGGCCATCATGGTTTCGTAGGTCTTAAAGGCCGGAAATTCTCGTTTTGTCATTGAATGATTCCTTTCCTGTCTCCCCGTCCAACGCGGGGACGACACACATCTTTAACGGGATTTACAGAACTCTTTACTTACGTAAACCGAGCTTCGCGATCAAAGCCCTGTACCGTTCAATGTCTTTCTTTTGCAGGTATTTGAGCAAGCTGCGGCGGGAGCCGACCATCTTGATTAAGCCCCGCTGGGAGTGCTTGTCCTTTTTGTGAATCTTCAGGTGTTCCGTCAGTTGGTTGATACGCTCGGTGAGGATGGCGACCTGAACCTCGGGCGACCCCGTGTCGGTCTCGTGGATACGGTTTTGTTCGATGACGCTGGTTTTTTGATCTTTGAGCAGCATGATTTTTTCACCTTTCTCTTTTTTGGCACCTTGAAAAACTCCCGCTCCGGCTCGCGACACCGCGCCAAAGGCGCCTGCTCGCGAGCGCTTCGCTCGTTCGCCTTCGGCGAACATAGAGTTATTCAAGCGCTCTTTTAACCCGCGGCGCGGCGTATGAGGCCGATCCGTATACGACGGCGGTGAAGCTTCCGATCCCGGTTACACCGGAGATCATCCTCCTCGAAACAAAGCGCCGGGGCTGATTTTGCGCTCAAAACACGCACTAAAAATTATAACACGTTGGAATATGATTGTAAAGGATTATTTTAGCGGCGCGCGGAATAACATTATCACTGGGGGGTTGACCACTTTGAGGGGAAAAAATGCCGCGCTGCACGGCGCGCTGCTGCTGACGGGCGTCAGCCTGTTCTCGCAGATACTGGGCTTTATGTACCGCGTGTGGCTCGCGCGCTTAATCGGCGCGGAAGCCATCGGGCTGTACCAGCTTGTCATGCCCGCGTACTCGATCATCATGAGCCTGTGCGTATCGGGCTTTACGGTGGCGGTATCGCGCCTTACCGCGTCATACGCGGCGCTGGGGCGTACGCGCGCCATCCGTCAGGCAGTCAACACGGCGAGGGTGGCGTACCTTGTGATGGTCTTGTGCGCGGCGGCCTTCATCGTCCCGCTGTCCGACGGCATATCGGTCGCGCTGCTGGGGGACGCCCGCTGCCGTTTGGGTCTGATACTGCTGCTGCCCTGCATTCTGTTGACCGGCTGGGAGAACGTACATAAGAACTATTTTTACGGGCGTAAAAACGTTATCCCCCCCGCTATATCCGAAGTTTTGGAGCAGACAATACGCACGGCGGCGATCTTGGGGCTTCTCTTCTTCCTGCAGCCTCTGTATGAGGAGACGCAGGTAGGGATGATCGTGCTGGGCATGATCGTGAGCGAAGTCGTGTCCGCCTGCCTGCTGAGCTTCCTGTACCGGCGCGACCGCAAACGAATCGGTGACGCAGGCGAGCCGGAGGCGGATATCCGGGGCGCGATCCGCAGAATCGCCGTGCCGGTCGCGGCGGCGAATCTTCTGACAAACCTGATCGGTTCGGTCAATTCCATCATCATCCCCGGACGTTTAATCGTTTCGGGGGTGGATCAGTCCGAAGCACTGTCGGCGTTCGGCGTGGCGTTCGGCATGACAATGCCGCTGCTCTCGCTGCCGCTGGCGTTTACCGGCTCGGTGGGGCTTGTGATGCNNGCCTCGCCGAAAGCGCCGCCGTAAAAGATACCGCCGCCATACGGCGGCGTCTGCGGGCTGGGATTCTAACGGCGGGGGCGGCGATCGCCGTCTGCACCGCCGTTCTGATTCCTTACGGCGCACCGATCGCGCGCGTGCTGTTCCGCAACCCCAACGCGGGACAGTTTATGATCCCTCTCGCAATCGCCACCGTCTTTGTCGGCTTTGAATCGCTTCTGGGCGCCTTCCTCAACGGGCTGGGGAAACAGAAGAATACCGCCGCCAACTACATATTCGCCGGGATCGTGCAGCTTGTGCTGACCTATTGGGGGGTATCCCGCCCCGAACTGCGGCTCGGCGGCTTCGTTTTGGCGTACCTGATAAGCAACATGCTGGGTACGGCGCTCTGCGGCTGGGATCTGTGGGCGGAGATCCGCGCGCGCAGTGCTGACTAGCCCACCCAATTCACGAGTTTTAACCCGTCAATATGTTCAAAATTACCTTTAAGCGCATATGAGATTATATTTGAATCCATAACGTATGTCATGAAAAATCTACCTCTCGGCTGAGATTGGCGCGATTGTTTTCGAGCACATCAAAAAAATCGTTGGTTAACGGCTCGTCGGTTATGGCGTTATTACTGGCAATAAATTTATTGAATGCTTCTAGCTGGCGTTGTGATTTTGTTTTCTTTGACGGTAGTTCGTCAAGAACCATAATCACCAATTTGGTATCTTCAGGAAGTGTGACTTCTTCTAAAATCGCGGGTTTGCCATTGAGAACCTTACCTGCATACGCTTGATACATTTTCATCATGCCTTTCTATTCAAATTTCAACATGCCCCTTCGTAAAGAAGCCACACGGTCATTATACCACATTACAAAGAGATTAACAATCAGAATCCAACTTTACATACCCCCGCAAGCCCAGAAAAACCTGCGGACTCATCCAAAGGATCGCGGCGAGATTCGGGATTGCCATCGCGCCGTTCATGATGTCGGCAAAACGCCAGACCACGTCCAGCCTCAGAACCGACCCCGGCAACAGCATCAGTATAAACGCCGCCCTATACAAAACAGGGGCGTATCGCCGCGCGGTACGCCTTGATGTGCCGCGGCAAAATAAGTAACGGCAACACTGCTCGCCGTAAAAGCACCATCCCGGGATGGTGGCGAACGCGAACAAAGCCGTGCATACGGCGACGGCGGCCGCCCCGAACGGACCGAGAGCGTGTTCAAAGGCGGAGACGGTCAGCGCCGCGCCGTCCGTTGCGCC
>DBDP01000114.1:10704-11051 GCA_002293625.1 Clostridiales bacterium UBA929 | reverse complement strand
TTTTCATCCAAATCGACCGACTCGTCAATCAGGCGCTCCTCAATTGTGACGACGACTTCGCGCACGACTTTTGCGCCGAATTCCATCGCAACAAGGCTCGCGGTATCAAAATCGATATTCTGGCTGAGCGATGCCATGACACCCAGCTTCATCAGTTGACGTACAACCTCGGCGCCTGTCTTTTTCAAACGCACAGCCAATTCTCCGACGGCGATTTCATCGGGAATGGAAACCTTCAATTGCTGCTTTTTCAGATGCTCTATTCTCTGGCGGCGGCGTTCCGCCTCTTCCTGAAGCCGTTTTTGACTCACAAAACCGCTTGGCTTCTTATCAGGCGCGCGTTTGAT
>DBDP01000114.1:0-10541 GCA_002293625.1 Clostridiales bacterium UBA929 | reverse complement strand
TTTCAGAAGGTGCCGGTTCGGGTTCCGGCGGCGGCGGGGGAGGCGTCGGTTCATGGTAGACGTCGGCAAACACGCTCTCGATCGACTCGATCTCGTTGCGTTCGGTCAGAACGGCAAAGATGAGGTTGAGTTCATCCTCCGTCAATATTTGCATATGGTTTTTAGGCGTCGCAACGTATTGGGTCATAATGTCGATAATTGCCTTCGACTGCAACCCAAAATCCTTCGCCAGAGCATGAATGCGGTATTCTGTACTCACGCGGTACCCTCCAACTTTGCGCTTTGCTCGTTCGCTTTACGGGCGAACACGCATTTTTAACACATATTTTTTGCAAAACCTGCGTCGGTCACGGCAAGCACGGCGCAGAGCGATTTTCCGAGCGCGTTTCCGAGCGTTTGCTTATCATACGGAACCGTTTCGACGGGGATAGCGGTATCTTCAAACAACCTCTGTACCTCACGCTTCACGGCGGCTCCCGCGTCATTCGCGAGTACGACCAAGCAAGCTTTATTCTTCGCGGTTCTGACCGCATCCAAGCCCCAAACGACCTTCCCCGCTTTATACGCCAGCCCCAGCAGACGCAATGGTTTAGGATTCATGCATTTCCCTCTCCAGCGCGGCAAAAACCTCTTCGGGAACGGCGGTGTTCAAAGCGCGTTCGAGCGCCCGGCTTTTCTTAATCCGCTTGAAGCAGGTACTCTTTCGGCAAAGGTAAACACCGCGCCCTTGCGCCTTTCCTGTGGGGTCAAGCGCGACGGTTCCCTCGGGGGAGCGCGCCACGCGCAGCAGTTCGCGCTTGGGCAGATGCTCGCGGCAGCCGACGCATTGCCGAACCGGCTCTTTTTTCATTGCGGCGGTTCGGTCGCTCTCGATTCCGGCTTGATGTCGATCTTGATCCCGGTCAGCTTCGCGGCGAGACGGGCGTTTTGCCCTTCTTTACCGATGGCAAGCGAGAGCTGATCGTCCGGCACAACGACGCGGCAGGTCTTGGAGTCGATCAAGTCAACCCGCAGGACGGTCGCCGGAGCCAACGCTTGAGCGATAAACTCATCCTGTTCGTCCGAGAAGCGCACGACGTCAATCTTCTCGCCGCCCAGTTCGTTCGTCACCGCGTTGATGCGCGCGCGGCGCACACCGATGCACGCGCCGATGGGATCCACTTCCGGGTTGATCGACGATACGGCCATTTTTGTGCGCTGACCGGCTTCCCGCGCGATCGAACGTATCTCCACGGTGCCGTCCTGTATCTCCGGCACCTCCAGCTCAAACAGGCGCTTCACCAGCCCCGGATGGGTGCGGGAAAGCAGCAGCTGGGGACCTCGGTTGGTGCGGCGCACCTCTATGACATAGACCTTGACGCGGTCGCCGATGCTCAGAAGCTCGTCGCGCATCTGTTCACCGGGCGGCAGGGACGCTTCGGTCGTTTCCCCTTTGCTGGTAATCTCCACCATCACACCGCCGGAACGCGGATCCGGGCGCACGACCTGCGCCGTCAGCACTTCATGCTCGCGCGAGGAATATTCCTCATATATCATTCCGCGTTCGGCCTCGCGTATGCCTTGAATGATAACCTGCTTCGCGGTCTGCGCCGCAATGCGGCCGAAATCGTGCGTCGGCACCTCAATATTGACGGTATCGCCGACGTCCGCGCCGGGGACATACTCGCGGGCAGCCTCCACCGTCAGTTCGAAGGTCGGGTTCTCGACCTCCTCCACAACGACCTTTTGCAGGTACATGCGGACGGTCTTGCGTTCTTCGTCCAGATCTACGAAAATGTTCTCCGAAACACCCGCGTTGTCCCTGCGGTACGCGGTGGTGAGGGCTTGTACAATCTTTTCGTGCATATAAGCGCGGGGGATACCCTTCTCCCGCTCAATCTGCGTGATTGCGTCAAAAAACTCGGCGTTCATGTCCCGGCATTTCCTCCTTGAGTACCTCTATAAATAAAGAGCGGGGCAACCCCACTCTCCACCCGACCAATTCACTACTTGGGTATTATAACACAAAATAGAAAAAATGCAAGAGTTTTTTTCGTTTGTCGGTTATTTGGGCGGGTTTTTATATGTATCGTAAATTCCCGCGTGGTAGGGGCGCGCATTGCGCGTCCGTCGTTCCCCGTCTTTGTAGGGACGACCGCCCTCGGTCGTCCGCGTTGTAGGGCGCGACGACTTCGGCGCGCCGTAAAAACATAAGGAATTACGGCGGGACGATTGCCATCGTCCCCTACGGGATATTCGCGTCCGTTGCAATCCCCGCTACATGTAAAACCCCTTCAGCAAATTCGAATAGTAGCGGTGCGGGTAATGGTCGAGCGCGCGGAAAAAGACAGGCAGGCGCGGCATGCCAATATGCATCTTCGCGCCGACATGGCGGAACCCGAATATGGCGGGCGGCACTTTGGTTACGACGTCGTTACCGTTCTCAACCCGTACCGTTTTGTCCACGCGCTTGTTGTATGACTTCACGAACGCTTTGTTACCCACACGCGGGCAGCCGAACAGGATGACTTCTATATCCGTTTCGGGGCGGTTGTACTGCACGTCAACGGCGCACAGCACCGAGAGCGCCGCGCCCAGCGAATGCCCGGTAATCTTCACGAAGCGGATATCTTCGGTAATCTCTTTCAAAATCACGTCACGTACGCCGCATGCTTTATAGTCCTCAAGGAAACCGGTATGTACGCGGATTTCCGGGTCCGTGTTGTCATACGGGATGCATTTCCGCCAGAATGTCAGGTTATGCTTCCAGTCTAGGTGGGAATCGGAGCCGCGGAAGGTGATCCAAAGAGTTTCGCCGTCTCTGCGGAAAAAATACTGCACACCCGTGCGCGGGTTATCCACCATAACGGTCAGCGTATGCGGCGTATAGGGCTGAATGTCGCGGTAAGCCGCCGTTGAATACTCCAAAGAACGGATGATTTCCGCGCGATCCATAAGACCACCTCCTACCCTTCAGCATACGCGGGGGAGGCGGCAGGGGTTCTAGCGAAAAAGCGCTAAAAACGCATCAAAAACGTATTTTATTCTCCGGAAATCCACCGAAGCGCGTTCACCAGCACACGCTGGTACTGCGGGTTGTGCCATACCGCCAGATGGTGTCCGGGGGTTAAGACGCAGACGCGCCCTTTTCCTTGTGTTCGCACATATGCCGCCGGGCAGATCCACGCCGGGGTGTTGTGATACGGGTCTTCTGCGTATTTCTCCGGTTCGCCCTGCGGCGGGGAATAGGACGCCATGACGATATCCGCGTCCGGCGCGATCATCTCCAGCCGGTAATGCTCGTCCACCTCGCAGAACATCCCCACGCCGTCCGTCACCGGGTGCTGTTTGAGCGGCTGCACCGTCACGGGACAGTCGTGCGGGTGATAGGTGAAGCGGTTGCCGATCAGCGCGTCCAGCGTTTCGGTGTGTTCGCCCGCCACCAGTGCGGTGTGTACGGCGAGCAGACCGCCGCCGTTCTCCACATACGCGGTGAACGCCTTCTGCACAGCTTCGGTTTTCCACGGCGTTTTGTCGGTTGCGGATACTTCGTCGCACTTACTCAGCAGCACGGCGGGGTAATCTTTCAGCATGTCGGGGGAAAAATCCTTCGCGTCGGAGATGATATCGAACGAAAAGCCTTGGTTTTTCAGCGGCGCGACGCCGTCAATCGGCACTTGTCCGGGGTGCCAGTAATCGTCGCAGAGCAGCAATACGCGCATCGGCGATCCCTCCATATGTATTACTTTCGAACCCAGTATACCACCAATTTTTCCATTTGACAACACGTCCCTATAGCTGTACAATAAGAAGAGCAGAATAGGGGGCATCATATGTCGCAGGAATTGGCGGAGATTCGGGAGTTTTTACAAAGGATTGTCGAGAATGTGGGGCGCGTGATCGTCGGGAAGCGGGAAGCGGTGGAGCTTGCGTTGCTCGCGATGCTCTGCGGCGGTCACATCTTGGTTGAGGACGTCCCCGGCGTCGGCAAGACGTCGCTGGCTTCGGCGTTGTCTCGCAGCGTACGCTGCTCCTTCCGGCGTATCCAGTTCACGCCGGACATCATGCCTTCGGATATCACCGGCTTCTCTCTGTACAACCAAAAAACAGGCGATTTTGAATACCGTCAGGGCTTAATCTTCTCTTCACTCATTTTAGCGGACGAGATTAACCGCGCGTCGCCGAAAACGCAGGCAAGCCTTTTGGAGGCGATGGAGGAAAACCAAGTCACCGTAGACGGTAATACATACAAAATGGCAAAACCCTTCATGGTCATCGCGACCCAAAACCCCGCCGACTTCGTCGGTACCTATCCCCTGCCCGAAGCGCAGATGGACCGTTTCCTGATGCGCATCTCGATCGGGTACCCGGACGCGGCGGAAGAGCGCAACATCCTGCGCCGCTTTAAGGAAGAAGACCCGGAGATCCAGCCGGTGGCGCGGGCGGAGGAGATTACCGCGCTGCAGCTCGCCGTGCGCAAAGTACATGTGGACGACAGTCTCTATGACTACATCGTTAAAATCATTGCCGGAACAAGAAACCATCCGGAGGTGACGCTTGGCGTGTCACCGCGCGGGAGCCTCGCGCTCTTCCACACGGCACAGGCGCGTGCGCTTTATATGGGGCGTGACTATGTTACGCCGGACGACATCAAACCGCTGACCGAGCCTGTGCTGGCGCACCGTCTCGTGCTAAGACCGGAGGCGAAGCTGCGCCGCGTAACCGCCGCCGACGTGTTAGACGGGATTCTTGGCAGCGTTCCCGTTCCGCTTGGAAAACAGGGCGTATGAAACGGAGACGTTCGGCCGCCCGTCTGTTTTATATCCTCATGTGTGTGAGCACGTTTGTGCTCGCGCTCTTTTTAGGCGGCAAAATTCCCTACGGAGCGGTTTCCGCACTCCTTCTCGTGCTTCCCGCCGCGTTTTTACTCTCGTGGATTCCCGGCCGCCAGCTAACGGCGAGCCATACGCTTGACCGCGACGTCTGCCCGCGCGGCACCGAAGTACACTATACCCTCGCCGTGAATAACAAAGGGTTGATTCCGGCCGCTTGGACACGCTTCGCGGTCGCTTCCTCTCATGAACTGCCCGGCAAGCCGGAGGCGTTTGAAGTGCCGCTCGGTCCATTCCAATCATTTTCATGGGACGCTGCGTTTACTCCGCCGCACAGGGGACTCTATACCCTGACGCTGTCGGAATTTCGGATTACCGACCCCTTCTGTCTCACAACCAACTCTGTCAGCAGCCGTTATAAGCCCGCCGCGTTGACGCTCACGGTACTGCCGAAACCCATACCCATTTTGGAAGAGTGGAAGGAGCGGCTCGACCCGCAGGGAGGGAACGGTCTTTTCGCGCAGAGCAGCGACGAACCGGCGGTGGACTCCCGCGCTTACCGTTACGGCGACTCCCCCCGCCGCATCCACTGGAAACTGACCGCCCGCCAGCGCGAACTGATGGTGCGGCAATACGAGAGCGAGGAAAATCGCCGCCTGGTGGTGGTGTTAAACCTCCGTCCCTTTGAGGCGGAAGCGCCGGAGGACTATGAAGACACACTGATTGAGCATTGCCTGTCCGTTCTGCGTTACGCCTTTGAGCGGCAGATCGAGACCACCTTTGTATACGCGCAGGAACGGGAAACGCGCCGCTTTACCGGGCGCGATCTGCGGCTTTTTGACAGGCTGCAACGCGATATGGCGGCGGTCGAGTTCAACTCCCAATTATCTCTGCCGGAACTGCTGTCCGAGGCGCACGGGGCGCATATGCTCTATCTGTTCAGTGTGGACATGCCCGAATCGCTCGCCGAGTTGCCGCAGGATATCCCCGTGGAGATTGCCGTGATACGCGGCTTCGACGATCAAAAACAACCTTACGGCAACGAAGCGCGGACGATGCGCGTCACGGTGCTGCCGTCATGAAGAAGACTGCCGTATGGCCGCTGGCTCTGATTATTATAACGAGCTTTACTTTGGCGCGCACCGCGTCGTATATGTTCGTGATAGCGCTGCCCGTGATTGATATGCTGTTGTCGGTAATCATCATCGCGCTCGCGCTGACGGTGATTGCGCGTTTTCGTAAACAATTCTTAATCGCGTTCCCGTTTCTGCTGGTTTTCCTCGCAGTTTTGTACCCCACCGGCTTTTATACATGGTGCGAAAAAGTGGTTACCGAATACTCCGCGTGGATGTGGAACTGTGTCCCGCATCCAACGTTTGAGCGCCTGACGGTCTTTATGATTGCGCTTGCCGCCACCCTGCCGGTTTTTATCCTCATTCGGTGTCACTCTCCGGCACCAATATTGCTCTTTGCGGGCGGCATTCTTTTTTACGGGCTGGAGAAAGCCGGGTACGCGTACCCAATTGGGCTGTTTTGGCCGTTCATGCTCTGCGTATTGCTGCAAATGACCCTTATTCCCGAACCCCGGCAAAAAGTGGCGAACGAAGAAAAGAAACCGGCACACGCCGGAACGCGGATGCTGATGGTGCTGCCGTTCAGCCTGTTGATCGTTTGGGCGGCAGGCGCGTTCGTCGAAAGCGGGGCGGATCCGCTGCGCCGTCTCCGCGACATGGGTCAGGCATGGGTCGGAGACTGGGGCGAAAGCGTCGGTGTATTCGGCAGCGGAATGGGTAACGCCACCGACGCGACCGACATCGGTTCGGAACTGGGCGGCGCGTTCCTTCCCTCCGGCGAAGTGATGCTGTCGCTCCGGCTCGGCGCGTCTGTTAACTTCACGTTATCGGGTATACACCCCCCCGCCTTAGAGTATGGGTCGTCTATTCGCGGAATTATCGGCGGAGCCGACGGACCTGCTTCTTCAGTACGCGATGTTCTCCGCACAGAAGTCAATGGAACATTCGAACGCACTTGGCGTCATACGCTGGGCGCGCCGCTTGACGCCCCCTATTTGCGCGGCGGTATCGGCTTGATCTATGACGGGCGTCGCTGGCAGCCGGGAGGTACGATTTCTATTCCCGCCGTAACGGATAACCTTTTATCCACATCCTCTCTCGAAGAACCCTATTGGGGGCAGCTTCGAGAGCTGAACGGATACACGATCCAGCAGGAGCATTATCGCGGTAAGCGTCTCTACATGCCCGTAAACTTGGTCGCGGCGGAGGTGAGCGGCGCGTTTAACTGGAATGCCGGAGATGTTTATACCCTGCGGGAGTCCCCCGCGCCGTACTACCAATATACCGCCGTTACGTCCGACGCAACGTCCGGGCGCAACGCGTCCCTCCCCGACGAAAATTTGGACGATTATACCCAGCTCCCGACGATGCTTCCGCAGCGGGTTAGGTCGCTCGCGAGACGGTTCGCCGTATATGAAGAGGACTACTACAACGCACTCGCAATCGAGCAGTATCTGATGAAAACATACACCTACAACCCTGATATGCCCGCGACGCCCGCCGGGGAAGATTTTGTGGATTTCTTCCTTCACGAGCAAGGAGAGGGGCATTGCGTATACTTCGCCTCGGCAATGACCGTCCTCTGCCGCGCCGCCGGACTTCCGGCGCGTTACGTAGAAGGCTTCGCGCCTACGGATAAACAAGACGAAGATGGGCGTTATCTGTATACCGACGAGGTCGCGCACGCATGGTGCGAAGTGTACCTCGGTGCGGAGCAAGGCTGGGTTCAGTTTGAGCCGACGCCCGGCTACAACCGGGCGGAGCAGCCGGTTTGGTTCCCCGAACCGATTGCTCAACCGGTAACATCTTCCCCGCCGCCGCCCAGTCCCTCGATGGATCTGCGTCCCTCCGTCTCTCCGCTCGCGCCTGTAGAAGAAGCAGTAACGCCCTTCCCGTGGGTGCCGCTGACACTCATCCTGCTCTCTCCGGTTCCGCCGATTCTGTGCTGGAGGCTGTTACGCTTGCGGCGGCAGCGTTTTGTACACATGATGCGTTCTCTGCCGTACACGCAGAAGCAGGCGAACCGTGTATACAAGCACATCCTGTGGCTCGCGGGTCACGCCCACGTCTATCCGAAGCCGCACGAGACCATATGGGAATTCGCCGACCGTACCGACGCCGCTTGGCCGAACAAGCAAAACGTATCGCGTCTCGCGGCTGACGCCTATGGCAAGACCTGCTACGGCACCTCACCGCTGACGCTTGAGGAGAGCGAAACCTTACTGAGATATGCCGAGCTGCTGGAATCGCGCGAAAACATACACCTCAGTGCCGCAAGACTGTATATCTATAAAAATATTCTTAGTTTGCTATAAGGAGCGCGGTATGTCGGACATTTCACATCTCAACGAGCGGCAGCGGGAGGCGGTGCAATGCACCGAAGGTCCGCTGCTGGTATTGGCGGGAGCGGGCAGCGGAAAGACGGCGGTGCTGACCGAACGCTGCGCCCGGATCATCCGTGAGGGAACACCGCCGTGGGCGGTTCTCGCCATAACCTTTACCAACAAAGCGGCAAAAGAAATTAAAGAGCGCCTGATTCGCGTTTTGGGCGAGGAGGGCGGCGAGGTTTGGGCGATGACCTTCCACGCCGCGTGCGTGCGCATCCTGCGGCGCGAAATCGGCGCGTTGGGCTACAACCGCAGCTTCACCGTCTATGACACCGACGACCAGAAACGGGTGATGAAAGACGTGCTGAAGACGCTGAACCACGACGAAAAGCGCGTCAACCCGCAGGCAGTCCTCTCGCTGATCGGCAAAGCCAAAGACGCCGAGCAGGAACCGAAGGACTTGGCAAAATCGGACGACTACTTCACCCGCATCGTCTCCGAGTGTTACGCGCTGTATCAAAAGAGGCTGTTCGACGCGAACGCCCTTGACTTTGACGATATTCTCGCGCTGACCGTGCGCCTTTTCCGGCAGGAGAAGGACGTACTCGCCTATTATCAGCGCCGCTTCTCCTATATATTAATTGACGAGTACCAGGATACCAACCGTCTGCAATACAGCCTTATCTCGATGCTGTCGGCGGCACACCGCAACCTCTGCGTCGTCGGCGACGATGACCAGAGTATCTATGGCTTCCGGGGCGCGACGATTGAAAACATCCTCTCGTTTGAGAAGCACTACCCCGAGGCCAAAGTGGTGCGTTTGGAGCAAAATTACCGCTCGACCGGGGCGATTTTGGAAGCCGCCAACCGCGTTATCGCGAAGAACACCGGGCGCAAGGGCAAAACCCTCTGGACGGGCAACGGTCAGGGCGAGCCGGTGAAGCTGATCGTCACCCGCAGCGAAAACGACGAAGCGCGTTTTATTTCGGAAACGGTTCTGACCGAGGCGGCGCAGGGCGCGTCCTTCCGCGATTTCTGCGTTCTGTACCGCATGAACGCGCAGTCCAGCCGGGTGGAGAGTCAGCTCCGCATGTCCGGCATTCCGTATAAAGTCGTCGGCGGGATGCGCTTCTACGACCGCGCCGAAATCAAAGACATGATGGCCTATCTGCAAGTCATTCACAACCCAAACGACGATCTGCGCCTGACGCGTATTATCAATACCCCGGCGCGCGGCATCGGGAGCAAGGGCATCGCGGTATTGCGCGCGCTCGCGGCGCGGGACGGCGTGAGCTGTTTCGGCGTCGCCGAGCAGTCCGAAACCTACCCGGAGCTGGCAAGGCTGTGTAAAACCCTCACGGCGTTTACGCGGGAGATACGGGCACTCGGAAAGCTCTCGGAACTGATTCCTTTGCCGGAACTGTACGACGCCGTGCTTGACCGCTCCGGCTACGTCCGTATGCTGCGCGAAAAAGACGACGACGAGAACCGGGGACGCCTCGAGAACGTCATGGAGCTGAAGAGCAATATCACGGGCTATCAAGAGAGCGCCGAAGATCCGTCGCTCGGCGGGTTCCTTGACGAAACGGCGCTGTTTACCGATTTGGATAAATATGAGGACGAGGACAACGCCGTCACGCTGATGACGGTTCACGCCGCGAAAGGGCTGGAGTTCCCCTTCGTCTTCCTGCCCGGGCTGGAGGAGGAGCTTTTCCCCCACAAAAACTCCGTCGAGGCCGACACGGTCGAGGAGGAGCGCCGCCTCTTCTACGTCGGCATCACGCGCGCGCGGAAGCGCGCGTGGATAACGCACGCGACAACCCGCTTCATCCACGGCAGCACCGACTTCACCAAGCCCAGCCGCTTTCTCGAAGAACTCCCGGAATCCGCCGTCGCGGAAGAGGACTACGGCGACAGCCTGTCCACGCAGTTCGGCTCCGGCTACGGCGGTTCAAAATACGGCGGCGGCAAAAAAGCGTGGGAGGATCTTGACGAGGATCCCTTTGTCGAAGAGGATTTCGCGGACATCGACGCGGACCCCGTCTTCGCCGACGAGGACTGGGTGAAGCCGAAGCCGAAGGCCCGCCCCGCGCGCGCGTCCAAATTCAGGCCCGGCGATCTCGTCCGCCACCCCCTCTTCGGATCGGGGAAGGTGCTCACGGCCGATCGCGGCAAAATCATGGTGCAGTTCTTCGCCAGCGGCACAAGGCTGCTCAACGAGGATCTCGCGCAGCTGACAAAGGAATAAAACACGCTTACGCGGCTATTGTCATATTGTTATCAGCGGAAGCGCCCGCAAAATAGAAGCGCAAGGCCGGAGGGAAGTTTGG
>DBDP01000163.1:184-3649 GCA_002293625.1 Clostridiales bacterium UBA929 | reverse complement strand
GGCATCCCCGCCGTCCCGGCAGGCGGCTGCGGTTCCGTCCCCCGAACCGTCCCCGGAGCCGGTGTTCGCGAAGATACAGTTCGCTGGGGACATCATCCTGCACACATCCCCGATCCGAGGGGCGAAAACCGGCGACGCGACGTATGACTTCAAGCCGTTTTTTGAGGCGGTTCAGCCCTTTATCGACGGCGACCTCGCGATCTGCAACATGGAATCGCCCGTGGACGTGTTCGGGGGCAACAAGGAAATCTCCACTTACCCGCGCTTCAACGCCCCGTATGAGATTTTGGAGGCGCTGCGGTTCGCGGGATTTAACCATCTCGTCAACGCGAACAACCATGTCTTCGACAAAGGCTTTGACGGGCTTACCGCCACCCTGCAAAATTTTAAGAGGGCGGGCTTCGCGTCCGACGGCGCGCGCGCCGACGAGGAGACGTTTCAGATACCGACCGTCTTGGACGTAAACGGCGTGCAAATCGGGTTGCTGGCGTATACGGACTCGGTCAACGGGTTAGATCCCATCGTTTCGGAGGAGCGGCGAGCTTTTGCGGTGCGCCGTTTCAGCGTGTTGAACACCGATGACCTGCCGCGTATGGCGGAGGATATCGCGGCGCTTCGGAGCGCGGGCGCGGAGCTTGTGATTGTTTCGCTGCACTGGGGCGCGGAGTATTTGGACGCACCGAATGACGTTCAGCGTAAAATTGCCGAAGGGCTTTGCGACGCGGGCGCGGACGTGATTTACGGGGGGCATTCCCATTGCGTCCAGCCGATTGAATGGCGCGAGCGGGAGGACGGCGGGCGCAGCCTAATTATGTATTCCCTCGGAAATTTCTTTGCCGACCAAACCGCGCTGGAGGTTCCTATCAGCAAGACTCAGTTTGGGCTGCTGGTCAGCCTGACGGTTAAGAAAGCGCCCGACGGCTCCGTTACGCTGGAGGAGTGTAAGGGGCTGCCCACCCTGTGCTGCCGGGACAGGAGCGGGACGCTCGGCGTCAGTCACAGCATCCTGCCGCTGAGCGGCGGCGATGAGACCGTACCCGCGTTCGTGACCGATGAGGGCAACCGCGAATGGGGTAAGCGCGCCTACGCGCATGTCCTCAAGATCGTGGGTGAAGAGTTTTTGCCGACACCGTCAGCAGAGTGATGGCGGAACACGGCTGGGTTTGGGGACGGTAGGTACATATGCGCATTGCGGACTTTACAACGGAACACATAGAGCAGGCGGGCGAAAAGTGGGCGCGGGCGGGCGCGGGAAGCCACGCGGTATGTTTGTATGCGCACGACATCGAGAGCCCGTTTTTCATGACGCGGTCAACGGAAAGCGAAGCCGATTATTCGGCAAACTGCGAACGGTCGGTTTGTTTCACGGGGAAGGGGTCACCCGCCTTGGTGTGGACTACGAAAGCATCAACCCGTCCGGTTCCGCGTTTTGGCAAAAGCATTTCACGGAGTATGGCTATGGTGTGGTACGGCGGATTGACGACGGCGCGGTGAATCCAGCATTATGACAAAAAACCGCTTAACTCAATAGAAACCGGCTCCCCGCTTCGTTAACGGGGAGCCGATAATTTTTACTTATGAGTTACGCTTCGGGTTCTTCAACGGGGGGTTCCACAACAGGGGCGGCGTTGACGGTCAAGTCTGTCGCGTCGATTGTCACGGTGAAGGTTTTCTCGCCTTCAGTGAAGACGATGGTGACGGTCTCGCTGCCGAGAACCAGGAGGGTGAACGCGTCGTCCCATTCCGCTACGGCGCGGTCTGAGGTGTTCTTTTTCCATACGCCGTCGGTCTCGGTGATGCTGCCGCCCGCTCCGTATGCCGCGAGCGCCGCGTTGGTCTGCTCAATGTCAACGGTCTCGAATCCGAGCGCCGTCAGGATTTCCTTAAGGTTAATTTCCAGCGCCGTGAACGCGCCGCCCAGCACTTCGGGGAGGGGTTTGCCGTCTTCTGTGAGAACGCCCGCGTGGTCAACTTTACTCGTAGTGAGGAAGACGTTGTCTTCATACGCAAGCTCGCCGGTTATAGTGATGTTCAGTTCCGTTTCGCTTTCAACCGTCGCTTCGGCGGTTACGGATTCGTGAACGGTGCCGATGTCGGAAACATAAGCGGGTTCTTCTTCGCCGTCGTCTACTTTGCCCTCGCTTACGGTCACTACGGTCTGACCGGCTTCGGTTGCTTCGCCGCCTACCAATGTGCCTTCAACGTCTTCGGCAATCACAATCTCGGTGTTGGGCAGATTGATTTTCGCGTTGCTGCCGCTTACGCTTACTTTCGTGACCGCGCCTGTGCCGGTGATAGAGGCGCTGCCGGAGAGAATGCCCGCGTTTTCGACGGTGGAATCTATGTCAACGTCGACATGGGTGTTGTTTAGGGAGGCGTTGATGATAAGATTGTCCACGGTGGAGTTGATCAGATGGATGGATTCGGAGCCGCCGCCGCGCACGATCAGCTCGCCGATCTCGCAGCCTTCAAGAATTACGTCGCCGTCGCCTACACCTTCGGCGATTATAAGGGTATTGACGGTGAGTCCGGTAACATGTACGCCCGCGTTGCGGATAATGGCGTTGCCTTCAATTGTCGCGTCTTCATATGCGCTGCCGTCGTCGATGATCACGCCCAGCATGTTGGAGAGCAGGACGGCCATTTCGGCGCGGGAAAAAGTAGCTTTGATCGGATTGACCTTGCCGTTGCTGCCGTTGATCATTCCGGCGTACTCCAGATTGAGGAAAAACCCTTTCGCCCAAGCGGGAACCTCGTTAAAATCGTTAAACGCGGACACGGTGCCTTCGGGAGCATCCGCCACGCCCAGCGCTTTTGCCATAAGGCCGATGGCTTCGGCTCGGGAAAGATTCTGATTGGGCTTAAACTTGCCGTTTGAACCGTCCATGAAGCCCGCCGCGACAACGCTGTTTATGTAGCCCGAGATGTATGGGTCGGCGATTTGTACGTCGTCAAAAACGCCGGTAACGGCGTCTTCGAGGGTCAGGTTGTCCAAACCGAACGCGCGGGCGATCATGATGCCCGCTTCTCTGCGCGTGAGCGGTCTTGAAGGTTGGACATTACCGAAACCGTCGTCGGGGATGATGCCCGCGTCAACCATTTGAAGGATCGCGTCGGTATACCATGCGCCGTCTTCGACGTCGGTATAATAAACGGCACTCGCAGCCACAGCCGCGGGTATGAGACTAAAGGATAATACAAGCGCAAGAACAAGTGAACCGATTTTTGCTTTCTTCTGCATTGATATGCACCTCTCAAACATTTTTCGCGGGTCATCTCCCGCTGGTACTATTCTCGCAAAAATATTCGCGCATATCAATGTAAAATGGTATCCTATAAAGGAAGAATGCAATAAAACCCCCTAAATATTTTCAAAAGAGGGTTGAAACACCCTCTTTTGTGTGATATTTTACAACCGCCTTACCCGTTGCCCTTTACCTTATCCCAATACGCCTTCGCGGCTTT
>DBDP01000163.1:0-154 GCA_002293625.1 Clostridiales bacterium UBA929 | reverse complement strand
CCCGCCAGTGGTTGGGCGCGTCGTGCGTATAGAAGTATCCACCGCCGCGCCCCAACTTATCGGCGCCGGCGTAGTGGCTGTCCTTGAGGTGGCTCGGAATGTCGCCGCTCCGCCCCGACTGTACGTCGGACAACGCCGCCCCAGCACCGCCGGA
>DBDP01000043.1 GCA_002293625.1 Clostridiales bacterium UBA929 | reverse complement strand
GCGCCGGAGCGAACTCGCGGCGCGGCGGCAAACGCTTCTCTCCGAGCGGGAGCGCGGCGGCGCGGCCGTCAGCGAAGCGAGAAACCATTTGGAGCTGGTGACGAAAGACTTAGCTGCCGCGCGCGCAAAATCCGAAGAGCTGGACAACGTAATCAAAGGGTATACCATGCGAACCGAGCAGAGGGCGGGAAAACTCGCCGAAGCGAGGGACAAGGCGGAAAGCCTCCGGCGGCGGCGCGAGGAAAAGGGTTCGCGCCTTGCTCTGCTGCGCGATTTGGAGCATGAGTACGAAGGCAACCACGCCGTTTCGACCGTGATGAACTCCGGGTTGCCGGGGCTGCACGGCGTGCTGAGCGATTTGATACGCACCGGCGACGAAACGGCGGTCGCCATTGAGATTGCGTTGGGCGCGGCGCTGCAAAACATCGTGGTGGGAAGCGAAGCCGACGCCAAAGCGGCGATCGGTCTGCTGAAAGAACGCCGGGGCGGGCGCGCTACCTTCCTTCCGCTGACCACCGTGGACGGGCGCGAATGGTCGGACGTCCCCGCCGACGGGGAGACGCTGGGGCTTGCCTCCCGTTTGGTAGACTGCGACGAGCGGTATCGCGGCATTGTGCGCAACCTACTCGGGCGGACGATTGTCTGCCGCACGCTCGACGGGGCGATCGCCCTCTCCCGCAGGATGGAACAGCGCGTGCGCATCGTGACGCTGGACGGGCAGGTGATCAACGCGGGCGGCGCGATCACCGGCGGCAGCGTGGGTAAAAAGGTCGGGATCCTCTCGCGGAAGAACGAGATTGCGCGTTTGGACGAAGAAGTGTCCGCGTTGAAGACCCAAGCCGCCGAAGCGGAGAAACGGTTTGAAGAAGCGGAACGCGCCTTCAAGGCGGCGCGGTATGACCTTGACGTCGCCGAGGGCGAGAGGTCGGAGGCTAAGGACGACGTAAACGCGCTGACCGCCGAGGAGCGGCACCGCGCGGCGCTATTAAAAAATCTGGAGGACGCCGGGGGTCTTTCCGAAACCGAACTGGAGGAAATCGGGCGGACGCTTGAGAACATCGACGGCGAAAGCCGGAGCGAGAACGAAACGATTCTGGAACATACGACAGCCGCCGCCAAGCTGGAAGAAGAGATCACCTCGTTCGCCGAGGGGTTTGAATTGCTGGATACCTCGCGGGGAAACGTACAGGAGAAGCAGTCTTCGCTGCGGGAGCGTATCGCGGCGCTGCAAACAGAACGGGATAATGCGCAAAAAAGTCTTTTGGAATACGACGAGCGGATGCGCGACCTCTCGATGGACGCCGACACCCGCGCAGCCGCGCTGGAGGATTACCGCCGCCGCGCCGAGACGCTGCGGGAACGCTGCGGCGAGACGCAAAAAGAGATAGAGGAGATAACCGCGCGGATTGCCGAAAGCCGGGGCGAAACGGAGGTCGCCGTGGAGCGTCAGAGGAAGCTGGAAGGCGAACGCGTTGCGGCGAACCGACGCGTGAAAGACGGCGCGGAGCAGAATATGGCGCTCTCCCGCGCCGCCGATAAGCTGGAAAACAGCTTGCTGACGACGCAGAAGGAGGAGGACGCGCTTGTCTCGCGCCTTTGGGAGCAGTATGAGCTGACCGTTACAAAAGCGCAGGAGACGCGCACCCCGATGGAGAGCGTATCGCGTACGCAGCGGCGCGCCGCGGAGCTGAAACGGGAAATTGCCGCGCTGGGCAACGTCAATGTGGGCGCGATTGAGGCGTATGAAAGCGTCGGGGAAAGGTATCGCTATCTGACCGAGCAGAAAAGCGACGCGGAGAAGTCGAAAAACGAGCTGGACGGGATTATAGCGCGTATTACCGGGGAAATGCGGACACAGTTCGCGGAACGCTTCGCGCTGATCGCGCAAAAATTCTCCGAAACGTTTGTGGAGATTTTTGGCGGCGGCGAGGCCGCGCTGGAGTTGGACGACGGCGTGGACATATTGGAGAGCGGCGTTGAAATCAAGGCGCAGCCGCCGGGGAAAAAACTGCGTTCCATCTCCCTGCTGTCGGGAGGGGAGCAGTCCCTGTCCGCCATTGCGCTGTATTTCGCCATCTTCAAGGTGCGCCCCGCGCCGTTCTGCGTGCTGGACGAGATCGACCACGATCTCGACGACGTAAACGTCGGACGGTACGCCGCCTATCTGCGGCGGCTCTCGCAAAACACGCAGTATATCGTCGTTACGCACCGCCGCGGCACGATGGAGCAGGCGGAGATGCTGTACGGCGTTACGGCGCAGGAACCGGGCGTCAGTAAAGTCATCTCGCTGCGGCTTGACCAGGTGGAGGACGCGGATTGACATCCCCCGGCGTCCATACGGACGCCACCCCCTTCTGACGGAAGGGGGCTACGGGGGAACGTGGGGGTACGACGGACGATCGAGGCGATCGTCCCTACGGGGACGGGGTACGGCGGGCGATTGCGAATCGCCCCTACGGGGGTGTTGCGGACGCGCAATGCGCGCCCCTACCGGAGACGGGGGGAACGGCGGGACGATTACCATCGTCCCCTACAAATTTAATCGGGAGAGGTATTACATGGGGTTTTTCGATAAATTAAAGGGTAAGCTCGGCGGGTTGTTCGTCGAGGGCGAAAAGGTGAACGACGATTTCTATGACGAGCTGGAGGAATCGTTGATCCTCTCCGATACGGGAGCCGTGCTGGCTTCGGAAATCGTGGAGGGGCTGCGGAAGCGCTGCAAAAAAGAGGGGATCAAACTGCGGCAGGACGCGCGCGCCGCCTTGCGGACACAGCTTACGGAGCTTTTGGAGGGCGCGGGGAGCCGCGAGATGAATTTGGAATCCCGTCCGGCTGTCGTTCTGATGATCGGCGTGAACGGCGCGGGCAAAACGACCAGCACCGGCAAACTCGCCGCGCTGCTGGCCGGTGAGGGGAAAAAGGTGCTGCTCTGCGCCGCCGACACCTTCCGCGCCG
>DBDP01000016.1:3434-8893 GCA_002293625.1 Clostridiales bacterium UBA929 | reverse complement strand
GTGGCTTGTTTATAGAGGTGCCTTCAAGTACGGGGTATATTGACTCATCTCCCCAAATGTGGTAGACTAATACCGACGCTGAAGTGCTAAATGCGATATACCAAAAAAGGGGAATTTCCCAATTATTAGAGACGAGGTACAGGTCATGAGCAAGAAGTTTTTCGCGTGGGTACTGACACTGGCGCTGCTGATCACACTGGTTCCCGCGGTCACACCCGCAACGCGGGCGGCGGAGCCGGAGGAGCAGCAAACACATGAAATATCGCGAGAACCGGCAAAAATGTCGGGAGGGGACAACCCCGACATCATCTACATAGACAAAAGCAACATCATCCATGTTCCGCAGGAACCCAAAACGCCGCCCCGCACGGGGCGCGGTCTCCGCGCGCCTTACGGCGTTGAGCAACAGAACAATTTTGAGGAAAACGACACCCGCGCGTTTTACGTGGGAGGCGAAGAGGTAACCGGAAAGCTGATTGCTCAAGGAGACTACTCGAATATTTGGGTACTTGATGGGGATGATGCGCAAACGACCGCTCTTGACTTAGCGAACGGCGCGAATGCAGCTCTTTTGAGTGCCATTGCGGGTAAGGCTGACGAAATAATCGGTGCTATAACCGACGAGACGGATGGGTTTGCCGAGTACAAGCGTATTACTGTCACCGGTGTCAGCAACATGCCGGAGATCGGCGACCTCGGTGACGACGACAAGGTGAACTTTTTGCTGTATGACATTGACGGCGATGGTGCCGGAGATGCTAATAACGAATACGTTGCCGGTTTTTTTAATAATGGAGACTTCTTCACAACCGCGGGCTATAACGCGCTGGATATGCTTCATATCGACATCGGGACAAACCACGGCGGAGCGGCTCTGAGCGACCCGGCAAAAGCAGACGCGGTTTACAGCACGCTTGCTCATGAGTTCCAGCACATGCTGTTCTATATGTACTTTGGCGTTTATTTGGCCAATGGATCCGATACATATGACGAATCCGAATGGTTCAATGAGACGCTGTCCGCGGCGGCGGAGGTATTTTATACGGAACCGGGCAATAAGCTTGTGGACATTAGCCGCATATTCAGCGCGGCAGTGAATGCGTATGACGGTTCGGGTTATGCCGACTTCCTCAACCATTCCGGCATGAAGAATTACGGCATGGAGAGTATGCTCGCACATTACTTAGGCGAAGATTTCCTGGCGGACGTGTACGGGCATTTAGCGGCTGAATACGACGAGATTGGCAGTAGCGACGTGACAATGGATGAAGCCGTCGGCGGAATGCTTTTAGTGGCACGTGATGAACTGGAATCAGAGAACGTAGAGGATGCCCTGAAAGAGTTTTACTTCCTCTTTATGGAATCGTTCGCCGCCGACGATCCGCATTTTGTCGGTGACGGCACAGTTGCGGCGAATAACCTTTGGGCGGTGCGCTCCGAACTGGGGAAAAGCTCCGCTATCGTTGGCTACAATTTGGAAAGCCTTACCCCCATCCCCACCCTCGACTCCGGCGGCGCTATTACCCTAGAAGGTTACGGCACAGCAAGCGCGACCCCAACCCACGAAATGCTGTATAAGCTCACGGGTTCGGGCGATTCGGACAATCCCCTGCTGACCATCAGCATAGAGGATGAAAACCCCGACACGAAGTATTACATTGCCGTGTTGAACGAAGACGGCAGTGTCACTGGCGACAACGGCGCGGAACTCCATTCGCTTACAGCGAACGGGACAGACAACGAAATCGACACCGAGGGCAGAGACGCGTACCTGTTTGTATCCACCTTCCGGCGAGAGGTCAGCGATGTCGCCGTTAATTTCGGCTGGTCGGCGGCAGCCAACACGCCCGAGATTGTGTGGCCGACCGCGCCAAATATTACCTTTGGTGAGGCGTTGAGCGTTTCAGAATTGGTTTACGACGATACATACGGCGACTTTTCTTGGGAAGACGGAGAGGACATTCTCACCGCGGGAACACACACCGACCGCGAAGTCACCTTCACACCAAACGCAGAAAGCTCCGCGAGTTATGACTGGGCGGGCTTTGACGATACGCGGACGGTGAGCATCACCGTCAACAAGAAAGAAATCTCCATCGCGACAGTGACACCCCTGGAAAAAGACTACGACGGCACCGGCATGGCGACGGCGGGCGAAATAACGTTCAACGGCGAGGTTACGGGTTATGAACTCAATCTGCTTTACGATTACCCGTCCTTAACGGCTGCGTTCACGGGCGGCGACTACAGCGTTGGAACCAACAAGCCTTACACCTACACCTTAACCCTTAATAATACCGCAAAAGCTAATAACTACACGCTTACTTCCGGCACATACAACGGCAATGACGGCGTGATTAACAAAGCGGACGGCTTGGTTGCTACGCCCAGGACGATCTATTTATACGTGGGCAATACGGATCCCAAATCGTTTGATTTAAGTGATATTGTGCTTAATAAAAACGATGCCGGAAATCGAACTTACTCACAGGGAGTATTCACAAACGAGAACAGCATCTTACTTGGTGCTCCTTCCTTAGTTGGCACAACACTGACATATACAGGAGACGGAGAAAACACCGGCATTGCCACACAGGTTATCGAAATTGAGACGGATAACTACGAACCAATCTCCGTAACCCTCACCTTTATCGCGACTGAAAAACTTCTCGCCACCGTCACCGTTACCGCGCCGGACGACATCACCTACGGCGAGATTCTCGACAACCCGTCGTCGACCGTGGACGCAATAGCTTCGACTGACAACGGCACAACAACCTATACATACACCGGCGAACTTGCGAACGGCGACGACTATAACGGCGGTGAAACAAAACCCACCGAACCGGGTACTTACACCGTCACCGCGACGTATGAGAGCGATAATTACAAAGGCAGCGGCAGCGCAAACTTCACCATCGCGAGGAAACAGCTTTCGTGGGGTACCGCCGGAACGGCGGCGAACAGAAATTACGACGGCACGGCTGACGCGACACAAGCAACCGCGCCGGGGCTGGTCGGTGTCATAAACAGTGACACGGTAACGGTTGTGGTGGGAACGCTCGCCTTCGCGGACGCGAACGCGGGCGTGAATAAAACCGTCACCGCCAGCGGCTACGGCATCACAGGAGCCGACGCTTGGATGTACATCGCCCCCACAACCCAGCCGAGCTTCGGCACCGCGACGATCTCGCCGTACGATATAACCAACGCGACGATTACCACGATTCCGAATAAAACCTACACCGGAAGCGCAATCGAACCCGAAATTATTACCGATCCCCTCTGGCTGGTGCGGGACACCGACTACACGGTTACGTACACAAACAACGTAAACGCGGGAACGGCGAACGTGACCATCACCTTTGAAGGGAATTACAGCGGCGAGGCTGAAGCAACCTTCACCATCGAGAAAGCCAATCCGACCGTCACCTTCCCGAGTGGCTTAACGGCGACATACGGTCAAACCCTCGGCGATATTGACCTGACAGGCGAGGTAACCATCACAACCCCCGGTGCGTTCACTTGGACATCGGGCGATTCGACAGCCGTCGGCGCGGTGGGCAATCGGGCGCATGACATAACCTTCACGCCGGATGATACGGCTAACTATAACACCCTTACCGAGAGCGTTAATATAACGGTAGGCAAGGCAAGCGGTCTCACCGCCGCCGATATAACGGTTTATGTTAAGAGCAACGCTACAAACTTGAACTATGACCTCTCAGAGCTTACGCTGAGTAAAAACGTTACGGGAGCTATAACTTACTCGTTGGGTGACTTTGATGATTCAAATGGCGTGCTGACAGGAGACCCCGTACTGAACGGAGACGGATCTACGCTGGAGTTCGTAGGAAACGCTCAAACGTCCGGCACCGCCACCCTAGTGATTACGATAGAGACAGAGAACTACGAAGATACCACCGTAACAATCACCTTTACCGCGACCGAGAAGGAGATCGCTACCGACATCAGCCTCACGGTTGCAGGTATTACCTACGGTGGCGGAAATGTTATTGATCCCGATGCATCAAGCGTTACTGCCAGTGCCGACAAAGAGGACTTTACCTACACCTACGCGGGAACCCTCGCAAATAATACGGCTTACAGTGCTTCTAGCACAGCACCCACACTGCCGGGTAGCTACACCGTAACGGCAACGTTGGATAGTGTAACCCACGCGGGTAGTACCACGGAGAGCTTCACAATCGAAAAGGCAGATCTCGCGTGGATAGCCGGAACCGTCGAGAATAAAACCTATGACGGCACAACAGACGCCACAGTTGGTACAGCGGCGGGGTTAGACGGCAAAGTAGGCAGCGATACAGTCAATATTACGATCGGTACGGTCAGATTTGCCGACAAAAACGCGGGCAACGGGAAAACCGTCACCGCCAGAGATTACAGCATCACAGGCGACGACGCTTGGAAATACAACGCGCCCGCAGGGCAGCCGAGCTTCGGCACGGCGGACATCGCAAAGCTCACCGTGACCGTCACCCCGGACTCCGGGCAGGGCAAGACAGAAGGCGAATCCGACCCGGTGTTGACCTACACAGTCAGCCCCGCATCTTTACCCGACGCCGGTGTTCTTACGGGAGCGCTCGCCCGCGACACGGGCGAAAACCCCGGCACATACGCCATTACCCAAGGAACCCTCGCCCTCACCGACACCGTCAACTACACGCTTGCCTTCACAGCCGCGGTAGTATTTACCATAACGGAAGCGGCGGTCGTCACCACCCCCGAAACCACCCCGAACCCCACGATCAGCTACCCGAATGAAACCCTGACGGGTCTCACGCCGGGAACTTACAGCTTCAACGGCGGCGCGAATGTTACCGTCACCGGGACGACCTACCCAATCCCCGCCGCGTGGTTCGGCACGACGGTCAGCATCGTGAAGAAGGGCAACGGCACAACCACCACCGACAGCACGGCGAAAATCCTCGCGATCCCGGCGCGCCCGGCGGCTCCTTCCGGCGTCGGCAAAACCGACACAACGGGCGGCAACAGCAACGGCAGCCTTACCAGCGTAACGAGCGCGATGGAGTACAGAAGAGGAAGCGGCTCATGGACGGCGATAACCGGCACAACGGTAACAGGGCTTAGCTCCGGAACCTACCAAGTCAGATACGAAGCCACACCGACGAGCTTCGCGAGCGAGAGCGTCTCTCTGACGATTGCTTCCAGCAATCCCCCGTACAACCCGCCGCCGACCCCGCCGCGTGACAATGATGATAATACCACCATCCCCGGAAACGGCGGCGATGTCCGCATTGACTACAGCGAAGATGACGGCGAAGTCACCTTGGAGCTTCCCGGGCGAAAGTTTGAAGAGCTGATTGACAGCGCCGAGGACGGAACCGTGACGATTGATATATCCGGCGTCAAGGGCGCGGAAAGCGCCGTATTTGAGGCGGACGCGGCGGAGCGCTTCGCGGACGCCGAGGTAGGCG
>DBDP01000016.1:0-3395 GCA_002293625.1 Clostridiales bacterium UBA929 | reverse complement strand
CCGCGCCGATAACGGTTGCGGCGTCCGACGTGCCGATGAAAGACTTGAAGGGCTTACAGGCGGCGCAGGTGAAGGGCTACGAAACCGTAATCAACATCGATGTATTCGTCGGCGACGAGAAGGTAGACGTCCTCGTCACCGTCAGCCTTCCGTATACCCTCAAAGCAAACGAAAACCCGAACGCCGTGCGTATCTGGCACCTCGGCGATGACGGCAAACTCACCCGCCTGAACGGCGTATACAACGAAGAAACGGGCATGATTACGTTTACCGTGGCACACCAGAGCTACTTCGTGGTGGGTTACGACCCGGTGGCGCTGTGGGAGAACATCTTCCGCGACATAGACCCCGACGATTGGTTCTATGACGCCGTAGCTTACGCGAACTATCACGGCTACGTGGACGGTTACAACAACGAGTTCAAACCCTTCGACACATTCTCCCGCGCGACGTTTGTTACGCTGATTTGGAAACTGGAAGGAAGCCCAACCTACGGCGCGCCGGGGGCGTCGCGCCCTACATTCACCGACGTATCGGATGGCATGTGGTACACCGATGCGGTGTATTGGGCGGCGGAAAACGGCATTGTGCAGGGAGACGGCAACGGGTTGTACAACCCAAGCAAGCTAATCTCGCGCCAAGAGATGGTTACGATGCTGTATAATTACCTGCAATACAAAGGCTACGACATTCCCGTTTATCAAGAGGCTGGTTACGAAGACGGCGGCGACGTTGCGTCTTGGGCTGTGGATGCGGTAAACGATCTGGCGAATGCCGGGGTACTGAATGGGTTCACTGATGACACACTGAACCCCGCACAGAACGCAATCCGCGCGGAACTCGCGCAGTTGTTTATGGACTTCTTAAGGTTAGTCGCGGGAAAGTAAATTAGTCCCGACAAAAGATTCGCACAACCTCCGAGTTTATAGAGGTTGTGCGAACCTTTATTTTAGCAAGAATGAAGAATTTGCATGTCGGTTTACAAAAGCCCGGAAGCAAATCAAATTTCCTTAAATGACTTATTTAGTAGAGTAAATCCAATCGCAACGGCCAGCAGAGAGGGGAGGAAGAGGATAAACACCATCTGCCCCGTGCTTTGAAAAAACGTGTCTATTCCCGGTATGAAGCTGAGGAAAAGATTCGAAGAGTTAAACGCGATATGCGAGAGGAACACAATGCCGATGCGCCCGGTATGGTGATACACCCAACCCAAAAACAGACCGAACAGGAACGCGTAACCGATCGCAATCGGCGTCCCGTGAATGACGCCGAATATGGCGGCTTGGATGAGGTTTGCCTGCATAAACGGGAAGCCGCGCCGTAAATAGTTCATCGTGAGGGCGCGGAAGCAAAACTCCTCCGCGACCGGCACGATTACGCAGGTGGTTAACAGCAGCAAAAATATGTCGGCGTTTTCCCCCACGCCGTCCAGCGCGCTGGTGGGTAGGTCGGTTCCGAGAAGATTCTGCGCGATTGTAATTCCCGCGGTAAATGCGTAATTACCCGCAATTGATACAAGCAGGACAAACGGAATTACAGACGCCTGTGTAGTTTTCGTGTTCGCGGGTAAGTATTTTGCGTTGCGGTGGTGCATGAACTGAAACAGGATGATTCCGGCCATCGCGCCGAACAGCAGAGCATGGGGGAAGTGCGGCGCGTTTTGCATTGTGTTGACGCCGGTGTTCGGTGCGACGCCCGTTTCTTTATAAATCGCGTTCAGGTCGGGGACGACGAACATATACAGCGCAAGACCCTGTATAACAAAGGAATACAATATCGGCGGGAGCAGGGAACGCGCAAAGCATAAACCCTTTGACGGGGGAGGGATATACGATTCCACGATTCCGCTCCTTTCGGGGTAGGCGTAGGGGACGATGGCAATCGTCCCGTGATAAACGCGGCAAAACGCCGTAGGGGCGCGCATTGCGCGTCCGCAACACCCGGGCGAACGCAGTTCGCCCCTACGCGGTGCGCAGCGATACGCCCAACGATTCGAGTTTAGATAATATCCTTTGGATCGATGCGTCCGCTTCGTCGTCGCGCATGGTGCGGTCGGCGGCGCGGAAGGTAAGGCGGTAGGCGAGACTGCGGAAGCCGTCGGGAATATTCTTTCCCTCGTAAATGTCAAACAATGCGCAGTCTTCCAAAAGAGCGCCGCCCGCTTTGCGCATCACCGCCAGTATGTCGGCGGCGGCGGTGTCTTTGGGGCAGACCAAGGCGAGGTCGCGCGAGATTGCGGGGTAGCGCGGCAGCGGCGCGAAAAGCACCTCGCGCGAGAGGGAAATCAGCAGCTCGGCGTCCAGTTCACAGACAGCCGCGCCCGCCGGAAAGCCCAGTTCGGGGTGCAGTTCACCGATGAGTCCCAAACGTTTCCCGTTGACGGATACCTCGGCGCAGCGTCCGGGGTGATACGCGGGATCAATACTCCGCGAAAAATCCGCCGTGCGGTGGCAAAAGCGTTCAATCAGCGCTTCCACAGCGCCCTTCAGCGGGAAGAAACCCATTCCTCCGCCGAAACCGCCGATAATCAGGCGGAACGGTTCCTCCGGTAAACGATCACCCGTATTGATATAGATATTACTCAACTCATAGAGCCATGCCTGCGGATTTCGCAGATTATTCGTCAGCGCTGCTAAAAAAGATGGGAGCAGCGCGGTGCGCATCATGCTGTGTTCCTCGCCGAGCGGGTTTCGCAGCGTCTTTGCACTCTCTTTCGATAAACGCGCGGCGTCAAAATCCGCCGGACCGATAAACGAATACGTAAGCGCTTCGTAAAATCCCAGCGAAACGCACAGCTTGTGCAGCCGCGCCCGCGCGCTCTGCGCCGGCGTGAGCCAGCCTTGGTTCTTCGAAGGCGGCAGCGTTACCGGGATTTTGTCGTACCCATACAGCCTCGCCGCTTCCTCGGACAGATCCTGCCAAAGGAAAACGTCCCGCCGCCAAGAGGGGACAATCGCTTCACCGTTTTGGAGGGTGAACCCGACCGACTCCAGAAGATCGTTCAGGTTCGGAACATTAACGCCCAAATGGGCTTCGATTTGCTCTTTTTGGAACGCCACCCGCACCGGCGGGTCAATCGGCGCGCAGATGTCAATCAACCCCGGCAAAAGTTCTCCGGCGGAGAGTTCGAAAACCAGCGAACAAGCCCGCTCCAGCGCGGCGACGGCCATAGACGGGTCAAGCCCTTTTTCAAAGCGGGAAGAGGCGTCGGTGCGCATGGCGAGCGACAGAGCCGTCTTTCGCACCGAAGGACCGTTGAAGTTCGCCGATTCAAAGACGATGGCGGTCGTGTTTTCGGTAATCTCGCTCGCGGCTCCGCCCATCACCCCGGCGACCGCCGTCGCGTCGCGTTCGTCCGCGATCACCAGCATCGACGGGTTCAGAACGCGCCCGCG
>DBDP01000102.1 GCA_002293625.1 Clostridiales bacterium UBA929 | reverse complement strand
CTCGCTCCCCGGTTCCGAAACGGAGACGGAATAGCCAAACAGTTCCTCGGTGAGCTGTTTTAACGCCTCCGCCCGGTTCTTGATAAACGACAGATACCGCCGCACATCTTCGGACGCCTCTTCCCGCTCCAGCAAGTCCAGATACCCGCATATCGCGGTAACGGGGGTACGCAGATCGTGCGAAATATTCGTGATTGCTTCCTTCAGTTCCCTGTCCCCGCTCTGGTACTGCCGCCGCAGTTTGCGCAGCTCACGGAGCTGTCTGTTCAATTCCTCTGCCAAATGCTTTGCGCGGCGGTCGCCGGTGGAGAGGGACAGCAAGGTGTTGGTATCGCACGTCAGGCGTTCGTCCAACCCTTCCCGTATCTCGTCCATCGCCTTGCGGAGGAGGTATATCTTAATCAGTAAAACGAACACCGCCGCCGCCAGCACGCCGCATAAAGCATAAAGCATAATTTTCCTCCTCCGACAGTATCCATCTCCATAAGGGCGATTCACGAATCGCCCCTACCGAGGATGGGGGTTGTCACGCGGACGCGCAATGCGCGCCCCTACGGGATGCGGTTATTTCGCGGGCGGGATGACCCCGCCCCTACTTCAAATCCTTTCGCCTAAAGAACACAATCCCCGCCGCCGTTACCAAGAGGGTAATCGCCACCGAGGACAACGCCGCCCTAGTAAGATTGTTCACACCCCCATGTGCTGCCACTTGAAGGCTTTGCCCGGTGGGTAGAATATCGAGCATCCACTCATAGACTGTTCGCTTCGTGCCGGTGAGGTAATTCGGGTTTGGCTCCATTCCGCCATCGACGACGGATACCTGATTTGCTTCGCTGGTAACAAACGATATCCCGCTCGGTCTCATTTCCTGCTCCATTAGCGCATTCTCAATAGTGCTTCCGCCAAGCAGCAACCCGAAAAACATAAGAATCGAAACCACCACCACCGCCGCACGGTTTGCGCAGAGTGTCCCAATTAGGGTGAAGATCGCTGAAAAAGCCGCGATAAATAATACGCATACCAGCAAGTTTTGCATCAGAACGGGTACGTCCATCTTCGGATCAAGAACAAGAAACCCCGTCAGCGCGCCGATGCACCACGCAACCAACCCTATCACGGTCGCGGCAAAAACAGTAATGAAATTTGCGATATAGATATCAGAGCGCTTGCAGCCGACGGAGATTTTGTTACGGATCGTTCCATGCTCCACGCTGAGATACATACTCGCGAACACCGCGCCGAACAGACCGATAATCATCGCGAAAAAGAAGAAAGCACGATCCAATGTGTTCGTTGTCGGTTTTTCGCCAAACGTTCCGTCGGGCATTATATATTTCACAGTTCTGCCTTGGTCAATCATGAAGAGTACGGCGTAGATGAGGATACCCCCGAGACAGACCCAAAACAGCTTATTTCGAAAAAGCCGCGCAAAATTCGCGGAAAGCAGCTTACGCATCTGCGCCACCTCCCACGATGCTCATGTAGTAGCTCTCCAAACTCTCGCCGTGTTCGCGTATCGAGACGACCTCGCAGCTCTCGTCCGCCAGCGCCAGCGTGAGTTGCGAAACGTTTATCTGCGCGAATACGTCCGCTTCCGTATCGGAGAGGATTTTGTATTCCGCGCCCATTTTATCCAGCACGCGCGCGAGCGCCTTGGCGTCGGTTACGGTAAGCCTTACGCACTTCCTGCAGGCCGCGTCCAGCGCCTCCGCGCTGATCTCCCGCACCATCCGCCCGCCGTCGATAAAACCGTAATGCGTCGCGAGTCTGGAGAGTTCATCTAGGATGTGGCTGGAAATCAGCACGGTTATCCGCCGCTCGCGGTTCAGCTTCAAAATCAACTCGCGAATCTCGATGATGCCCTGCGGGTCAAGCCCGTTGACCGGTTCGTCCAGCACCAAAAAATCCGGATCGCCGGCGAGCGCCACGGCAATTCCGAGGCGCTGCTTCATGCCGAGCGAAAAGTTGCGGGCTTTCTTTTTTCCCGTGTTCTCCAGCCCCACAAGCCGGAGAATTTCCGGCACGCCCTCAAACGACGGCAGACCGAGTACGCGGCACTGCATTTTCAGGTTGTCCTCCGCCGTCATGTCCGTGTACAGCGAAGGTGTCTCCACAACGGAGCCGATCCTGCGCCGCGCTTTCATGCCGCCGGTCTCCCCGAAGATCGTAAACTCCCCGGAGGTCGGATGCTGCAAACCGCAAATCAGCCGTATCAGCGTGGTTTTGCCCGCGCCGTTTTTCCCAACCAGCCCGTAAACGGCACCGTCCGGGATGTGCATCGAAAGCCTGTCTAAGGCCTTGAAGCGACGGTAGGTCTTGCTTAGGGAATTTGCCGTGAATACATCGTTCATGTTTTTACCCCCCTATTGGTTGATGCCGTTACTATAACGGACAACCGTTAAGAAAGCGGGTAAGAAATTGTTTAGAAAATGTTCAGATTGCAATAGATTATACATTGTCCTTGTGTCATACATACCGTAGGGCGCGACGCCCTCGGCGCGCCGTAATAAACAGCAGAATTGCGGACGGTCGAGTCGACCGTCCCTACGAGGCAAATTCTCGTAGCCCCCTTCCATCGGAAGGGGGTGGCGGCGAAGCCGCCGGGGATGTTTCACGGTGCGCCGGGTCGGCGCACCCTACAGGTGGGACGATTGCCATCGTCCCCTACCCCCATCTTATACCCAATGCCCCAAACCGCCTCCACGCAATCTCCGGCTCCGGCTTCCCGCAGCTTTTTGCGGAGGTTGCTCACGTGGATTTTTAGCGACGACTCGGTACAGTCCGGCGTGTCCTCACTGATGCGGTCGAGCAGGACGGATTTGGTGACGACCTGCCGGGGATTGCTCATCAACAGTTTCAGAATGGCGTATTCCGTCCTCGTCAGCCGAACCGCCGCGCCGTCCACGGCGGCTTCGCGCGTATCGGCGCGCAGCGTAATGTTTTTATAGCAAAGCTCGCTCTCCGGCGCCTTGGCGTGCCGGAGAGCGACGGATATTCTCGCTAGCAGTTCTTTTGTGTCAAACGGTTTAGTGATATAGTCCACAGCGCCGCCGAGCAACAAACCCACCTTGCCGTCTGTGTCCGCTTTCGCGCTGACGACGATCACGGGCGTATTCGCGATACGCGGGAGTACGTCCTCGCCGTTCAACCCCGGCAGCATCAGATCCAGCAGAACCAAATCGGGCTTGCCGCTCTCCAAAACAAGGAGCGCTTCCGTACCCGAATAGGCGCGGAGTACGCCGTACCCTTCTTTTTGCAGGAGTTCCTCCAGCATGTTGCCGATATGCATGTCGTCGTCTACAACAAGGATGCGCTTGATGGCGCTTCACCCCTTTATCTTCGGAGCAGTTTATTCAGCGGTATACATATGCCGGGGCTGACAATCCCCGCGATAACGGCTTCCGCCGCGCCGTTTGTTGCGGCTACGAACGCGATAGCGCTCAGAAGCGCGCTGTATTCCACCCCGTTCGCGACGGCGTAATTCTGCCCGAAAAACAGATAAATCCCGCCGAGGACAAGCACCGTCGTCGTCACCGAACCCAACACGCCGCCGAGGACGCAGGAAAGAACGGAGTTGACGTTCTTCTTGACACAAAGCCTGTAGACAGCTCCGGCAACAACGCCGATTAAGATACGCGGAACGAAACAAATAACAAGGCTCCAAGCGTTTCCCTGAAAGTCCCCCGCGCTGTAAAAAGGCGTAAAGACAAAGGCGAGCGGCGGAGTGGGCGGCATGAATGTCCAGATCAGGAAGCTGAACAGTCCCGAAAAGAAGCCCATCAGCGCCCCGGCTCTTATGCCCAGCATAATGGCGGTAATGATTACGGGAATGTGCATCAGGGTCGCGACCATCGGACCGATTGGCACAGACCCCAGTGGGGTAAAGCAGATGACGGCTTCGAGTGCCAACAGGATAGAGAATTGCGTGAGTGTGCGAATCTTCTCGCGATTGGTTTGCATGGGATTTCCTCCTTGCTGCTGCTCCTGTTCTATATTAGGATGCAGCGCATAAATTTATGTATACGGTCTTACGACCGTTATACAACAATATGGTTGTATTTACCACATGACGGCAAAAATTTTCGTATTGCCCATATCGAGGGCTTGGAGCATGGTTTGTCACCCGCCATTCGATTTCTTTTGCTTTCGATTTTTTATAATCTGCACGAGAACCACGGCTAAACAAACAGCGATATATGGGGCGCTGAAAATCAGTAATACGCCGAACCGTTCAGCCGCATTATAATTCTCCAAAAGCGGATACGGAGCAAGTGGGTTAGAATCTACCATATTAAAAACGGCGGATATAAGGGGAAAAGACAGAACCCATATATTCACGATCCAAAATATCCGCATCGCCTTCACGAGGTTTTCGTTGGATACAGACTGCCCAATGGCAAAGACTGTACACCCCACAGCCATTAGGATTAACCCGACTACCAGTGCCGCGGGGCTTTGCTCCTCAACCCAAATCATCCACGACACGAGTAATCCGAGAAAATTCATAAAGGTCGCGGCGGCTGTAAAGATAAACGCGTTTATTGGTTCCTTTTGTGGCACGGGCGTTTCGGTTCCTTTGAGCAAATAGTCGGTCGTTACGTCAAAGAACTCGCTTAATAGGATAACCTTGTCTATCTCCGGGATGCTTTGCCCGCTCTCCCATTTTGATACTGCCTGACGGGATACTCCGACCTTATCCGCAAGCTCTTCTTGGGAGATTCCTTTTGCTTTGCGCAGGTTTTGGATTCTGATGTCCATTAAATGACACTCCTTTCAAAAAGTAATGCCATTGTACCGTATCTCACGGTTGCGAAGCCACCAATCAGCGTTGGTTTTTTGTCAACCCACGGTTGCGATTCTTAATTCATCCCCATAAATCCCTGCTGGCGGAGCGCCTCGAACAGCGCGACAGCCACCGAGTTGGAGAGGTTTAGGCTGCGGGTATCGGGAATCATCGGCAGACGGAGGCAAGCGTCGGGATACAGTTCGCGAATTCCGTCGGGCAACCCTGCCGTCTCTTTGCCGAACACCAAGCAATCGCCGTCTTGGAACCGCGCCGTGTGATACGGCTTCCCGCCTTTGGTGGTGAACAGCCATCTGTTCAGTCCGGGCGTTTTATCTAAAAATTCATCAAAACTCTCATGAACCCGAATGTCGGTGTTATGCCAGTAGTCCAGCCCTGCGCGTTTGAGCTGACGGTCGTCAATCGAAAACCCCAGCGGTTTGATCAGGTGTAAGACGGAGCCGGTCGCCGAGCAGGTGCGCACGATGTTGCCGGTATTCTGCGGAATCTCCGGCTCGTGCAGGACAATGTGCATCATGCCGGGGTTTTGTTGCGCGGAAACTTGTTCTCGGTACCGTTCAGTAGACGCTTGATGTTGGCGCGGTGCAGAATGATGATTAAGATCCCCATCGCGCCGTAAACGGCAACAGTAAGCCAGCCTCGGTGGAACAGCAGCCCGAGAAACGGCAGCGTGAATACCGCCGCGATTGAACCGAGCGAAAGAAAGCGGGTGAGTAAGAGCAGAAGCAAAAATACCCCGAACGCGATCGAAGCCACCTGCCAATCGAGGGTGAAAAACACGGCGCAAGCCGTGAGAACCCCTTTACCGCCCTTGAAATGAAAGAACACGGGAAACACATGCCCCGCGATTACGCAGAACCCCGCGAGCAGCACGGCGGCGGGTGACGCGCCCCAAAAACCATATTCCGGCAGCAGCCACTGCCCGATCCATACAGCAAGTACGCCCTTCCCGACATCCCAAAGCGAGACGATAACCGTCCACTTTACGCCGTAAGTACGCAGCACATTGGTCGCTCCGGCGTTGCCGCTGCCGTGCTTGCGTATATCGTCGCGCAGGAAGGCGCGGGACGCCAGCAGCGAACCGTTGAGCGAACCTATCAGATACGCGGACACCGCGATTACTATTATCCGCCATAGCTCGTTCATGAAAAAATCGCCCCCTTCTCCTATCATACCCTACTATAGAAAGGGGGCAGTTGTCAAGATGAAGTTTGACAAACTGTTTGCAAAATGCTACAATACGCTCGGCGTTGCCATATCGGTAGGCGGTTGAGCCACATCTCCGAAAGGAGGTGCAGCCCACGCGGATTACGTTACATATCTGGCGGTATACCGTCACGATTGTCGTAAAAAGCAGAAACCGCCGCTAGCTAACAGCGACGGTTTCTTAGAGCATTAACTCTAAGCCAAACGTTTCTTTGGGCTAACCGCTTATCGGCAACGCCCTTATATTCTAAGTATAATATGCCGTTGACTTAATGTCAAGAGAAAAAGTTTGAAGAGGTGCGCTATGAAGCTGATTGATATTTCCCACACACTCAATGGCAATACGCCTGTGTTTCCCGGCGATCCGCCGCTGTCCCTGACACAGGTTAAAGCGCTGGAGCGGGATAAGTACACGGTGTATCTGCTGTCCTCCTGCCTGCACACGGGAACGCATATTGATATCCCGATGCACTTGGTGGAAGATACGCGCCTTGTCTCCGAGTTTCCGCCGGAGAGCTTCATCGGGGACGGCGTTTTGCTAGACGTGCAGGGGGAAGACCCGATCGGGATGAAACCGCATTACGAAGAAACCGTGCGGCAGAACAGCGTCGTTTTGCTGTATACCGGCTTTGACAGATTATACGGCTCAGACGACTACTTCGGAAAGCATCCGGTCGTGAGCGGCGAACTGGGTGATTTCCTCCTGTCCCGGAAAATCAAAATGCTCGGGATGGATATGCCCGCGCCGGACTACCCTCCGTACACATTTCACAGGGAACTGCTCCGAAGCGGCATATTTGTGCTGGAGAACCTCACGAACCTTCAAAATATACCGCAAAGCGGCGCGTTTGAGGTGATCGCGCTGCCGCTGAAAATCGCGGCGGAAGCCAGTTTCGTCCGCGCCGTTTGCAGTGTGAATCAGTAAGGGCTTTCGAATGTCTCGGCTTTTCGAACGGCTTCCTCCAGCGTCATGCCGCAAAAATCCTGCGCGCCGAAATTCCGCCCGCTCTTTTGGTCGTTGACAAACGCTCCGACGACGATCCCCGGCAACACGCTCTCCACAGCGTTGGGCGCTTGCGGACCGCCTAAGTCGGTGCGGCACCAGCCCGGATCGTTTAGGTTCAGCATGACGTCGGTTCCGTGTACCTTACTGCCGAGGTCGATTGTAAATTTGTCCAGCGCAGCCTTGCTGGCTGAATACCCCGCCTGCTGCGGATCAAGGCGGATGCCGCTGGTGGTGTTCAGGATGCGCCCGAAGCCGCGCTCGATCATTTTGGGTAAAAAGTGATAGCAGATCATCGCGGGGGCGATCGTGTTGATGAGGAAACTGCCGGTAAAGTCCTCCACCGGCGTATCGTAGACGCCGTTACGGTAGGCGATTTGCACGCCCGCGTTGTTGAAGACGATGTCCACCGCCGTCCCCTTTTTCTCAATGGTTTCCAGCATGGCGGTCACCTGCGCCGGATCCGCGAGATCCGCCGATACGGCGTATCCCTCGACGCCCAGCGCCAAAACCTCCGCCAAGATTTTATCGGTATGCGCCGCCTCGCGGCTGTGGAGGATCAAATTGCATCCTTTTTCGGCCATAAACCGCGCCGTTTGCGCCCCGACTCCCCGGCTTGCGCCCGTAATCAGCGCCCATCTCCCTTTAACGTCAACCATGTATGTATTCGCTCCTTTCGTGTATATGGCTGTATTATAACACAGGCGCGGAGGGCGGTCAATCGCCCGTAAGCTTGAGTTCCCCCAAAAATCAA
>DBDP01000101.1 GCA_002293625.1 Clostridiales bacterium UBA929 | reverse complement strand
ATCCCACTTGGAGAAGCGGTAAGATACGTCACTGTCCAAGCCGACGGCTTTCAGCATAAACATCGCGAGATCCACGCAGCCCTTAAACTCGTCTTCCAACTGCTCCGGCGTACAGGCGATATGCCCTTCGGAGAGGGTAAACTGGCGCACGCGGATCAGGCCGTGCATCTCTCCCGAGCTTTCGTTGCGGAACAGCGTGGCCGTTTCGTTATAACGGATGGGCAGATCGCGGTAAGAACGGGTTTTGTTGAGGTATACTTGAAACTGGAACGGGCAGGTCATCGGGCGCAGCGCGAACACGTCGGCGTCCTCGGCGTCGCCAAGGATGAACATCCCTTCGCGGTAGTGATCCCAGTGCCCCGAAACGCGGTACAGGTCGTTTTTCGCCATAAACGGCGTTTTCGTCAGTTTATAGCCGCGACGATCCTCTTCGTCCTCCACAAAGCGCTGCAAAATTTGAAGCAGCTTCGCGCCGTTCGGCATCAGGATCGGCAGTCCCTGACCGATGATATCCGATGTAGTAAAGTATCCGAGCTGCCTCCCCAGCTTGTTGTGATCGCGTTTTTTCGCTTCCTCCACCTGTGCGATGTGCGCCTTCAATTCGTCTCTCTTTGGGAACGCATAGACATACAGACGTGTTAGCATCGGGTTCTTCTCGCTTCCGCGCCAATACGCCCCGGCTGCGGCGTGGATTTTATACGCCCAGCTTAAAAGTTCGCGGGTGTTTTCAACGTGAGGTCCCCGGCAGAGGTCGGTGAACCCCTCGCCGGTGTGATAGGCGGTGACGGGGTCGCCGTCCGGCAGGTCGCGGATCAGCTCCTCTTTATACGGCTGTCCGGCGAAGGCCGCCAGCGCCGCCTCTTTGGACGGGTACTCCTCCCGCGTCAACGGCGTCTGCGTTTTCAAAATCGCCGCCATGCGCTTCTCGATTTCCTCAAAACGCTCCGGCGTCATCGGCTCCGGCAGATCGAAGTCGTAATAAAAACCGTCGTCGATGCAGGGGCCGATCCCCAGTTTCGTACCGGGAAACAGTTCCGCGACCGCCTGTGCCATGACATGCGCCAGCGAATGACGCCCCGTGTTGAGATCCATGTGTGTTTTCCTCCTACCCTTGGTATTGCCCGTTATAGCAGTCATCTTGCCATTTTGCAGGATTATCATCAATGTATTACCATATCATTTGATATTCCTCTTCGCTGCGGATAATGTGATCGTGAAAGGATGTTTGCCATAGATCGAATCCGAATTCTTTGTTTGTTTTCCGTTTAATGATTGCCAGAATGGTTGATATAGTTGTAGGGCGCGACGCCCTCGGCGCGCCGTAATTTTTCTGCAAAATAACAATCATGTGTACATGGTTTGGCATGATAATATATTTATCAATTGCTACCCCTGTGTAAAATAACGGTGTATTCCTAATTTCATTATCAACCACTACCCCATATTCTGATAATTCCACATACGGCGCGCCGAGGGCGTCGCGCCCTACAAGCTTCCCCAGCATTTCATGTCTGTCTTTGACGCAAAACGTGATAAAATATGCGCCGCTTTGAGAATAATCGAATGCCTTTAGTCTCGGGTGCTTCCTTGTTGGAAATTCTTTCATATTATGCTACATCAACTTCGACCCGTTGATGATCAAACGAAAACGCAAGCCCAAGAAATCGGCGGCGCGGCGGCAGAGCAGCATACGCCCCATGAAGATTTCAAAATAGTCCAGCACCTGGCAAATCTCGGTATCGACGTTAAGCTCCAGCGTCAGCGTGCGCGATTCTGTATCCAACGTGACCCCGCAATCCCGCACGGCGTAGTTGACGCGGTCGTGTATGTCAAACGAGCTTATTTCGCTGTTCCGTACACGGCTGCGCCGCACGTCGGTTTTATCCGCGAGAATCAGCGCCGCCGCGACCGAATTGACCGGGTGCGCCGTCTCCTCGTCGTGGTTGCCGACAGCGGTGACGACGACGGCTAACTCTTCCGGCGGCATTCCCAGTTTATTCAGAATAACGAACGCGAGAACCGCGCCGCTCTGCGCGTGGTCATGACGGTTTACGATGTTCCCGATGTCGTGAACATAGCCCGCGATACGCGCCAGCTCGGCTTCTCGTTCGGAATGCCCCAGCGCCAGAAGCCACTCGCTCGCGTATCCGGCGCAGCGATTGCTGTGAGCAAAGGCGTGTTCGGTGTAGCCCATAGCCTTCAGAGACTCGTCCGCCTGCCGGATGTAGGTGTTAATCTCTTCGTTGTTTTGAATGTCCGAAAAGGATATCATCAAAGCGCTCCGTTTCTATTGCATCTTTCGTCTGTGATCCGCCAGCAGTGTATGAATCCGCGCCGAGGGGTCGAGCAAGTCGGAAAGGGAATTGTCTATATTCAGGGTGGAGACGATATAGGCGAGAAACTTGGACATATCCACGCTGTGGTACCACGGGCGGTTGAGCAATTCACTCGTTTGGTAGATGAGATTGGTGGTAAAGACGCTGTGGATCAGTCCCGCCTGATGGGCGCGGTCATAGGCTTCCAGCCCGCCGGTGAACTGACCGAACGTGACAAAGATGAAAATGCGCCCCGCCCCGCGCTCTTTTAGGTTTTCCGCGACGTTGAGGATGGATTCGCCGGAGGCGATGATGTCGTCCACCAGAATGACATCCCGTCCGTCCAAATCGCCGCCCAAAAACTCATGGCTGAGAATGGGGTTGCGTCCGTCCACAATGTGGGTATAGTCGCGGCGTTTATAGCACATACCGAGGTCAAGACCCATCACGGAGGCGTAGTAGATGGAACGCGGCATACCGCCCTCGTCGGGCGAGACAACCATCATATGGTCATTGTCGATCACCAAATCCGGGTTGGTGCGGAGGAGGGTTTTTATCATTTGGTAAGAGGGACGTATATTTTCAAAGCCCGAAAGGGGAATGGCGTTTTGCACACGCGCGTCGTGCGCGTCGATGGTGATGATGTTCGTGACGCCCATATGCACCAGTTCCTGAAGCATTAGCGCGCAGTCCAGCGATTCACGTGCGGAGCGGCGATCCTGCCGCCCTTCATATAGAAGCGGCATGATGAGATTGATGCGTTTCGCCTTGCCGTTGGTAGCCGCGATTACGCGCTTGAGATCCTGGTAGTGGTTGTCCGGTCCCATCGGGACATCCATACCGAACATTTTATAGGTTACGCCGTGGTTAAACATATCTGCGAGGATATACAGGTCGTAACCGCGAACCGTCTGATGAATCAAGCCTTTGGCTTCCCCAGTGGCGAACCGCGGACAGTCGTGTTCCACCAATACGGAATGTCCGTCCCCGCCGTCGCCGATGTCCCATTGCATGAGGTACTTGTTAATCTGTGCCGCCAATCCCTCGCAGCCGTGCATAGATATCAAACCTAACGGTGCGTATGGCTTTCGTTCGCTAACCATAAAAATCCTTCCCATCCTCTATATTTATTATGTAAAGTATTCCGCTAACTTCATGTAGTCATCCGGCGAAAGCGTTTCCCCCCGTGCCGTGGGGTCAAATCCCGCTTCCCGCAAGCGTTCGGCGATAACCTCCCGCGGCAATGAAAGTCCGGCGGATAATGCGTTGCCGAGTGTCTTGCGTCTCTGCGCGAATGCCGCCCTTGACAGGCGCAAAGCGGCGGAAACGCGTTTATCCCGCCCGGAATCGGGAGGGAGACGGTCAAAACGGACGACCGACGACGTCACAGCGGGACGGGGCATAAAGCACTCCGGCGGCACGTCAAACAGAACGGAACTTTCGGCGTGAAGAGCCGCGAACACCGTGAACGCGCCATATTCTGGCGTTCCGGCTTCGGCGGTGATCCTCTGCGCAACCTCGCGCTGCACCATCACGATGATCGGATTCCAGCGTTTGTCTTCCAAGAGCTTTGTCAGAAGCGGCGTCGTGACCGAATATGGCAGATTGGCGCAGACGGCGGGCTGCAGTCCTTCCGGCATGAGAGCGGGTAAGTCCAAGCGTAACGCGTCGCCTTCTGTCAACGAAACGTTTGAAAAACCCGACAGATTCTCCCGAAGCAGGGGAAGCAGGCGCTTGTCTTTTTCCACCGCCGCGACCGCGCCGCAGGTTTGCGAAAGCGCCGCGGTCAGCGCGCCGAATCCGGGACCGATCTCCAACACGGCTTGTCCTTTACCGAAGGGTTCCGCCATCCTCGCGGGAACTTGCCCGTCGGTGATGAAATTCTGCCCCAAGCGTTTGCTGAAGGAAAACCCATGCTCCGCAAGCGCGGAACGGACGCGCTCCGGGCGGCACAATTCATTATGCATAAGCACCCCTTACACAGTATACCTCGTAAGGGGCGGTTTATCAAGAGGGAATATCAAGGGTTGTGCTAAACGCGGGTGACGGAAAATCATAGGTATTTTGGCAAATCCCGCTTGCTGTATAGAAAGAGCCTCACTTCCATAACATCGTCAATCACAACATAGAAAACCGAAAAATTCCGTATCCGAATTCGATAATACGGAGTTTTTCGGTCTTTTGCGGAGCGGTATGGATCGTAGATCAACGGATCCTTAAGCCGGTTTATAATGGCTTTCTCCGTATCCTCTATAAGCCGAAGCGCGGCAGTCAGATTACTTAACATATGGGCGATGTAGTCTCTTACCCCCTCAGCCCTTTCTTCTTATACGCGAAAACAAACAGCGCCAGCAGAACGAGTATGTTCGCGCCGATTACGGCGAGAGCCTTCAAAAAGTTTGCGGAAAAATCGTTGACGATCACGTTGAGCTGCTGTGTGTACAGGACATTCGCGGCTTTCGCCGCCGTTTCGTTAAAATTCGCGATCATCGGGGTAAAGCCGAGGATCATCGCGGCCGGCGTCGCGACGGCGGTCGCGGTCTGTTGGTTTTTAGCCAGTATGCCGATGGACGCGCCGAGCAGGATAGACGCC
>DBDP01000142.1 GCA_002293625.1 Clostridiales bacterium UBA929 | reverse complement strand
TGCAACCAAGTTTGACGGTTACGTAGAAAACACATCGCCCTCATGTTATAATGAAGGAAACGAAATGACTGAGAGGTACTCCATATGCCGCATCCGTTTCAAGACAAGCTCATCGTTTTCATCGGTAACCCAAAACGCGGCACCCGGCAAGAGGCGCGCGACGCGCTGAGCATCATAGGCGGCGTACCCGATGAACGGATAACCATGTTCACGCATTACATTGTCGCGTTCAATGGCGCAAATAAGACGAAGGTCTACCGAAAAGCCGTCGAGCATGACGAATACGGTCTCTCGGTCCTGCTCAATGAGGAACAGTTTTTTGACATTTTGGACGGCAAGGCCGAACCGCCGGCAAGAAAAAAACCAAAACTCGCGGAAGGCGTGATCATGTTTCCCACGTTTGATCAACAAGTGGAAGATCAATTCAATGAGCGCGCAGAGCAGTATGTATTAGCCAAGAAACGCATCAAGAGCATAGCGCGATACGGCATTCCCACACCGGACGGAGGCAGGACCAAGGCTGACTTCGGCGCGCTGGAACCTCTGATGAGGGTCGCCTCGTTTCGGAACAGTGTGCCAGATACGTGCGATATATGCGGAAAACCGGCGACAGTTTACATCGGCGACGGGAACGGCAACGAAACCGCCCGCTTCTGCCTTGCCTGTCACAATAAGATGATGGCCGAGCTGACAGAAACGGATGCGCCGGATAATATCCCTGATCGGTTGTCCGTTAAGTTGAGTCGGGGTAAAACCCACAACTTTATGATTGAGCCTGAAATCTTCTCCAACGGCAAATTGCTTACGGCTACAGAAATCGGGAAAGCCAAGCGTAGGATTGGCGTCCACGGTGAGCTTGACGAAAACTTTGACGATATGTTCGAAACACTGAAACGCCGCATCAAAAAAGCGCTGTCCGTTACGTATATGGATCCGAACGGTTACTTCGCCAACAGTCGAGCGGTTGGGTATATCGATTATAACCGTGTACGCGACGCCCATGATATTGTCATAGACGGCAAACCGTATACTTGGGATGAGTTAAAGAAGAACGTCGCCGCGCACGAGGGCTGGCAAATCAAAATTGAGTTCCGTGATGTTGGCGAGGAACTGGTATAAGCATCATCGGATAACGAGGTAATCCGACAACCGCAAATATCACAATTGAACAAAGCGGTTTACCATACAACCAAAGAAGCGCCCCATCATTAAGACGGAGCGCTCCTTAATACGTACTATACTTTCCCTACAAGCAAGTCGCAGACGATGCCGTCGCCGGCGATCTCGCTTGTTCGGTATACCCTTTCGCAGAAAGGCTCCAAGCTGAACGCAAATCCCGAAGATTCGGTATCCAGCAGCAATCCTGTAACGGTGAATCCAAGCTCGGATTTCGCTTTTTTGAAACCCTCCGCAAACTGCTCGGATACCGCGCATTCGCCGTCCGTGATGAAGACCACGTCGGCATTTTGGAATCCGCCCCGTATCAACCGTAGCGCTTCGGTAAGCGGCGTCTCGTAATCGGTACCGCCGCCGAGGAAGGTGTCCGCGGAAGCCATTACGGCATCCATCGAGTATTTCCCGCCGGGAAACAGATCCGTCTTGGCGCTGCCCTTCCCGGAGAAATGGATCAAGGCAAAGTTTCGCCTGTTTATTTTTGCCGCTTCCAGCAATGAGAAAGCTAACGCCTTCCCCCACGCCGCGGCTTCTCCTTGGGTACTCTGGCTCTCGTCTAAGCAAACGATGATGTCGCCGTATCCTTTGCTTACCGCTTCACGCCTCTGATACTGCTTCAGCGCTTTCCGCTGGTACTTTTGCAGAAACAACAGTGCCGTTGCCGGAGACGCGAGCATAGCGAACTCGGAAGTGATCACGCGCTGCAGGTTATTCCCCTGTTCCAGCGCGTACTTCTCCCCTCGCCCATAAGCGCAGGAATTTTTCCTCAGAGAGGATAGAATCTCCCGAAACCGTCCGAGGTGTTTTGCGATTTCGAGCAGGTTTCGGTTCCCACGGACTTTCCGCAATACCTCTTGATTCATGGCGGATCGTCCCATCGGGTTTCCGGCGTCGTCTCCCCAAGAAAGTAGAATTTCGGAAACCTCCTTCGCCTTTTCCCGCGCCGCTTCAGCGGCAGTCTGTATCGCAGACTGGATTGCGGCTTTGTTTTGTCGCAGGGAATCGTCCGTCATCCGGTTCAGCGCGGCGATCTGTTTTGCCTTGCTTTCCGCCTTGTTAGCAAGCTCGGTCAGTTTTTGATCGAACGCGGAATTGTCTTGACTGCCGCGCTGGCACTGTTCCGCCATTTCCTTCAAATCACGCAGATTCTTCTCCTGCTGCGCTTCCAGTTTTTCCAACACATCCAGCGATTTCTTCTCGCCGCCGGCGGCCTGCAACAGTTCATCCAAACGGTCTGCGATGTTTTCAACGAACTCCTTCGCCGCTTCATAAGCCGGAAGCTCCCGCCCCTCGCATATGGCTTTCAGCGCGGGGTAGGTTTCGCCGTTCATCATATCGTCTAGGATATATGTATTGAACTTGCGCGCTATTGTGGACAGTTCGTCTTCGTCGTTGCGGCGCGGATTCAGCGCGTACATGGCTTGGAAAGCGTCCCTGCTCAATCCTTTGAAGGTGGATAAACGTTTCATCGCTTCCTCTTCCGTTTCGCAAAGCGTATCATCGGAAGTCAGGCGTAGATCGTTGTATATCGCATCCTCCAAACGCGTGGATTTCAAGATACGTTCCAGCCCATGCGGTTTCGGCGGCGTCAGCCGTGAGAGAATATCGGAATTGAAGACGTCCGCGGCGGATCGGTATTTCTTTTGCATATAAACACTCCTTATTTTTTTGCGGGAGGGGTCGCCCCCTCCCGCATATTGTTTCAGAGCTGTTCCATAGCCCGGCAGGTTGGCTTGGAAACCGCAGGCACAGTGAGCCTGCGAGCGTGGCCGGAGGTTGAAAGACAACCGACCACCGGGCGCAATGGAACGTAACAGGGTTGTGGTTACACGGTCGGTGGAATAGCTCGTTCGTTAAAACGGCAGATCCCCATCATCCTCTTCGCCGAAATCCGGCACGAAGTCAGACGGCATAACGTTATCGCCGGAATCGTTTTTCCTGCGTTCGGCAAAGTGGACTTGGTCGGCTACGACCTCAACCGCTTTGCGCTTTTTCCCCTCTTTGTCCTCATACGCGCGGACTTGGAGCCGCCCTTCCACCGCCACAAGCTGCCCCTTCTGGAAATACTGGCTGACAAACTCGGCGGTCTTGCGCCACGCCACGATGTCGATGAAATCGACAACGGGATCGGCGTCTTTATACTTCGGACGGTTCACGGCTAAGGTGAAGGATACGATCGGGGTATCGTTCTGCGTGCGGCGCAGTTCGGGGTCGCGCGTAAGGCGTCCCATCAGGATTGTGCGATTCAACATTTTTGTGTTCCTCCCTAATTACTGTAAAGATTTCAATTCTGCCAAACTCGCGTATGTAAAGCCCATGAGGCTATGCGCTTCACGGCTCATCGCTTCGAGAGCGTCCAACAACCCGCTGGTTTGGCTTGTTTCGGAAGCGCTTACGGCTTTCGCTTGAAGGTCTGCTACCATGTCATACAGCCGGATAAACTCACCGCGGAACTTGATCATCGCTTTTTTGTTGTCCCTGTCCGCTTTAAGCTGATCCAAACTGTCCAGCGCCATCACGCGGATGTCGTCCAGCTTGTCCCGCAACGGATTCTGACACATACGCACCAGCGTCTGCTCGATTACGGTGATCTCCTCCGGTGTCGTCCAGAGATAATTCTTCAGCGCCAGCAGATGCGCGGCGTTTACTTCGGACTTACCTTCCAGCCACGCCTTTGCCTGCGCGATCGGGGTATAGTTGAAATACTTTCTGTCGCTGACATGGATACCCGCTTTCCGCAGTTCGCACAGGATATCGTCCATCAGTTCATTAACGGCATCCGGAACGGATACTGATTTCACTTCCTCCTGCATCTGTTCCAGTTCGTCTAAGGATATAGCGGCTTGCGCGTTACTGCCGCCGGTCGCGGTCTGCTTCCGGAGCAGCATATCAAGCCGCGCCTGCCGGTCTGTTACGTACTCCGTAACCACCTTGATGTCAAAACGGTCATAGAGCGGACGGAGTATCTTTTCCGCCGGATCGTTGAAATTCGGAATCTCGTTGGACGCGGACATAAACGAAATCACGGGGATGTCTACCGTCTGCCCTTCGTTCGTGTACTTGCGCTCGTTCAGCGCCGTTAATAGGGAGTTGAGGATCCCGTCGTTCGCTTTGAAGATTTCATCGAGGAAGCAGATGTGGCTGTCCGGGATTTTACCCGTTGTTATCATCCTTGGTGAGCCGCCGTGCAGAGCGGACAATGTTTTCCGCAGTGATTCCAGTTTATTCACGGCAGATTCCGCCGCTTCGTCGTCGGTGCTGTCCGCCAGAGCTTGTAAACAGGCTTGGTACTCACCGTTACCTGCCAATACCTCCTGCGGCACATGACCGGGGATCAGGCTGGAGAGGTCGATACGTCCGAAGAGCTGTTCCTCATCCGTCTGTTTGGAGAGCAGACGCTCAAACTGCCGCGCTCCCGTAATACGCTTACGAAACTCGTTGATCGCGTATGATTTCGCTTGACCCGTATCGCCCAAGATAAACAGGTTCTTTCGTGTCAGCAGCGCGATGGCGATACATTCGATCAACTCCCCGCGTTCGGCTACTTCGCCGTTGACTTCGTCTATAACGGCAAGCATTTGGTTTCTTAACGCGTTACTCACGGTTACGCCGCCTCCTTTTGTCTTTTTGTTTTCTTCACGGGCACCGGTTCCCGCATGGGGACTTGGAAGTAAAAGACGTTTCCGGTGTGTACACTCAGCATCCCAACGGCGGAAAGCTGTAGTTCAACCGTACCGCTCAGCCGCCGGAAGGCTTCTTGCAGATACCCGGCGGAGTAATAGAAACCGCTCTCCGGCGTCTCTTTCATCACGACGCCCGGAACGGAAGATTGAGAGCGTCCCGTATCGCTTGATAGGGTTATCTGTAAGGCATCGTTTCGGAGGGACAGATTGACACGCCCGCTCTCTCCGGTTACCGCTGTTACGGTACACAGCGACTTGTACAGCGCTCCCGCGTCTATAACGGCCGAGTATTCCGGGCGGATACTCTTCTTTAGGGAATCCACATCGAGGTAGGCACCGCTTATCAGTTTGCAGGAAAACAGAAACCCTTCTTTTGAAAAGACTGCCGTCTGCCCTACGGTGCCGGCTTCCAGTGTGTCTTTATCCGATACCAAGTCCGCAAGTAAGCGGAAGGATTGGGACGGGAGTATCATGCTGAGCTTTCCGCCTTGTTCGGCTTCCTGCTGCCGCTCCATCAGACGCGAACCGTCCGAACCGCAGGCACGTACGCTCTCCCCGTTGATTTCCAGACGGATTCCCGTCATGATTTGCTGCTTCTCCGATTTGGACGCCGCGAATACGGTGTTCTTCGCGAGGGAGCTGATATTGGTAATCTTCACGGCACCCTCCGGGAACGGAAGCTCCGGCTTCGGGTAATCCTTCGAGGGGTGAACGGCCAGTTGGAACCGAGCCGTTCCGCTGCCAAGCGTGCAGGTGTTGTTCTGATTCATTTGGATGCTCACATCCTCCCCGGCAAAGAGGGACAGCATTTGGAGCAGCAGTTTCCCGTTGACGACCATACCGCCGCATTCCTCCACATAGGCTTTCGTTCCGCATCGGACGGAGGATTCATAGTTGGTGCCGGTGAAGGTGATAACCCCTTCTTGCGCTTCCACCAAGATGCCTTTGAGGATTTCCACGGGGGATTGGGACGGCACGACCTTGGCTACGGTCTTTACCATCGCGAGGAGCTGTTCGCGGTTTGCGATGAATTTCATAGTGTTCTTCCTTTCATATCATGTTTGTACATTGGCATGTTGAAAATTACCCGCTCTTGCTCGCGAGCGCTTCGCTCGTTCGCCTTGCAGGCGAACACATAATTTTCAACACTTCGTTCATTAAGACGCCAGTAAATCGAAAAGCGATAACTGCCCCTCGGTTTCCGGCTTCTTTGGTTTATACGATGTAAATACCAGCACCGGCTCACAGACGGGCAGTGGCTCGGGAGCGGAAACGACTTCGGTTGCGGGCGCTGCCGTCTCAGCGGTTTCACTCGGTTTCAAAACCGCCATCTTTTTGAATGCCGCGGCGACGTCCTCCACCTCGTTCTTAATACCCAGCGTCAGTTCCTTCGCCAGTTGGGACGTCATATCCGCGCAGTCGCTCATCGCGGCAAGCCCTTCGTCGCTGATATTGCCTTCGATGATTGACGCGACGGCGAGCTTGGACGCCATCAGCTTGATCGCGCGGTGCTGCATGGTGTTCTTGTAGTACAGCATGTACACCTCAATACGTGGTGCTTTTTGGTTAATCCGCCATGAGCGCCGGGACGATTGCCGCAGATTGAAAAGGTTGTAGGAGATGTTGTAATAGATCAGCGTCGTGAAATCGTTTAGATCCATCCCCGTTTCCACGAGTGAGGGATTGGTGATCAGAACCTGTACGCCTTTCTTGACGCGGGCTTCCACCCACTGCTCCCGTTTCGCGGGAGAGACGGTGGCGGGTAATACCTCCGCCCGGATTCCGTTTTGCGCCATCAGTTTCATCAGTTTGTCCTGCGTGTCGATCCGCACCCAGCTTGTGTATATGAGGACACGCTCGCGCCTCGTAATCTTCTGCCGGACGATCTCCAGTACCTTGAGGTCTTTTTCATGGAGTTCGTCCGGGTCTGACGTGTCCAACGGCGCGACCAACGTTTCCCTCGGATCAATCGGATTCAGAATCGGGTCGTGCCCATACGGCTGATCCGGGTACACCGTGAGTAAGCCGAGATAGGCGGAGAGGATCTTTTTTGAAATGTCTCTGCGGGATTGGAAGATCGTCCGAAAGCTTTCCTCAAGTTTTGCGTACTGCTCCTCAACCTCCGGGCGCATGGTAAGCGCGACGGGGATTTCCTCGTATTCCGGCAGGTCTTTTCCCATATCCATCAGTGAGAGGAATGCCGCCGATTGCATCAGGAAGCGGGAGTAGACCAGCGGCGATACGCCGGGGAGCTGTTTTTCCTGCTTCTTGGTTTTGGAGGAACGGCTATTGGCGTTATAGCGCGCTTCCCTTAGTTCGTAGACGCTCTCCGTAACGCCGTATTCCTGATTGAAGCTGTGCGGTTTTCGGTATTCCCGCCCGTCTTTGATCATCAAGTCAGACGCCAGACGGTACAGCAGATAGAAGATACCTTTGGAGTAACCGTTGATTAAGGTTGCCGTCATGCCGATCGTCTTCTTCGCGACTCCCGCCAGTTCCGCCATCGCGTCTCCCTGACCGGATTTATTGGAATACTGATGCAGTTCGTCCAGAATCAATCCGTCCAGCCGGCCTTTCAGCCTGCGTTTGATGTAAGCGCTGAGCGAGACGCGTCGGTACGCGCCGGCTGCCGGGTAGTTTCCGGACGGGTCGGAGGCGATCATCGTGATTTGCTCCCGGGATAGAGGGTCTTTGCATGTGGATAGGGTATCTTCCGCGAAAGCGCGGTGTATGAAGCCGTAACTGCCCGCCTTTACCCATTCGCTTTGCCGGTTCGGATCCAGCGCCGTCCAGAGGGGTGATTTACAGTGTTCGCATTTGTGGTTTTGATCCGTTTCTCTTTTGAAGAAGAGAGCGTCCGCCTTGACGCGGTATTTTGAACCGTCGAGTTCCATCATGATGACGTTTCCGCAGTCCGGGCAGAGAAACGCTTTTCTTCGTCTGTTCCACACTACCGCGGGGCGGCGCATGTACCCGTCTCTTGCCATCTCTTTGCTGATTATCGCGAATGCGGATTTGCTGTCCCGGTGATAGGCGCGATAGAACGTTTCCAGTTCCGCCGGATCCCTGACGACGCCGGCGAAGGTGTCCGGCAGGGTTTCCTCAATCTCCCGTACCCATTTGTCCGTGATCTGCGAAGGGCACAGGACGATGTTGAAGGTTTTGCCGCCGGGGTTGCGTCCCTGCTGATGCGCGCGAAGGGCGGCGCTGCCGATTTTCGTTTTCCCGCTGCCGCATTCCGCAATCAGGAGCGCGACCGGTCCGGTGTCCAATCTGCGTTTGAGCGCTTCGGCTACGCCGAGCTGCGCGTCGTAGAGGGAGTAGTTCGTTTTGGATTGCATATAACGGTTGACGGTTTGGATCTCTGGCGAGAGCTGTTCCGCTGCCGGGTCAAAGAAGGGGTTGAACAGGTTCTTGATACGGTTCGCCACCGTAACGCCGAATGCGTTCAGATACTGCGATACGGTATGGATTTCATCGAATGCGTCCGTATCAGTGGCTTGGGGTATCGTAATAGCGCCGCTCTTCAATCCGTCTTCAATGACGCTGATAAGCGCGTTGTCGTCCCGCGTGCTTTCCAGTACCCACGCTTCAAAGCGTTCCCGCAGGGACACGACCTGAAGCTGTTTGAGGAGCTTTCGGTTTTAGAGTTCCGAGAGGAAATACTCCTGAAACTCCGGGATGAGTGGGACAGAGGTTTTGCGGTTCAGTTCCTCAAACAGCGCTTCGGGGTTGTTCTGTTCGCAGAAGATATAGGTTTTCTTCGGGGTTTCTTCCTCTGCCGCGTTGACGGCGTCCTGCGTGTCGTCTTGAATCAGCAGCGTCGCTTCCGCGTAGATGCCGTCATGGGAGAGTTGCCGGTGGTATTGCTTGGGTTGGGAGTAGTAACGGCGTGTTTTGCCGTTGATTTCGACGTCAAAGCCGCCGCCGCCGTAGATGGCATCCGACATCGCTTTGACTTGTTCCGGGTATCCGCCGAAGCGGATGGCTGCGATACAGTTTGCGTTGTCTAAGATCAGTGTGTCCGCGTAGTTCGTGAGTTTGATTTCTGATTTCGGGTCGTAGTAGGTGACCTTCATCAGCTTGCTCTTGCCCATAGGCGTTTTGTTTCTTTCTGTTTTAGATTTGTTGGCATGTTGAAAACTGCTCGCGCAATTTTCAACACTTCGTATATATAAAAAAGACCGTATCCTCCCCGAAATGGGGTTGATACGATCTTGATTGCAACAGAGCTGTTCCACCGCCCGTGTACCGAAAATAACGATCTCACGCGAGTTATTTACGGTACGAGCGCAGTCTTTGCCGCAGAGCGCGTTGCGCGCGTAGGCACAGACAGAGCGGCAGGGCGCGCATGGAACGTGACAAAATTTAGAGCTGTTCCAAAACCCGGCAGGTTGGCTTGGAGACCGCAGGCACAGTGAGCCTGCGAGCGTGACCGAAGGTTGAAAGACAACCGACCGCCGGGTGCTATGGAACGTGACACATTCGTTGTTGATTTATTTTGGACGCACTCGTCCCTTTGACCTCGACGTACTAGACCAGCCCGGACGCTTGAAGCCCGTGACTCACCCTTGACCTAAAAACGAGTTCAGTGTAGCACAGAGAAGGTGCGGCGTCTACTTGCGGTTTTATCAAGCAGGAGATAAATTATTAAGCAATGGATTCACACAAGAAGTCATAGATTCATATTGACCGCCGGCCACTCTCTATGCAATGACGGCGAGTTCTCTGTTTACACGCTCCCAATCCACCGCAAGCATCCGGAACTCATCCTTACCCGCGAACGTAATTCGGTTCTCGTTGTTTATGTACCCTTGCTCTATGAGGCTGCTCAATACCTGAATGTATCTGTAGTGGTCTCCGCCGTAAATCCGAATAGTATGCTCGACGGTATTCATGAATGTCGGGATCATACCCCTGTTAACCACTTTTTTTATGTTCTTGAGCAAATTGATTTGACATTCATGTTCATCGTCGTCGATCACGACCATCTCCTTCGCCCAAGAAGAACAATCCCGCAACTGACGGCTCAGAGACCCTGCCAATCCATATACACCCACTGTTTTGTCCATGAAGTTTTTCAGGAATGTAGCGGAGGAGGAGAAGTGGCCGTCCCCGGTAAATAAAACGAATTGTTCAACGGCGGGATTCTCGTTCAGCTCTTGATAAATATGGTCCAGCATTATGAAGTCTGTAAAGTCTTTCTTGATCATGATACTCTCACTGCCGCAGTCGATGATATTGCTCGTTATTGTCCTGATATGATTTCGTTCCTGAGAGAGTTCGGGTTTTGTAAAGTCACCGAATACATAAATCTTTGTTAATTTACCGTTCCTCTTTATTTCATCACAAATCTCATGCAGTTTTGGAGGTATCAGGTATTGCTTTGTAAAGCTGATAAACAAATACTCATAATCGATAAACGCGATGGTATAGGTATGCTCGATATTCTCAGGGGGAGGTTTCAACGTGTTGAAATCGATCCGCATTATAACCACCTTCTCATTAGTTTCATGCATTATACAGTAAAATCAATATACCATATTTGAGACACTTTGTCTATCCCTATATGATGATAATATCAGAATAATCCAGTTGATTTCAGAATCAAGGCAGTTTGGTTCTTTTTTCGTTACTGCTTCGGGTACATATCCAACTCAGCAACAATGTTTCAAATCCCGCCAAAGCCGGAAAACGGCTTGGCGGGATTTGAAACATTATTGACTTCTCACGGAACCGGAGGCAGCAGCGGTATGTACTTACCCTTTCTCTTTGTGATGAAGTGCGTCATGATCCACTGCGTCATCTCGGACAGGCTTTCTTGCAGAGGACGGGGTGTAAAGCCGATTCTCTCACGGGCTTTCCTGTTTGAAAAGTTGCAGTTGCTTCGCAGGGTCTGAATCGAGTAATGTGTAAAGAGCGGCTTTTTCCGCAGGATGAAATAGTAAAGTTCCGCGAGATAACTTACCCCGTAGATGAACCAGTACGGCAGCTTCACACGTAGCATCTTGTGTCCGCTGGCTCCGGCGATTTCCCGCAGCAGTTGTTCCACAGATACCACATGGCCGGAAAGGATATACCCCTCACCTGACGCCCAGTTTTCAATCATGCCCAATATGCCCGCGGCGACATCCCGCACATCCACAAAGTTATACTGCCCGTCAAGGTACGCCGTTAAGCCGCCGCATAGGAAGTCCACGATCAACTGCCCGATATTTGAGCGTCTGCGTTCGTTCGGGCCGATGATGCCGGATGGGTAAGCCACCATCGCGTCCAGTCCGTCGTGGGTCATTTCCAATATGCGCTTTGTCGCTTCGGCTTTGGTTTTACCGTACAGTCCCTTGATTTTATCCGCGTCGAAATCCGATATTTCCGACATGGTTTCGTCGTCCGACAGGCAGGGAATGGCGTGAACCGAGCTGCAATAGATCATCTTCATGCCGTGCTTCCGGCACAGTTCCGCCACGTTGACCGTCCCGCCGATATTGACGCGCCGCATTTTGGCGCGGTTGCGCGTACTGATTTCCACAATACCCGCCAGATGGACGATGATGTCAAAGCCGGTTGCTTCACGCTCCAGCGCCTTCGCGTCGCATACGTCGGCATACCGTATCTCCGAATACGGAGCGATGTAACTAACGTCGTCGCCGGGGATAGCAAGAGACGTTACTGGGTATCCCGCGTCGTGCAGCGTTTTCACAAGCACCGTGCCGAGATAGCCGGTCGCGCCTGTCACAAGGCACCTGTCCTTTTGCTCTTTCACGCGAAACACCCCGCTTTAGATTTTGTTTCTGTAATTACTATACCACGCCCCTTGTTGGTCCGCAAGCGCCGGACGGGTGTTAACCACTACATTCCTAATATTTTACTCTTTGTTCATACTTGTGGAATTGTTTGCCGAGGAGCTCGGGTTATGTCGGATGCCCGCTCGCCGCTCTAATTCCAACATTTCCAGTGTAGCATGTCGGGGAAGTGACGTCTACTTGAGGTTTTGTCAAGGACGCCAAAACCGGCAGGGAGTTCCTACCGGTTTTGACTTTTCAATTGTTACTGAAGGTTGAATAGATTGTAAATCAATTGCGCCATTGACTGACGTCCTGTTTTACCCTTCGGGTTGATTCTACCGTCGATGGTATTGCCGATGATATTGGCTTTCGCCAACGCTTCCACGGCTTCCACAGTCCAAGGCGGGAGTTCATCGGCATCCGAGAAATCTGATAAACCTTTGCCGCCCGATACAGGTTCGGGGATCTTGCCCAGCGCACTAAGTACGTTGTACAGGAGGGTGAACATGTCGCTGCGCGTCATTGCCGCTTCCGGGCGGAAGGTATTGTTCCCGCTGCCGGTTATTAAACCCATATCTCTTGCTGTAATTAAGTATTGCGCGTATGCGGCGGTTGGATCCACATCGGAAAAATTCTCCCCGCCTCCCGTCGGTTCTATGCCATACGCTTTCATCAGAACCATCGTGAACTCACCGCGCGTGATTTCCTGCGAAGGGCTAAACAAGTTGCCGGTGATATGGGTAAAGCAGTCCCTCGCCGCGAGATAAATGATGGCATCTTCCGCAAAGCTGTCTCCGATGTCGGTATACTCAGCCATGTTATAACCAACGACATATTTTGAGAAGTGGTTTGTGTCGAAGTACACAACACCCCGTACTCTGTCATATCGCCCGGTAACGAGAGTCAGTGACCCATCATCGGCAAGATACCATATAACGATTGCGTTTGGGTTTTCGCCTTCTCTTCGGATATACGGGATTTCCACATGAGCAAAGCCATCGCCGAAGTTGGTTACGGTGTTTCCGCCGACCGTTGCGGTGAAATCAAACACCGGGCGGTCACCGACTACCATTTTGAACATATCCGGCAGCGTATCCGTATCCAGGACAGAGGCGCTGATACGAACCGTTCCGTTTCCCGTGCCTTCAATCTCGTCGATGGCGGCGTTATCGAGCGTTATGCTCGCAACCGGTGTATTAATCAGGAGGAGAGCGTCTGTCTGCTCGATGTCGGAAAACACGCTCTTGGGGAAGTCCACGTCAACAGCCTTGATGTCATTGGAGTCTGTGCCGTCGGGTAACAGAATATCGACTGTGATTGTATCATATTCCGCAGCTTGGTTGATCGCGTCTTCCAGCGCGTCTGCGCTCACCGTCGCGTGGGCGCTGTCACCGGCTGTAGTGCTGTCAATCTCGACCGGAGCGGGGTCTCCGGCAGGATCGGTTGGGGGATCGGGCGGATCATAGCTGCTTCGAGCTACGGTGTAAACCCCTTCAAGCACATTGCTGACTTTGCCGTTCCGCACCAATATAGTACGCACGGTGTATGTACCCGGTGTGTTCAGCAGGATACTGGTGCTTGTGAGTTTGGCAGTGGCGGTGCCGGCAGTTGCAACGCCGTTGACGAATGTCACGGTGGGAGTGTACGCCGCGTCGGTGGTGTAGAACACCTCAACACCGCTGCTGACAGCCGGGATACTGATGTAGACTTGGTTGTTGTAAGAGCCGGGCTGGGGATTGTAACTTGCCGGTGCCGCGATATGAGTTCCTTCGACAATCCGCAGTAAGCCGTATTTTCCGTCTTTTTTGAACCATGCTAAATTACGTGTGAACGGGTGCGCGGTTGCGGAACCCGATTCCATCCATCCCGCTTCGTATTGCGGCGCGATGACAACCGTGCCGTTTGCGTCTTTGTAACCCCAAAGCCCATTTTCGTTTTCAAAGGCTTGCAGCCCTTGGGAACTTACGGCGGACAAAATATCTATGCTTTGAGTAGATTTACCGTAAAGGATGGTATAATCGATGGGGGTTACGTCGGTGATGTTGAGGGGTTTATATTTTGAGAAGTAGCATGTAACTGTGCCCAACTCAGTAGGCAAATCGTCTCCTGCAAAGAAGTCATCCATTAGTGGTTGCATCCCCATTTGGAACCAAGCACCTGACGCAGTAAAGCCAGACAGCACAGTCGCCTTGAGGTCAATATAGAATACGCCGTCTGCAACGTTGATGTTTAACACCCGGGCATACCAACCGCTGTCAGAGTTAATATAGAATTCTAGTTGGTCAACGTTGACAATGTTAGAATTGTCAATTTCGAAAATGAGGTATTTTTGGTTTGCAAACTGTTCGGCGGTGATGGTCGGGTTGAGGTTGAGCAAGTTAAATACAACCGTACCGGTGGTTATGGTCGGTTCCGCGTAGGAGACCTCTACTATCGCGTCCGCATAGTTCGGCAACGAGAATGTCAGCGTTGCAGCGGTGTCTGCGGAATCACCTTCTGTCAGTTCGAGGTCATCGAATGTGGCTTCACCGGCAACGGCGGTTACGCTTCCGATTCCGCCTAAGGTGTCGTCGTTTCCGTCGTCGTCATCTACAGCGACTGTGACGTAATCCATTACGGTTGTGTCTACTTCGCCCCACTCATCAATAAGCGTAATGGTGATTTCGGGGAGCGCAAAGCCGCCTTTGAGGAAATCGCTGATTACTGTCGGGTTAACCACGAGTTTGCCTACTGAAGCCGGGATGATCAACCTAATGGTCATCGTGCCTTCTTCGGGTTCGTCATTGCCATCGTCAGACTTGAAGTAAACAGTGGCGGTGGCGGAACCGGGGGTGCCGGGGGGTTCGTTAGCTTCGGTTATCGCGCTTAAAGCCACATACCAGCCGCCGGTATAATAGCTATCCGTTACGCCATTGTAGTCTAGTGTTGTTCCGATGGCGGTCGTGAGGTATGTTTCCAGATATCCTACGATGTCATCGCTATCTTCGCTAGAGGGATCGAACCACGTTGCACCAAGCAGCTTGTTGCTAATAGCTGCGTCAAATGTTATGGCGAGGTCTGATTCGATTTGGTCGATGATGGCTTGCATCGCCGCGTTGACGTCGAGTATGTCTTGATCCTGCAGCGGCAAATCAACAGTAAGCGGGAAATAATCTTCATCGTCACATGCCGCGTTGCCATAGGCAAGGACAATCATGTCTCCGTCGAACTTCAACAGTCCGTCGGAACCGCCGAGCATACCGCCGATGTAGTACTCGAAGTCAATTTCGATGGTGCCATTGCTGGATCCGTCATATGGATAGTTTACAATGCCGCTGAGGTCAATGTTATTATCGAGGTCATAGCTCCAAATGACCGAGCAAGCCGCGCCGTACTGCGCGAAGATGGAGTCGATAGCGTTCTTGATGGCCTCTTGGAGATCATCAATTTCGTTTTCGTTGTTGGTGTTGATCGGAAGGTTAATCTTAAGCGTACCGAGATCAAGACCGTTGTTTTCTCCGCCACCGGTGAAAAGAGCATCCAAGTCGTCAATGATTTCTTCGACTTTGGTTGCTAGATAGCGCTGGTCAGGAGCGCGGTTTGTGCCGTCCTGCTTGACAACGAGGAGCTGATCCACGTTGGCTTCGTTCAGACCGCCTTCGTCAGCACTGAAGATGTAGAGGTTCCAGCCGTAGCCGTCGTCTTGGTCGGTACCCCAGCCGCTCACGGCGGATTGACCCGCGTTGGCAGCGGTGTTTGCGTCTTCGTCGCTGGCGTTGAAGGCTTTGGTGGCGTCAACCATGAAGTGGTTGTTTCCGGTGGTGCCGTAGTAGCCGGCTCCGTAGGTGAGGTTGTCAACCAAGCCGTCGTTGTCGAAGTTGACAAGCGGAAAATGAGTGCCGTCGTATCTGCCGACCAAGGCGTCCGCCGCAAGCACAGTTATATTCTCAATGGTGTCTATTGTATTATCCACGGTCTGAAAAGTGAACACGTCGCCTCTGCGGAGGAGACGGTCTGTGTCGCGGAACGAAACGTCGAACTCAGGGAGATCAACGCTGGTCAGCAGTTTGTAGGAACCGTCGGCGAGCATCGCGAAGACTTCGCCCGCATAGCGGCTGCTGCTGTCAAACGTAGTCCACCAGTCAAGGGCAACGGCCCAATGGGTGGAGTTGTCCGCGGCGGTGCGGGCATTGGTGTTTACGTAAGCGACACGCGCATACGGACCGTCAATGAGGGTTTCCGTCTCAAACGCTCCGGTGAAGCCCGGAACACTGGTTTTGTGGATTCTGTAAATATCGCGACCGGTGTTGTTGTTAATCGTCTTCATAAAGATGCGGCTGTCGTCGTTCAGAAGGAGACCGCGTCCGCGGAGACCATAAGTGTATTCGCCGAGGGTTTGCCCCCATGTCTCGTTGAAGTGATTGTTGGCGGTAGCTTGAACGCGCTGGGCAGTATCTATAATGTCGCCGATTTCTTGGATCATATCTGCCTCATAAAGAGTGATCCTGTTATCGAAAACACGGTATCCCCAAATGTGGTCGGCTACTTGCTCAAGACCGTCGCCGTCTGTGTCGTGGTCGAAAATGTCATAACCACTGTAGCTACTGAAATATAGTTTCGCGCCATTTGCATCGGTTTTAGTTCCATAGGTTCCGGATCTATCCGCAGGCGTGTTGCCGGGGGTAAGCATCGTTGCGTTACCCTCATCGTTACCCATGACTATACCATCAAGCACTAAATTCTTTTGCGTAGTGCCATCTTCCAATAGAATATCAACCTGATACTCCCACTTGTTGCGGTTGTAAGCGGTGTCTTTCACCAAACCAGCCGCCGTTACAAGGGCGAATTGTAATGGCGGGGTATCAGCGATACGCCCGGTGCTGTTTTCTATGTAGCAGTCTATTTCCGTGCCGTTTTTGGTATAACGCGCCGGAGTATAGTCTGATTGCGACGTGCCAATCCAGTCGAACCAAATAACAGCGTTGTTTTGGTCAAGGGTAACAAAATCGCCGTTATAGTCAACAAGGGTTTCCCTACCGTTTTTTTCGACCACGGCGAAGGTATCAAAACGGTAGCCGAAAGGCTCGACGGCATCATAATCCCATATCGCCGCTTTATAAACGCCTGCTTGCTTATCGGGGGTGTAGCCGCTATTACTACCGGGCAGAAGGAGCAGATAGAACATCTTGATTTTTTGGTTTGTTCTGCTATTCCCCTTCCGGATGGTAGCGGTC
>DBDP01000125.1 GCA_002293625.1 Clostridiales bacterium UBA929 | reverse complement strand
GGCGAAGACGGTGAAATTGGTCCGGCAGGACCGCAAGGGTTACCCGGTATCACAGGAGCAACAGGTGCAACTGGACTGCGAGGGTTGCCCGGTGTCACAGGAGCAACAGGCATCACAGGAGCAACGGGACCGCGAGGGTTGCCGGGTGTCACAGGCATAGGAATAACCGGCCCCACGGGTCCGACGGGACCCGCTAGCGCCGGAGGTATTGGTTTGACCGGCCCCACAGGAGCGCAGGGGTTACCCGGCGCGACGGGAGCCACAGGCGCAACGGGAGCTGCGGGAGCAACGGGTCAGCAGGGATTGCAAGGGTTGCAAGGACAACAGGGAGAACCCGGTCCGGCCGGAGCGACAGGACCCCGTGGTTTACAAGGTCCTCCCGGGCCTCCTTGCTGCATGACGTTTCCTCACGCGGATATATCGCTTACAAAAACGGCGCATCCTTCCGTTGCCGCGCCCCACGGCGTTATCTGCTATACGCTCACCGTTAAGAACGCGGGACCGGCCATCGCGTTTGGCACGGTTCTGGAGGATACGCCGCCTGCGGAGCTTTGCAATGTCGCCTATTCTGACGACGGCGGGCGCAGCTGGAAGCCTTGGAGCGGCTGGCTGCGGTTAGGAAGCCTAGATCCGGGCTGCTGCGCTAAAATACTGCTCAAGGGAACCGTTCGCGGCGGTGCCGTATGCGACATCGTCAACCGCGCGGAGGCGTATTCCTCAACCGCCGACCTAAATCAAAAAAACAACCGATCTTCCGCCACCGTATTTTTAACAAGGCGGCACTGAAGCCCAATACGAAAGAACAAACCGCGTTTATCTCTCCAGTTGTTCGCGGTAGCGTTTCAGCCAGCCGGTAAGTGGCTTTTCCGGCGGCGGAGGGGCTTCCCTCCGCTTCCATTCGGCTTCATCCGTCAGAACGCTGACGGTTCCGCCGGGGATATCAAGCTCAATCTTGTCGCCGTCCCTCAAAAGGGCGATCGGACCGCCCTCCTGCGCTTCGGGCTGCACATGCCCGAGAGCCGCGCCGCGCGTCGCGCCGGAGAAACGTCCGTCGGTCAGCAGGGCAACGTCCTTATCCAGTCCCATACCGGCAAGCGCCGACGTGGGGCTTAGCATCTCGCGCATCCCCGGACCGCCCAGCGCCCCCTCATACCGGATGACCACCATATCCCCGGGATGAATATCTCCCGCGAAAATCGCCTCGCACGCCTGCTCCTCGCTGTCGAAGACGCGCGCCGTAAGCGTCTGGCGCAGCATTTCCGGCGCCACCGCCGAGCGCTTGACGATACAGCCTGCCGGCGCCAAGTTCCCAAATAAAGCGGCAAGCCCGCCGGAAGGGGCGTATGGCGCGTCCGCCGAACGTATAACATCCCCGTCCGGTTTCGGCGCGGATGAGAAATGATCCCGAACGCAGCCCATCACCGAGGGCAGTCCGATGTCCAGCAGGTTTATGCGCGCAAGTTCTTTCATAACGGCGGGTACGCCGCCCACGCGGTGAAGATCCTCCATATAATGCCCGCCCGCCGGACTGAGGCGGCACAGGTTCGGGGTACGCGCGCTGACCTCGTTGATCAGCGTCAGCGGAAGTTCCGTTTCGGTTTCGCGCGCGATAGCCTGAAGATGCAGCACGGTGTTCGACGAGCAGCCCAGTGCCATATCCACGGTCAGCGCGTTGGTAAACGCCTGCCGCGTGAGAATGTCGCGGGGGCGGATGTCCTTATCCAACAGCTCCATGATCTTTACGCCGCTCTCTCTCGCGAAACGGATCCGCTCGGAGCTGACCGCCGGCGCGGAACCGTTGAACGGCAGAGCCATCCCCACGGCTTCGCAAAGGCAGTTCATGCTGTTCGCTGTAAACATCCCCGAACAGCTGCCGCAGGTGGGACACGCGTCCCTCTCTATATCCCCCAGGGCTTCTTCGCCGATGAGACCGCTGCGATACGCGCCCACCGCCTCAAAGACGCTGGAGAGGCTCAGCCGTTCCCCGCGCCGTTCGCCGGCCAGCATCGGTCCGCCGCTGACGACAATGGACGGCAGGTTCAGCCTTGCCGCCGCCATCAGCATGGCGGGTACGATTTTATCGCAGTTCGGCACCAACACCAACGCGTCAAAGCAGTGCGCTGCCGCCATCGTCTCGATGGAATCGGCGATCAGTTCGCGGGAAGGCAGGGAATAGCGCATACCGGAGTGTCCCATCGCGATGCCGTCGCACACGCCGATAACGGGGAACAGAACCGGCTTGCCGCCAGCCATGTATATTCCGTCCTTGACGGCCTGCGCGACGGCGTTCAGATGCATATGCCCCGGAACGATCTCGCTGAACGCCGACGCGACCCCGATAAGCGGCCGCTTCATCTCCTCGTCCGTAAACCCCAGCGCCCGAAACAGCGAACGGTGCGGTGCGCGTTCCGCACCGCTTAAAACCCGTCCGCTCATCCTGTCTGTTTTGATCATTTTTTCAGCCAGCTCATCATAGAGCGTAACTCTTTGCCGACCGTCTCCACGGGATGCGCGGCTTCCACCGCGCGCATGGCGAGAAAGCCAGCTCGTCCGCCCGCGGTATTTTCCTGTATCCATTTGCTCGCGAACGTGCCCCTTTGAATCTCCGTCAGGACGCGCTCCATCTCGCGGCGGGTCTCGTCGGTAACGATGCGCGCGCCGGTCACATAGTCGCCGTATTCGGCCGTGTCGCTGATTGAGGAGCGCATGGCGGCAAACCCGCCGCTGTTGATCATGTCGACAATCAGTTTCATCTCATGGACGCACTCGAAGTACGCCATCTCCGGCGCGTATCCGGCCTTCACCAGAGTATCGAATCCCGCCTTCATCAACTCCGTGACGCCGCCGCACAGAACCGCCTGCTCGCCGAACAGATCTGTCTCCGTCTCTTCCTTGAATGTGGTTTCCAAAATGCCGGCGCGCCCGCCGCCGATGCCGGAGGCATACGCCATCGCGCACGCTTTGGCAGTACCCGACGCGTCGCGGTGTACGGCGATCAAACAGGGTACGCCGCGACCCTCCAAATACTGCGAACGCACGGTATGTCCCGGTCCTTTGGGGGCGATCATGAATACGTCCACGCCTTCGGGCGGCACGATCTGGTTATAATGCACCGCGAAGCCGTGGGCGAACGCCAGAGCTTTGCCGGGGCGCATATGCGGAGCGATGTCGGTACGGTACACAGCTGCCTGATCCTGGTCCGGGATGAGCATCATCACCAAGTCCGCTTTTTTAGCGGCTTCGGCGGTGTCGTATACCTCCAGCCCGGCCGCCTGCGCCTCCGCGCGGCGCGCGGAATCCGGCCGCAAGCCGACGATTACCGTGTTGCCCGACTCCTTGAGGTTGAGCGCGTGGGCGTGTCCCTGACTGCCATAGCCGATCACGGCGATCGTCTTGCCCTCGAGCAAGCTTCGGTCACAGTCCGAATCATAGTAAAGTTTCATGCGTTTCTCTCCTTTATGTTAATGTATGGGATCTCTTTTGTGGGTAATTTTCAACACTTTGCTTATTGCTTTAACTCCCCGATGATCGACACCGCCGTGGCACCGGTTCGGCAAAGCTCCAATATCGTGTATTCCGACAAGGTTTTGAGAAAATCTTCGCATTGCGGCGGGCTGCCGGAGAACTCCAGCACCAGCCGTCCCTCCACATCATAAGGGATACGGCAGTCAAAGCCTTTCAGCGATTCCAGCAGCGCCGCGTGCTTGACCGGGGGAATCACGAGCTTGACAATCAGCAGCTCACGGGCCACTGTTTCCGCTCCGGGCAGCAGCGAAACGGCCTTCACGTCCTCCAGTTTTTCAAGCTGGCGCACGATCTGCCGCACCGCCATGCTGTCGGTTCTCGTTTCGATTGTAATGCGCGAATATTCCGGCGTCTCCGTCTCGCCTACGGACAGGGATGCGATGTTGTAGCCTCGGCGGCTGAACAGGCTCGTTACCCGCGTTAAGACGCCGAAGTGGTTGTTAACCAGCAGCGCGATTAAAAAAGAATCCACAAAACTGCCCCCTATTCACTGTACATAATTTCGTTACCCGACTTCCCGGGCGGAATCATCGGGAACACGTTTTCGTCGGGGTCGATACGGCAATCGATCAGCGCGGTACGTCCCGAACTCAGCGCCGTCCGCAGCGCGTTTGAAAACTCCGTCATCGTTCCGGCTTGGAATCCCAAACCTCCGAAGGCTTCGGCCAACTTAACAAAATTGGTTTGCCTGCTGGGAGTTGTATAGTGAAAGCGCCCCCCGTAAAAAATCCGCTGCCACTGGCGCACCATACCCAGCACGCTGTTGTTCATCACCACGATGACGATGGGGAGGTTTTCCGTCACGGCGGCGGCCATTTCCGCCATATCCATGTGGAAACTCCCGTCTCCCGTAATAAGTACCACGGGTCTGCCGGACGCCGCCGCTTTCGCGCCCACCGCCGCGCCCATGCCGAATCCCATCGCTCCCAGTCCTCCGCTCGTAACAAAGCTGCGGGGGGCTGAAAAGGGATAGTACTGCGCCGTCCACATCTGGTGCTGCCCCACGTCGGTCACGATAACGGCGTCCTCTCCGGCGAGCTCCGCGACAGTTTTCAGGATGCTTCGCGGGTTCGCGCGTTCCGGCTCCATCCCCTCCGGCATAGGGTGCCTTGCTTTGAAATGGACAATCTCGTCACGCCAGTCACTTACGGCGTTTGCCGGAGCGGCGTCACACAGGAGCCGCAGCGTTTCGCGGATGTCACCCTCCACATGCAGGTCGCAGACGACATTTTTGTCGAACTCCGACGGGTCGATGTCGAGATGTACGAGCTTCGCGTTGGGAGCGAACAGCTTTCGGTCGCCGGCTACCCGGTCGGAAAACCTAGAGCCCGCGCATAAGAGCAGGTCGCATTGCCCGCAGGCGTAATTGGATGCCGGCGTCCCGTGCATACCGATCAGCCCCAGCATCAAGGGGTGCTGGGCGGGCAGCGCCGACAGCCCCATCAGCGTAGTCGTTACGGGGATACCGCACTTCTCGGCAAGTTCCCTTAAAAGCTCCGAAGCTCCCGCGCTCACCACACCGCCGCCGCAGAACAACAGCGGGCGTTTGCTGGACGCGATCAGTTCGGCGGCGCGGCGGATGCGGGCATTCTGCGGGGATACCCCCTCCCGCGCTCTGTAATGCCCGACAGGTGTGTACTCGCAAAGTTCCGCCGTGATGTCCTTGGGTATGTCTACCAAAACCGGTCCCGGGCGTCCCGACACGGCGATCGAGAACGCTTCCTTCAGCGTTTCTGCCAGCGATTCCACGCTTTGCACCAAGAAGCCGTGCTTCGTAATCGGCATCGTAATCCCGCAGATATCCACCTCCTGAAAGGAGTCGCGCCCCATCAGCGCGCGGGTTACGTTACCGGTGATGGCCACCAGCGGAACAGAATCCATATAGGCGTTGGCGAGCCCCGTCACCAGATTGGTGGCGCCCGGTCCCGAAGTGGCGATCATGACGCCGCATTTTCCGCTTACCCGGGCGTATCCGTCGGCAGCGTGACAGCCGCCCTGCTCATGCGACGGCAGGATGACACGCAGCTTATCCGCTTGTTCCCCCAAGGCGTCGAAGATATTGAGAACAGAACCGCCGGGATAGGCGAACACGGTGTCCGCGCCCTGTTCTATCAGCACCTGTGTCACGATTTGCGCTCCTGTGAGCTTCATTTTCATCCCTCCGATAAATAAACCGCCGGCGTTCCTTCTCGGAATCGCCGGCGGTGTTTACATCCTCTGCTGAATCGGAAACCCTCACGGATCCTGACAGCTCATTGCCGGCGTCTTGGTAAGCAGTACCAAGACGGTTACTACTAGAACAACCGTCGGCAGGAGGCTAATCAGGTTAATACTCATTTCGTTTCTCCGTTCAGAAGTTGCGGTTTGTGATTTTTGTTATTGTAGCATCCGGAATCCTGTTTGTCAACAACTTTTTTTTGGCGGTATATTACAAATACGCCGCCGGCAGTATTGCGTCTCCAATTTTTTACGTGTTACATTAGTGTTAAATTATTCGGGAGTTTGACAGTTCCAATCT
>DBDP01000073.1 GCA_002293625.1 Clostridiales bacterium UBA929 | reverse complement strand
CGCGCTGCCGGAGCGTCCGCCGGGGCATTTCGCCGCCGACGCCCGCCTGCTTCCCCGCGCCGACAAACCGTGCATAACCATCAAAGTCGCGAAGATGGCGCAAGTCACGCCCGAACTGCTGCGTCTGCCGCCCGAACGGCTCTATGTCCCGCTCGGTGAGGCGTCCGGAGACCCCGTACGTGCCGAGGATTTGGTGCGCAGTGAGACGGTTCCCGTAGCCGTGTTTCCGCGTATTATAGCGGAAAGCGAACGGAGCGAGATTGGGGCGCGTCTGAAGCGTTTGCACGATATCGGCTTCCGCGAGGCGCTTACGTATAATCCCGGACAGGCTGTGCTGGCACTCCGGCACGGGTTTACGCCGCGTGCCAATTGGTGCGTTTCCTCCGCGCTGACGCTCAAAGCGGCGAAGATGATGGGCGTAATTTCCTGTACGTTGGCTCCGTGGCTGACGCTGGAGGAGATTCGGGCGCTTAACCATATCGCCGACACCGAGATGATCGTATACGGACGGCTGCCCCTGCTGCTCGCGCGGCAGTGCCTGATTCGCAAGCGCAGCGGCGTTTGCGCCTGCGACAACATGAAAAACGAGCTGTCCGACAGGGAGGGCGGTCTTATGCCGCTGGTGCGCGAGAGCGGACACTGTACCTTGGTGTACGGCAGCCACAAACTCTGGATGGAGCCGTATAAAAAGCAATGGCGGCACATCGGGCTTTGGGCGGCGCGTCTGGACTTCGCCACCGAGAACGCGCGCGAATGCGTACAGATCGCGAACGCCTATCTGGGGCGCGGCGACTACGAGCCGCAATCGGTAACCACCGGGTTTTACGCGCCCGGCGAACACAAACGCAAATGGCTGTGAGCCGTTTTGTTTTGGCGTCCGCGTCGCCCCGCAGAGCGGAGCTGATGCGCCGGATCGGGCTACCCTGCGAAATCATCCCCTCACTTGCCGATGAAGAAATTGACCTCCCGCCCGAAGAGGCGGTCGCGGCGCTTTCGCTGCGAAAAGGGGAGGATGTGGCGGCGCGGTGCGGCGCGGGAACGCTTGTGATCGCGGCGGACACGCTGGTGGTTTGCGGCGGCGCGGTTTTGGGTAAACCCCACAGTGAGGAAGAAGCGTTCCGTATGCTGCGCTCCCTTTCGGGGAGAACACACACCGTGGTGACCGGCGTCTCTGTTTTGCTGGACGGGGAAACGCTCACCCGCGCGGAAGCGGCGGCTGTCTCTATCCGCCCCTTGAGCGACGGAGAGATACGGGCGTACATCGCCACCGGCGAACCGATGGACAAGGCGGGCGCGTATGGCATACAGGAACGCGGGGCGATGCTGGTCGAGCGTATCGAGGGCGATTTCTACGCCGTGATGGGCTTGCCGCTCTGCCTGCTCTCCCAAATGCTCCGGCATTTCGGGATAGACTTGTTATCGGGGTACGCGCCATGAAATTTATCGCGAAGCATAAAGCCGCCGTTATCGTCTGCGCCGTCGTGCTGTTCGTCCTTTCGATGGCGGTAAGCTCGTTCTTTACCAAAGGGCGCACGTCTCCTGTCTCAAACGTTATTAATACCATTTTCCAACCGATGCACACGTTAATCGGTTCCGTTTCCGACTATTTCACGAGACGCTCGGACGCGGCCGCGAACTACGAGGATCTGCTGGCGAAATACGAAAGCCTCCGTGTATACGTCGCGGAAATGGAAGAGGAAAAGCGCCTTGCCGACGAACTGGCCGAGGAAAACGACCGCCTGCGGACAATGCTGGGTCTTGGGCTGCGTGAGCGCGGCTTTACCTTTGAGATCGCGCTGATAACAGACCGCGACCCGACGGCGTGGGAGCGTTTGTTTACCTTAAGCAAGGGCAGTGAAGCGGGGCTTGAGGTTGGGCAGTGTGTACTGACCGCCGAAGGATACCTAGCCGGTGTGGTTACCGAAGTCGGGAGCGGTTGGGCGACTGTCTCGCAGGTCATCGACACGGCATTATCGGCGGGTGCGAAGGTGGAGCGCACCGGGCAAACAGCTGTCGCGGAAGGCGAATGGACGCTGATGAACGAGGGGAGCCTGCGGCTTTCGTATCTGCCGCTGGGTTCCGATCTTCAATACGGCGATTTGGTGCTGACGTCGGGACAGGGCGGCGTGTTCCCGCCCGACATCCCAATCGGAAAGGTTATCGGAATCCAAACGGAGCCGTCGGGGCAGGCGGAATACGCCGTCCTCACGCCCGAAGCCACATTAGAAACACTGACGCAGGTGTTTGTCGTGCTGGAGTATCATGATGAGCAGTAGCCGCGCCGTGAGAGGGGTATGCTTCGGCGTATTGATTCTTCTTGCCGCGATTCTCCAAACACGGGTGCTGACGCGCGTTCCGGTTATCCCAAACCCGCTCGTTTCGGTTCCCGCCGTCGTCGCGTTGTCGGTTGTTACCGGACCGGTGGCGGGAGGAGCCGCCGGATTGGTATGCGGGCTGCTTTGCGACGCCATGACGCCGACGGTGGAGGGTCTGTTCGCTCTGTCGCTGATGGCTGCGGGCATCATAACGGGGCTTTTGTGCGAGCGAAGCTTGCAAAAGACGTTTTGGTCGGCGCTGCTGATGACGGTGGTCACCGCCGTTGTTACCGAGTTTTTGCTCTTTTTTTTATTCTACCTGATTCCGGGGCGGACGGTGTGGCCGGCCTTCCTCACCGTCGGGCTGCCGGAGGCGCTGGCGGGCATTGTGTGCCTTCTGCCGCTTTACCCTCTGTTCCGAGGTGTTTCACGATTGTTCGAAGAGAAGTCTTGAAAAGGAGTAACGTATGGGCGGGTATAAACTGACAATTCGCCTGATTGTGATGAGCGCGCTGGTCGTCGCGCTGGCCTTTACGATGGGGGTGCGGCTCGCGGGGCTGCAGTTCTCGGGCGAAACCGATCCCGAGCCGGAGGTGCTGCGCACATCCACCCGCACCGTGACCGTTCCGGCGACGCGCGGCGAGATCTACGACCGCTACGGACGCCCCCTCGTGACAAACAAGCTGGCTTACAACGCCGTGATTGACCGCGCGGCGCTGTTTCGGGGCGGCGGGCAGGCGGAGGTAATTCTCCGCTTGATTCAAGACGCCGATGCCTGCGGCGTATCTTACGAGCAAATCCTGCTGCCGGTGTCCCCGCCGCCCTTTGCTTACACCGAAGCGACGCCGGATCAAGAAAAATACCTTACCCATTACCTAATGAAGAAAGGCTGGCCGGAGGACATGTCCGCCGGAGAGCTGATGAACAGGCTCTTTAACGAATACGGCATGACCGATGACGACGAAGAAGCTCCCGGTTTGCCCGAGGGTTTGTCGCTTACCGAGGCGCGGCTCGCCGCAGGGGTGCTGTATGAGATTGACCTACGGTATCAAGCGTCGGTCGTCGAGCGGGACGAAGCGAGCGGCGAGGTGACGAAACCGTATTTATTTATCCCCGCTTATACCTTCGCGCGGGACGTTCCGATGGAGCTTATCGCGCGGGTTTCGGAAAACGGATACGCGGGGGTCAGCGTTGTATCCGCGACGGCGCGGGAAGTCCATACCGACGCAGCAGGAGCGATTCTTGGAAGAATCGGACCGATACAGGACGCGGAGGGTTATGAAGGCTATCAGCTCGATGAACTGGTCGGCGTGGACGGCGTTGAAAAAGCGTTTGAGAGCTGGCTGCACGGCGAAGCCGGAACGCGGCTGGAAACTGTTACACAGGAAGGGCGAGTGGTGGAGGTTGCCGAATCCGCCGAACCCGAAGCGGGGCAGAATGTATTCCTAACGATTGATATACGTTTTCAGGAGGAGCTGGAGCGGCTGCTTGCCGAGGGGGTACAAAACCTCATCGAGAACGGCGCGCCGCTTCGCGGACAGGAGGCGGAGGCAGCAGCCGCCGCCGTTATTGATGTAAACAGCGGCGAGGTGCTGGCTGCCGCCAATTATCCCACCTACAGCGCGAGAACCTTTATGGAGGATTTTTCGAGTCTGCTGGAGGATCCTCTGAATCCTTTGTATAACCGCGCGATCAACGGTACCTACGCGCCGGGTTCCACCTTCAAGATGGTGACCGCGGCGGCGGCGCTCGAAAACGGAACGGTCACGCCGTCCTCCACCATCTTTGACCATGTGAAGTATACGTTTTATCCATTTCCGCAGCCGAGCTGCACCGGTTCTCACGGTCACGTTAACGTCTGCAATGCGTTGAAGGTGTCCTGCAACTACTATTTCTTTGAATCCGGGCGGCTTGCCGGTATTCAAGAAATCTCCCGCTGGGCGAACCGTTTCGGGCTGGGTGTTCCCACCGGCGTTGAGCTGGAGGATCCGAAACGCGAGACGCTGGGCTGGGTCGCGAGTCCGCAGACAGCGGAAGCGCTGAACACCGAATGGTGGGACGGCAACACCCTTTCCGCCGCGATCGGGCAGGAAAACAACGCCTTCACGCCGGTGCAGCTGGCGAACTACGCCGCCACCATCGCGAACGGCGGCACACGGTATAAAGCACATTTACTAAAGGAAGTTCTCAGCCACGATTACAGTTACGAATACTTTGTTTCGCGTCCCGAAGTCGCCCTGAAGCTGGAGATGCAACCGCAGAACGTAGCGGCTTTGCAAGAGGGGATGCGCGCCGTTACCCAGCAGGGCGGCACGGCGTACAACGTCTTTCGCGACTTTGATATCCCCGTGGCCGGAAAGACCGGCTCGGCGCAGGTAAGCGACAGACCCAACAACGGCGTCTTCGTTGCCTACGCTCCGGCGGACGATCCGCAGATCGCCGTCGCCGTTGCCGTGGAGAAGGGCGGCGCGGGTTCGACCATCGCGCCGATCGCGCGGGACGTTATCGACTTGTACTTCCGGCTTCAGGAGGACATGCGGAACAATCCCGCAGAAGGGGTTTTGAGGAAATAGCGGTCGTGGCGATTCGTCCATGTCCCATCGTAGCCCCCTTCCGCCGGAAGGGGTATGTAGGGCGCGTCGCCCTTCGACGCGCCGTCGGTTCTCGTGCGGCAAATTTCCCACGGTGCGCCGGGTCGGCGCACCCTACAGAAGAACGAACCCCTTCATCTTGAACTCAACGTCGGCGACCCAAATAGAACCGTCACGTGTTTTGAAAAGGCATCTCTGGGCGGAATCCACGCCGTCCAGATACAACACACCCTCTTTGAACCGATAACGGTAGACGCGGTGCGTCGTGCCGTCCTCTTTGTCAACGCTCCACATGATGCGGTCACCCAATACGGTGATTCTTTGCTTGAAAGCGTCTCCTTCGGGCGCTACCGGCTCATAAAGACCTTGCGGAAGCATCACTTTTACTCTTTTCACTGCGAACCCCTCCCTGTTAGTTTTCGTATCCCGCCATTCCCCGTCTCCGTAGGGACGACCGCCCTCGGTCGTCCGTGGGCGCCGTCGGTTCTCGTGCGGCAAATTTCCACGGTGCGCCGGGTCGGCGCACCCTACGG
>DBDP01000065.1 GCA_002293625.1 Clostridiales bacterium UBA929 | reverse complement strand
GAGTTTATAGAGGTGCCCTTAATATATGGCTGTACGCGATATATATTTTGCATTTGCCGTTGGCTCCGGCGTTGTTACGCTGGTCTGATGTCAGCGCGAGCGTGGTTGCCGCATTGTTATCCATGACGTTTGGGTTTGCGCTGTCGTTCGTTCTGCCGCGCATTAAGCGTATCCATAACCGCGGTTTTCATGCGGCGGCAGTGTTAATCGGTGTTTGTAACATAATATGGCTTGTAGGTTTCAACGCTTTTTCGCGCGGCTTAACTGACGGCGGGGGTTCTGTCGCCACAATTGTCTTCGTTCTGTATATCATTATAAATCTCACAGGAGTTGCATGGGTAACAGATACCCTGCGCTTTTTGGCCGGGCTGCGTAAACTCCCGCTCCAATGGTTTCCTTTGCTCGTTTCCGGCTTCGCGATGTTTTTGGCTTCGCAAAACCTTGTCGTTCGGCTCTCTCTGAAACCGTCGAGCTTGATTCTCACGCTGGCGTTTGGCTTGACCGCGCTCGGCTGGGTTATATTTGGCTTCGTTAAGCGCAATAAAATAACCCGTTTAAGCGGGTTGTCGATGGCAATCTTTACGGTGTTGAAACTCTTTGCGTTGGATTTGCATGGGCTTGATACGATATGGCGGATTGTTTCCTATTTTACCGGCGGCATTGTGCTGCTCGCAATTTCGTTTGCGTATCAATGGTTCAATAAGCGGCTTGAACGTCAGGAGGAAAAGATCACATAATAATTCAGATAAACGCATAAAACTACCCACAGAATCGCAATTGTTCCGTGGGCAGTTTTGTTACGAATTAGATGGTTTCCCGGATAACATAAGCCGTCTTTTCCCAAGCGTCGTAAACGCGCTGCGGCAAATCGCCGCCGGCTTCGCCGGATCGAACCGCGTTGTTGAGAGCCGCCGCCGCACTGCTCAGTGCCGGAAGAGAGAGATTCGCGGCCAATCCCTTGATCGCGTGGGAGGCGTCGTCAATTTCTTTTCTATTTCCGCTCCGTTCCGCCTTGCGCAAATCCTCGATGGACGTATTATCCAAGAACTTACGGAGAAGACTTATATAGATGGATTTCATCCCTCCGAGACGTTTTAAGGCGTCCTCCATGTCGAGGTACTGAATGAAGTCTTTTTTTTCAACCATTGTCTGATCCTCCCTTGCTGTCTGGGTTCTATTACACAGTATACTACAAATCAGGTTTTCTTGCAATGTGAATTTACCGAATATTTCTTCCTGGGGAGCAAAAAGCCCTTTACAAACTGACTGCGATTAGGGTATAATACAGTATGCTCTATGGGAAGGGAGGCGTCGGCGGTGGATCACACCCGGAAATTCGCCTTGGCCGAAGACAGCAACCTTGAGATGAAATCAACCCTTACCGCCGTTTACGCCGCGCTGCAGGAGAAGGGTTACAATCCTGTGAACCAAATTGTGGGATATATCCTTTCGGAGGATCCCACCTATGTTACCAACCATAAAAATGCCCGCGCCATGATCCGCAAGATTGACCGCGATGAGCTGCTGCAGGAGCTGGTGAGGGTTTATCTGCTGAAGTAATAGACTTATAATTGGAGGCGCGACATGGCAAGCGATAAAATTGTTCATCTGACGGAGAAGACGTTTGACGCGGAGGTACTGGAAGCGGAAACCTCCGTATTAGTGGATTTTTGGGCGTCATGGTGCGGTCCCTGCCGTATGCTGGCTCCCGTGATCGACGAGATCGCGGAGGAAACAGACGCCAAGGTATGCAAGCTTGATGTTGACGCCGAGGGGGCGCTCGCCGCGCAGTACGGTGTGATGAGCATCCCGACCGTTATCATGTTTAAAGACGGTAAGGAAACCGCCCGCTTTGTCGGAGCGCAGCCGAAGGAGACGCTGTTGGAGGCGTTATAAATGAAGAGTAAATCCTTCCGTAAGAGCATCGTCGGCGGCTTCAACACACGCGATGTAGTGGACTACCTTGCCCAGATGTCCAAAGAGCGGCGCGAGGAAACCGAAGCGTTACGCGCCGGCGCGGATAAGTTGCGCCGTGAACGAGACAACGCGCTCGCAGAGCGCGGTAAACGCGACCCCGCCGGGCGTCAGCACGCCGCGCAGGCGGAGGTCGCTTCTTTGGTGGATGAACGTGACAGACTGGCAAAAAAGGTGGAAACACTGGAGACCGAGCTGCAAGAGATTCGCGTTGAGCGTTCCGTTCCCGAAGAGGGGTCGGCGTCCGAAGAATTAGAAGCACAACGTCTTCGGTTCTACGAAATGCGTAAAGAACGGGACGAGCTGCGAGAACAGCTGGATTCCGCTATAGCCGAGCGGGAAGCCGAACACGATTCCATCAGCAGCGCCTTGAAAGAGAAAGCTGTGTTTGAAGGCGAACGGGATTCCGTGATTGATACCCTCACGAAGCGGGAACAGGAACTGGCCGAAATTGTAAATGAACGCGCCGCATGGCTGGACGAACGCGCCCGGCTTATTGACGAACGGCAGGAACTACTTGCGGAACGCGAAGGCACAATAGAAAAAATCGCCGCTTTGAACGGCAATATTCAGAAGCTCGCAGAGCGAGTGCGCGCACTGACCGAGGAGATGGAGCAAGCCGACCGAAGCAAAGAGACGCTGGAACGCAATCTCCGCGAAGCCGAAACGGTCAAAACAGAAACCGCCCGCATGATTGCCGAAACACGCGCGCGGTTTAACGAAGTTATGTCGGAAGGAAAGGCGTCGTCGCTGGAAATCGTCTTGGAGCTTGACCGTATGCGCGGCTTTTTCGCGCGTTTTGCCGAGCGCTTCGCCGAGACCGAGCAGGGCATCGCACAATTAGAAAGTGACCCGCGTCCGCGTGTGCGGGAATTTGTTCCCGAAATATTTGACGATAACGGAAATGGGGACGAGAATCCCGAATAGAATGGTTGCAAACCCGAAAGGGGGAGCGACATGCATTTCTTATTAACCGGCGGGACGCTGAACCCGTTGAAAGACGAGTACCTCACCGCGTTGGCGCAGTACGGTCACAGCGGGGTCGTCATATATCCGGGCGGCATGGTTCTGTCCGTACGAGATTTTGATGCGCTGTTGCTGCCGGGCGGCGGGGATATACACCCCTCGCGGTTCGGCATGACGCTGCTGGATAACCGTAGCGAGACGCTGGATATGCCGCGCGACGAACTGGAATTTGCCGTTCTGGATGTTTTTTTGCGAGCCGGGAAGCCGGTGTTCGGCATTTGCCGGGGGATGCAGGTCATCAACATCGCGCTCGGCGGAACGATCTGGCAAGACTTGCCCTCACAATGCGGCTTAATCCACGCTGCCGCCGAAGGGGAGCCGCCGTTGCGTCACCGCGTCACGACAGAGAGCGGGGACAGGTTACTTACCAACAGTTACCACCATCAGGCCGTGAAGGACATCGGACGCGGTCTGCGCGTTACGGCGAGAAGCGACGACGGCATCGCAGAGGCGCTCCGTGACGATACGGAGCAAATTCGCGCGGTGCAGTGGCATCCGGAAAAAGAGGAGCGCGGACTGTGGGTGCTGTTGGGAAAGGAGAATTAGCGTGCTTGACAAAGTGGAGTATTGGCTTGAGACGTGGGGTAATTTGATTGGATTGCGAGAAGATATCAGTTATGACATCGAAACACATATACTTGATGAAACCTGTAACAGCAGCGGGTTTTTAGATCATATCAGAGAAACCGGCGAGATTGTTTATCAAGCAAATTAAAATTATAATTCAATAAACAACTACGTTTAAGTTTATTTTTTACTTCACTTAAGAAAGGTTGCCTGTATGAGACACCTGATTGACTTTACCGACTTATCGGAGCGGGAATGGGAAGATATTTACCGGCGTTTTGAGGAGATTATAGAGCATCCGGGAGACTATAGGGACGCCCTGCGGGGGCAGACCTTAGCCTCCCTTTTCTATGAACCGTCCACCCGTACCCGCCTGTCCTTCGAGGCGGCGATGCTGAAGCTGGGCGGGGGCGTGTTCGGGTTCTCCAACCCGTCGTCGTCGAGCGTATCGAAGGGCGAAACGTTGAAAGACACCATAATCATGACGTCCGCTTACGCGAATGTGCTGACATTGCGTCACCCCCGCGAGGGCGCGGCGCTGGCGGCATCGCTGTATGCCTCCGTCCCCGTAATCAACGCGGGCGACGGCGGACACTGCCATCCCACCCAAACCCTGACAGACCTCGTGACCCTCCGCCGCCTGCGCGGAAGCATCAACGGGCTGCGGATTGGGGTCTGCGGCGACCTGAAATACGGGCGCACCGCCCACAGTCTTCTGCGCGCGCTGGCGCGTTTTGAGGGCATATCCGCCGTGCTGGTATCCTCGCCGGAACTGTCGCTGCCGGCGTATGTGAAACGGACATGCCGCGACATGCCGCTCGGCGAGGAGCGCGACCTTCGGTCGGTCATCGGGGAGATCGACGTGCTGTACATGACACGGGTGCAGAAGGAACGCTTCCGTAACGCCGCCGAATACGAGCGGCTGAAAGGTCATTATACCCTTACGCCGGATATTCTCAAGGGCGCGCCGGACGAGCTGCTGGTGATGCACCCGCTGCCGCGCGACGGGGAAATCGACGAAGCCATTGACAGCGACCCGCGCGCCGTATATTTCGAGCAGGCACGTTACGGGCTGTTCGCCCGTATGGCGCTGTTGCTGGAGCTTTGTTCGCTGCCGCCGTTTGCGGTTAAACCGTCAGAAAACCGGGGCGCTCACCGCTGCGATAACCCGAATTGCATAACAAATACGGAACCCCACCTTCCGGCGTTCGAGGGTTCCGTGTGCAGATATTGTGAGCATACGCAAGAATCTCTGTAAGACTCCGCGTTCACTGCAGACGAACGAGCGGGGCAGCGCGCGCCGCCCGAAGATTACCAAAAACAGTATCTAGCTTCGATTGATGCTCTTTTCTGCGCTGAACCCGTCGGGGTATCGCTTCTTTAGCTTCAGAACGTTTTTCCGCGCGATTTCGTCCAGCCCAACCCCTAAACCCTCGGCGAGGCTGGCTAAGTACCACAAACAATCGCCCGCTTCATCAATGAGCTTGTCCCGATCCAGATCATGCCCTTGAAAGAGGTGCTTCTTCATTAGGTCGATGCACTCTCCCGCCTCGCCGCACAGGCCCATCACGCCGTTCAGCAGCAGCGCGTCTTTATCCGTCCGCCCTGACGTACGCAGGGCAAGGGTTTGATATTCGGTAAATTCCATACTACACCGCCATGTCTACATATTGTCCCAGCAATCCCGCGTCCAGCCGCGCAGGGTTGGGCGCGAAACGCGTCTCGGTCAGACCGCCGGAAATATACACGCGCCCGCATTCGGGGCAGTTCGCGGTGAACAAACGCACCGACGAATATGCCACGCGGGCGTTGTTTTGCCGCGCGTCGGCGTAAGCGTTTGACACATGCTCTCGCTCGTGCGCCGCGACGGCGGCAGCCGAGTTTTGCGGCGCGATATGCGTTGGGGTTTTGAATGACACATTGCCGTCGCCGGATTTGTCTTGGTACGTTCGGGTACGGCAGGCTTCGCAAAGTTCCGCGTCCGGTGCCCGCTCGGTGGCTTCCGCTTTGGAGAAGGGTTTGCGCTCGAAGCGCGGGTCAAAATACATGATATCCGGCTTCCCGTCGGAACCGTACAGCGTCAAAGTGGGAATCTGTCCGGCTTCACCCCTCTTCGGCGTTATGTAGTCGTAAGGCTCTGGCTGAGAGGGGAGGGAGAGCCGCTTAATCAACGGTTCCGTAACGGGCATCACGCGCGGTACGACATAGCCGCCGCGCAGAAACCGAAACCCAACGGGCTGAATGGTCATAGCCTCTCCCTCCTCTATTCATGCAAGAACCGGCGGGGCGGACAGTTACCCGCCCGTTGTTCAGACACGGGCGACTCGTGAATCACCCCTACCTCATCTAATCGTAGCCCCCTTCGATCCGAAGGGGGTGGCGCGCTTTGCGCGCCGGGGGATGTACGCGGACGAACACAGTTCGCCTCTATTTTACGGCGGCTCGCAGCTTTTCAACGCGGTCGGTCACTTCCCACGGCAGACCTTCGCGCCCGAAATGACCGTAAGAGGCAACCGCTTTGTAAATCGGGCGGCGCAGATTGAGGGATCTGATGATCTCGGCGGGGCGCAGATCAAAGACCTCGCGAACGGCTTTGCCCAGCAGTTCGTCGGAGACGATGCCGGTGCCGAACGAATCCACCAGCACGCTGACGGGACGCGCCACGCCGATCGCGTAAGCAAGCTCGATCTCGCAGCGGCGGCAAAGCCCTGCGGCGACAAGGTTCTTCGCGGCGTACCTCGCCATATAAGCCGCGCTGCGGTCTACTTTTGTGGGGTCTTTGCCCGAAAACGCGCCGCCGCCGTGCCGCGCGTAGCCGCCGTATGTATCCACGATAATCTTCCGCCCGGTCAGACCACTGTCGCCCTGCGGACCGCCCACCACGAAACGCCCGGTGGGGTTGATATAGAAAAGGGTGTCGTTGTCAATCAGATTATTCGGCAGCGCTTTTTCGGCGACACGCTCCCGAATGCTTTTCCGCAGCGCTTCAATCTCAACATCGGCGCTGTGCTGACTCGACACCACGACGGTGTGGATGCGTTCAACCTTGCCGTTATCGCCGTACTGCACGGTTACCTGTGCTTTACCGTCGGGGCGGAGGAACGGCAGGTCGCCGCTACGCCGCGCCGCGGCCAGCTCTTTACAGAGGGCGTGAGCATACACGATCGCGGCCGGCATCAGTTCCGGCGTCTCGTCACAGGCGTAGCCGAACATCATGCCTNNNTCCAGCGAGCGGTCAACGCCCATCGCGATGTCGGGGCTTTGCTCGTCAATCGAAGTAAGAACGGCGCAGGAACGCGCGTCGAAACCGTGGGCGGGGTCGTCGTAGCCGATCCCCTCAATCGTCTTGCGCACGATGCCGGGGATATCG
>DBDP01000027.1 GCA_002293625.1 Clostridiales bacterium UBA929 | reverse complement strand
CCTGTAAAACCGAAGCTCTTTCATTCAAATACCTCCAAAACGTAGGGGCGGCGCAAACCCTTCGGCGCACCGGGGCGTCGCGCCCTACAGACTGTTAACTGTTATCTGTAAACTGTTAACTGCCCCTCACCCTCCCTGTACGATCACGGTTTTCAAACGTCGCCGCATCATAAGCCGCCCGATAACGATAAATATCACAGACCACCCCACTTGCATCAGCAGAAACGGAACGGCTTCGGCGGGCGATGCCGAGCCGACATAGAGCCGTGACGGAATGTCGATCATCCCCGCGAACGGCTGGTAGAGCAGCACTTTTTGCATGAAGTCCGGCCAGAGCTGCAGGGGGAGGAAGCCGCCGGAAAGCACGTTGCTGACCAGCAGCAGCATGTAGGTCGGTCCCTCGCCCCATGTGATGCCGAGCCGCACCGCCGACGCCAGCGCGGCAAACGACGAGCAGAGCAGAAACGAACAGCAAAACGAAAGCAAAAACAGCAAGAATTCCGGCAGGGACGCGGGCAACGTCAACCCGTATTGCCCCGGGATCAAAACGCCCGCCAGCAGCGTCGCCCCGCTGCGGAACACGACCGTGCCGACGCGCCCCGCCGAGCTTTTCGCGAACCAATGCCAATAGAGGTCGAGCGGGCGGCACAGCTCGACGCCGACGTCGCCGCTGGTGATCTTCCCGCGTATCTCGTCGTCTATATTCATCACCAAAAGTCCGTAAAGCAACTCCTTCACCCATGAGTACGCAATCACTTGGCGAAGCGTCAGCGGAAAGCTCATCCGTCCGTCGGCGTATGTATAAAAGGCGATGTATACCGTTACCTCGATCAGCGTCCAAACAACGCTTATCACCGCGCCGGACAGGTTCGCGAGGCGGTATTGCAGCGATTCCGAAGCGCGAATACGAAACAGTGAGAAGAGCGGCGCAAGCCTGAGGGTTTTACGATTCTTCACAGAGCCATCTCCTCATACATCCGGGCGATGACTTCGTCGGTATCCTGCCCCTCATAGGCGGCGTACCGTTCCCGCAGCCCCGGAAGGGCACCGTCGTAGAGCAATTTGCCGTGACCGATCACCATCACGCGGCTGCAAAGCGCCTCAATGTCGTCCATATCATGGGTCGTCAGCAGTACGGTGACGCCGCTGCGGACATTCTCCTCCTTCAAAAACGCCCGCAGCGCGAGCTTGGAGACAGCGTCCAGTCCGATTGTCGGCTCGTCTAAAAAGAGCAGTTTTGGGCTGTGCAGCAGCGCCGCGGCGAGTTCGCAGCGCATCCTCTGACCGAGCGAAAGCTGCCGCGCCGGGGTCTTCAACAGGCTCTCGATCTCCAACGCCCCAGTCAGCTCACTGAGTCGCGCCTCAAAGCGTGCCTGCGGAACGTCGTAGATATCGCGCAGCAGCGAGAAGGAATCGCCCACCGGCACGTCCCACCAGAGCTGGCTTCGCTGCCCGAACACCACGCCGATCTCCGAAACGTGCGCCACTCTGGACTTCCACGGTACCCGCCCGTTAATCACACAGGAACCGCCGTCCGGCGTCAGGATACCGCTCATTACCTTGACAGTGGTGGACTTCCCCGCCCCGTTCGGACCGATCAGCCCCACCAACTCACCTTCGCCAATCGCGAACGATACGCCGTCCAGCGCCGTCACGAGACGAACCGTGCGTCTGAACGCCCCTTTGAGCAGCCCCCACCGGCCTTCGGGGCGCTCGTACACCTTAAATGTCTTGCGAATGCCGGAAAGCTCAATCTGCGGCATGAAATCTCCCCCTCTTCTTGGCAGTCTCACCATCATACCGCGCGGAGCGCGGCGGCGGCAAGGCGGGAAATCACGCTTCCCATGCTCTCTGACCGCCGTTTGATGGGGGAGTTCGTTTTTTCATCTTTTTTTGAAAAAATGCTTGACAGGTTGACATTTGCATGGTACCATATATTCAGAATCGGTTCTTGAGAATCGAGGCTGTTTCTGAAATCATATCTTATGACGGTTAGAGCGCGGGTAAACCGTGCTTTTTTGCTGTTAAAGGAGCATTATGGAACCCAAAAACATGTTACTCGCGCATATGGAGGATATAGCGAAACGCGCCGCAAAGACCGGCTGCGCCGCTTCGCGGTTTTTGACCCCCGCCGAGGCGCAATCGGTCGCGGCACGCTTCCAAAACCGGCGGGACGTCACGCTGACGTTCGATGGCGGTTTTGAGGGCGCGGAGCGTGTCCGTGCCGTATTTCTGAACCCCGATTGGGGTGTGGCTGACCGCGAGGAGTTGTTTGCTGCGCTAAAAATCGAGGCGCGCGAACAACCGGCGCACCGCGACATACTGGGTGCGCTTATGGCGCTGGGGATTGAGCGCGAAACGGTCGGCGACATCCTCCCCGGCGCGCTGATTTGTCTGCCGGAGATGTGCGGCTTCATCGCGCAGACATTAGAGCGGGTGGGGCGCTTCCCGGTCACGCTCACGGAAATCCGTTTGGATGAGCTTCCGGCGAAGGAAGAGTCTCTGCAAATAAAAAACGACACCCTGGCGTCGCTCCGGCTGGACGCGGCGCTCGGCGCGGCGTTC
>DBDP01000140.1 GCA_002293625.1 Clostridiales bacterium UBA929 | reverse complement strand
GCGGATCGCGCGGTCGTTGTAGTAAGCGGGGAAGATCTCCACCGTGTCGCCGCGCACGCGGAACATGTTGCGGTCAAACGCCACGTCGTTGCGGCTGTAGCGGATGGAAACGAGTTTTTTTAGCATGTCGTTGCGCTTCATCGTCATACCGGGGCGGAGTGAGAGCGGCATATTTTTATAGCTGTTCGGGTCGCCCAAACCGTATATACAGGAAACGGACGACACCACCACCACGTCCCGCCGCTCGGCGAGCGAAGAGGTGGCGGAGTGGCGCAGCCGTTCGATTTCATCGTTGATGCTGCTGTCTTTTTCAATATAGGTGTCGGTGTGCGGGATGTAAGCCTCGGGTTGGTAGTAATCGAAGTAGGAGACAAAATACTCCACGGCATTGTTCGGAAAATACTCCCGAAGCTCGGCGCAGAGCTGCGCCGCCAGCGTTTTGTTGTGCGCCAGCACCAGCGTCGGCCGGCGCATACGTTCGATGACCTTCGCCATGGTAAACGTCTTGCCCGAACCGGTGACTCCCAGCAGCGTCTGCTCCTGAAGGCCGTTCTCCAATCCTTCGGAGAGCATGTTGATGGCTTTTGGCTGGTCGCCCGCCGGCTGATACGGGCTGACTACCTGAAATTCCGGCATGGGCGGTACTCCTCAAACGTTATTTGTCACGCTCCATTGATTGTCACACTCCATTGCGCGCCTCGCTGCCGGTCGCCTGTTGCCCTGCGGTTACGCTCGCAGGCTTGCTAAAACCTACGGACAAAAGCCTCCCTGTGAGACGATGGAGCAGCTCTCTCATTATACACAAAACGCATGTTCCTCGTCAAGTGGGTTTTAACAAAAATTTTAGTTTGGCAATTTTGGAACAGCAGTACCATTGTTATGTGGTATAATAGGGTCGTTGTACAACAAATGCGCGAAACGGAGGGATGCGCTTGAACTACGCGGATATATTGCAAGACACGCTACAGTACATCGATGCCCATTTGGGTGAGCCGCTCGACACCGAGCTTCTGGCCGCGCGCGCCGGATTCTCGCCGTATCATTTTTCCCGCGTCTTTCATTTCAATGTCGGCTACACCGTGATGGTCTACGTGCGGCTCCGCAGGCTGGCCTGCGCCGCGGCGGAACTGTCGGAGGGCGGAAAAATTATCGATATCGCGCTGGCTTACGGTTTTGAAACCCATTCGGGTTTCTCCAAAGCCTTTCGGCGCCACTACGGCAGCTCGCCCGAAACCTACCGCATCCATACCCGCGCGAAGCGTCCCGAACTGCCCTCATTAAACCATATGAAAAAATACAACATACCGGGAGGAATTGTCATGGAACCGAAATTTGTCACCCGCGAAGCGTTCAAAATCGCCGGATACTCCCTGCGCACCACCAGCACGGAAGGAGAGAACAGCAAAGCAATCCCCGCGTTTTGGCAGCAGTATTTGGCTGACGGCCGCTGCGAAAAGATGCATAAGGAAACATTCCTAAAAAGCCACGACGAATACGGCGCGTGCTTCCCGACGGATTCGGACGGATCGTTTATCTATGTAATCGGCTGTGAGCCGCAGGACGGCTGCACCCTGCCGGAAGGCTACGAAATCCACGAAGTCCCCGCCGCGACCTACGCCGTCTTCTCCACGCCGCCGTCCGACGAAGCCGCGTTCACCGCGAACATTCAAGGCACTTGGGCGTATATCTACAACGAATGGTTCCCGAAGTCGGGCTATGAATACAGTGAGGGGTTGGTTGATTTCGAGCTTTACGATTCCCGCTGTATGGGAGAAACCGGAAAAATCATCGACATCTATATTCCCGTAAAAAAGAAGGTATAACCTAAACGCCCCCGCCGGATTTCCGGCGGGGGTTTATCCGATAAGGGTGAACTGTGTTCGCTCGCGGCGCGCCGAGGGCGTCGCGCCCTACAAAGAGAGGTGGATTGCCATCCGCTCTTACGGCAATTGCGCCCAATCTCCCGGCATAATCCAATCCCGCTGCGCGAGCGATACCTCCCCGATGGCGACGCCCTCGGGCGCTGCGCTGCGTTTATACTGCGACCGCGCGAAACGCGTGAGAAAAACATCAAGCGCCTTTTCGAGCGTCTCTTTCGCGTACCTACCCTCAAATGCGCGCCCCGCCGCGATCAGCAGTTTTTCCCGCGTGTAGCCGTGCCTCAGGAACCAATAGAGGTAGAAATCGTGAATCAAATAGTCTCCCAGTATCTCCTCGCTCCGCTGGTTCTGACCGCCGTCTTTGTTCAGCGGCAGCAGTTCGGGCGAGACGGGAGTATCGAGAATGTCAAGCAGTACGGTTTTCAATGCATCTTCTGAATTCAAGGCGACATGCCGCACGATCCGGCGGATCAACGTCTTTGGTACCCCGGCGTTGACGCCGAACATACTCAACTGATCGCCCCCGAACGTGGCGAAACCCAGTGCCGTCTCGGAGAGGTCGGACGAACCGACGACGATGCACCCCTCCGCACCCGCAATATTCATTATAATCTGCGTACGCTCCCGCGCCTGCGCGTTTTCGTAGGTCAAATCGGGTTGCCCATCGTGACCTATGTCTCTGAGATGCCCTTCCAGCGCGGCGGAAATCGGCACTTTTTTCAACGGCACACCCAGCGCCGCGCAAAGCGCCCGCGCGTTTGTTAACGTGCGTTCGCTCGTACCGGGTCCCGGCATTGTTACAGCCAGCAATTTTCGCGCTTCACGCTTCGCCGCCGAGTGAGAAACCAGCAGCGCCAGCGTTGAGTCGAGACCGCCCGACACCGCCACCGCCGCGCCGCTACCGGGCAAGCGGCTTAACCGCGTTTGCAGGGCGCGGGTTTGGAT
>DBDP01000117.1 GCA_002293625.1 Clostridiales bacterium UBA929 | reverse complement strand
TGGCGGAACAGCGCCTTGGGAAGGCGATCATCCGCGTTGATACGCCGATCATCAACGTGGATGATACCGCAGAAGGGCGGCGCGAAGCCGCCGCGACCATCCGCGAGAGCCGCGAGTCGGGCGCGGCGTTCTGCTTTTTACACCATTCCAGCGCCGAGCAGCTCGTCAACAAAAACAAGGGAATCATCGACCGGCTGGACGACTACACCAAGATGATCCGGGACGAGGGTATGATCCCCGGACTGTCGGCGCATATGCCTGAACTGATTGTGTATTCCGATCAAAACGGGTACGACGTGGAGACGTACATCCAGATTTATAACTGTCTGGGCTTCCTGATGCAGGTGGAGATCGAAACGGTGGCGGGAATCATATGGAACGCCAAGAAGCCGGTGATGACGATTAAACCGATGGCCGCCGGGCGCGTTACGCCATATGTGGGGTTGAACTTTTCCTGGGCAACTCTGCGCCCGTGCGACATGGTGACGGCGGGCTGCTTTGACGAGCATGAGGCGGCGGAGGTGCTGGAAATCTCCCGCGCCGCGCTGGAGCGCCGGTATCCCGATTTAGAGCCGAGGCAAAGCCCGAATCAGGCACAGGCGGCGTTCGGCGGATGAATTTCAACTCGCTCAGTTACTGCGTCTATCTGCCCATAACGTTATCTCTGTACTTTTTGCTGCCGCGCCGGGTTAAGAACCCGTTTTTGCTCGCGGCGAGCTATTTCTTCTATATTTGCTGGGAACCGGCATACGCGCTGCTGATGCTTACCAGCACGGCGGCGACGTATTTGTGCGCGCGTTTGATGTCGAGCCGTTTCTTGGGACGCCGCCGGTTATGGCTGGTGCTCAGTCTGGTGTTGAATCTCTCGATTCTGTTCTTCTTCAAATACTATAACTTTGCGGTCGAGCTGACTTTTCGCGTGTTCTCACTGCTCGGCGTTTCATTCACGCCGCCGCTGTCAGGACTGCTGCTGCCGGTCGGTATCTCGTTTTACACCTTTCAGGCGCTGGGTTACACGATGGACGTATACCGCGGGCAACTGGACGCTGAGCGGAACTTTATCGACTATGCCTTGTTCGTCTCCTACTTCCCGCAACTGGTCGCGGGGCCTATCGAACGTTCTAAGAACCTGCTGCCGCAGCTTAAAGAACCCCGCTCATTTTGTCTGCAAGCGTTGTTTGAAGGTTTTCTGCTGTTTCTGTGGGGGATGTTTAAGAAGCTCGTTATCGCCGACCGTTTGGCGATACTGGTGAATTTCGCGTTCGACGCGCCGCCGGGAACAGTTGGCGGGCTGCAATACGCCGTGGCCGCCGCCGCGTTCTCGGTTCAAATTTACTGCGACTTCTCGGCCTATTCCGACATCGCGCGCGGTTCGGCGCGGATGATGGGTATCCGTATTATGCGCAACTTTGACGCGCCGTTCCTCGCGGCGTCGATCAAGGATTTTTGGCGGCGATGGCACATTTCGCTCTCCACGTGGTTCAAGGATTACCTCTACTTCCCGTTGGGCGGAAGCCGCTGCGAAAAAGCATGGCGGCGTTACGCGAACTTGATGATCGTGTTCCTTGTAAGCGGTCTGTGGCACGGCGCGGCGCTCACGTTTTTTGCATGGGGTCTGCTGCACGGTCTTTTCCAAGTCGTGTCGGGGATAACCAAGCCGCTGCGGGAAAAAGCTCTCGCTGTTCTGCGCGTCTCACAGACAAACCCTGTATTGACAGGGTCTCGGGTGGTGTTCAACTTCGCGCTTGTTTCGGCGGCGTTCGTATTCTTCCGGGCGCGCTCGGTGATGGGCGCGCTATCGGTTTTGAAGCGCATTGCGCTGTCCCCATTTACGGGTTCGGTTATGGAAATGGGTCTTTCGCCTGGGCATCTGAACGCCGTACTGACAGCGGTTTTGATTCTGTTTATCGTGGACGGCGTGTCGCGGAAGCGCGACCTCGTAAGCCAAATCGCCGGCAGACGCTGGGTGAAGTACGCCGTCTATTTCTTACTGCTTGCCGCGATGATGGTTTTCGGCGTCTACGGCGCGGGGTACGACCCGCAGGAGTTTATCTATTTCCAGTTTTAGAATGGGGGCAAGCAAATGAACGCGCCAAGCAAAAAAGCAATCTCCCGCCTTAAGGAGGGCGCGGCATTTTGCTGCTTCCTTGCGGCGCTTATTGCGTTTGTCTGGTTCTTGTCGGCGGTTCAAATTCCGCACAGGACGAAGTACGGCGCGAACTGGGGCGCGTTCGCGAAGGAGGAGCGCGACAGCTTAGACGCCGTGTTCTTCGGCAGTTCGATCGTTTACTGCGACATCATCCCGGCGGTCATCTACGAACATTCGGGGATCGCGTCATATGTGCTGGCGGGACCGGAGCAAACGCTGCCGGTCACTGAAGCTTATGTAAAAGAAATGTTCCGAACGCAAAGTCCGGAGCTTGTCTTGGTGGAGGTCACCGGCGCGTTCTACCCGAAATACACCGCCTACACTAAGGCAAACATTGGGTACATGCCGCCGTCTCTGAACCGCTTGGTCGCGACGATCCGCGCGGCGGAGCCGGAAGAGAGGCTCGGATTGTTGTTCCCTCCGTTTAATTACCACGATGAGTGGCCGCTTCATACCGAAAACCTGCGATATACCGCAGACGACCTCGCGGGGTACACCCTTTTAACAGAGGCACTCGACATCGGCGGCATTTACGAGCGCCCCGTGGATCATGATGCGAAGGTTTTTGCCGGTAACGTAGAGAGCATGAAAGATATTGCGACCGTTTGCCGCGAAAACGGCAGCAAGGTTGTGTTTTTCCTCGCGCCGAATCATCAGCCTTGGGAAAGCGAGTACGTGACTCTGCTGCAAAACGAAATTGCGGCGATAGAAGGCGTTGAATTCATCAATTTCAATGACCGGATCGAAGAACTGGCGGTCAGCAGCAAGACGGACTTCTACGACCCGCAGCATTTCAACGTGCGCGGCGCGGAAAAGTTTTCTTCTTACATCGCGCCGATGCTCGCGGAAAGAATCACCGAACGCAAAGATACAAACGCAGCGCTGTGGGAGAAACGGGTCGCGGTGATTAAAGATTCGGTACTTCCCAAAACTCAGTGAGGTGTTTTCGGTAGCGCAGCGGGACGAACTGCTGCTGCAATTTCAAGTTTTGCCGTGCGGGATTGGAAATCGCGCGGAAATAGCCGCGCCATAAATCCTCAAATTCGCCGTCCTTCGGCAGCGGCGGGAGTTCCTCCTCCGGCGACAACTCGCGGATGAACCAGCTTTCCTGCTGCGAAACCAGCACCAGCCGCCGCCGCAGATCGCGGATCAGCAGCCGCTGATCGTTGAACCGCCCGTGGAAATGGTCGCCGATCAGCGTGAGAATGTTGCAAGATGGCTCGATGTCGGCGACATAGATCCCCTCCGGCGTTTGCACAAACCGCACGAATTGGAGCATACGGTGCGCTTCCCACCCGGCGGTCTTCGCCGCTTTGTTGACGCGGGTTACAACGGGATCGGTCAAGTTGCCGCGCGGGTCGCGCCCGGAGGAGAACCCCATTTCGAGCAGCGAGATCAGATCGTCCTCGGAACCCGGTAGCTCCGAAAGCCACGCCGTATACACCGTTTCGGGCAGGGATGGCGCGAGGCGCTTCATGCCGGCTTCGACGCGGCGCGCCTTTTGCTCATCGGGCGGGAGAAGTTCCGAGGGGAACATGCTTGTCTCGTTTTGTTCACGCGGATGGCGAACGGAAAGCCGTTCGCCTTTGCGCTTGCGGTCAAAAACTTCAAAAACGGCGGTCAAAAACCCCTCCCAAGTGGGGGTGTAGTACAAAAGCGTCATGCGTTCATCAGTTTCAGAAACGACGGTGTCTCCGGCAGGGCGGGTTGCTGCGGTATTGATGCAGGGGGCGCGGCAGACTCACCGGAGCCGATTAAACGGGGTGTTTTGTTGCCGTCACCGAATAACGACAACTGACCGTTGTCGTAGCGGTCGGTCAGTAGCTCTCGTAAAAACGGGTGGTCGTGGCGGGCTTCGCCCTCGTATTTCCCACCCGCCGTCAGGAAGAAGCGCGCCCTCTTCATCACGATGCCGAGCTTTCGCAGATGCTCGGCGCGTATGGGACCGAACCTCCGCGCCTCGATAATTTTATCGGCGGACTTCATCCCCACGCCGGGTACGCGCAGAAGCGTCTCACGGTCGGCGCGATTGACCTCAACGGGGAAGAACTCGGGGTGTCGCAGTGCCCACGCGCACTTGGGATCGACCTCCATGTCGAGCCGCTCACCGTCCTCGGTGATTTCATCGGCGGTGAAGGAATAGAAACGCATCAGCCAATCCGATTGATACAGCCGGTGCTCCCGCAGCAGCGGTACGGTGGCGGTTTCGCGCGGCGGCAGAGCGGGGTGCGTGCCGATGGGGATGTAGGCGGAGAAGTAAACACGCTTAAGCCGGAATTTTTGGTACAACCCGCCGGAAAGCCGCAGGATGGTGCGGTCTGTGTCGCCGGTCGCGCCGACAATCATTTGGGTGGACTGCCCCGCCGGGGCGAACATCGGCGCGGAGGAGTGCTTTTTCCCGTCCTCCAGAGCGGAGCGGCGCATAGTTTCAATCCCGCGCATGGGAGTGAAGATCATGTCGGGCTTTTTTTCCGGCGCGAGCAGCGAAAGCGATCCCGACGACGGCAGCTCGATATTGACGCTGACGCGGTCAGCCAAAAGCCCCGCCGCCTCCACCAATTTCAGGTCGGCGCCGGGGATAGTCTTGACGTGGATATACCCGCCGAATTTATGCGTCTCACGCAGAATGCGCATGACACGAATCATCTGCTCCATCGTGTGGTCGGCGTTTCTGACGACGCCGGAACTGAGGAACAGACCTTCGATATAGTTACGGCGGTAAAACTGAATGGTAAGCTCGGCCAGCTCCTCCGCTTGAAAGGTCGCGCGGGGGATGTCGTTGGAACGCCTGTTTTGGCAGTATTGGCAGTCGTAGATACAGGCATTGGAAAGCAGTACTTTCAGCAGACAGACACATCGCCCGTCCGCCGCCCATGTGTGGCAGATGCCGGACGAAAACGCATTGCCAAGCTGCCCCGGCTTTCCGGCGCGCCCGCTGCCGCTTGACGCGCAGGAGGCGTCAAACTTAGCCGCATCGCCGAGGATGTTGAGCTTCTCCATCCGATCCAATGCGCGTCACCGCCCTTCCCTTGTATTGTAACACAAGTTCGGGGAATATGCAACAGTTGTTTTGATGATTAAATGGGGCGCGGCAATATCAATACCTATGCGAAAACGACGACACCAGCCACTGCACGACCCACCAAATCATCATATAGATCAACAGGTTCGCCGGAGAGATCGTCGCGGCGGCGACCGGCTGGGTCTGCGAGGCGAAATAGAACACCAAAAATACCCCGAGAACAAGCGAAATCAAGTGGATGCAGAGGTTCATGATGGTGAATTTATGGAGCCGCTGACCACCGATGACGGATTCGGCAAAAGGACACAACCCGTCGCGTCCAAGAGCGGCGGACACCTTTCCGTGGAAAGGGCGTTCGGGGTCGGAGAGCGAGATGCGTTCTTCCACGACGGGGAACTCGGGCAGGTCGGGGTTAATACCGAACTTGTCGCGCAGGAGGGTTGGCGTTACGTTGATGTCGCGCAGGGCAAGGATGTTCGTCATGTTCTGCTGCTCCAACAGAAGAAGCGCGCCTTTCACTTGGGACGCGGGAGTATAGGACACGGCGAGGACGCCCGCGAGATCGTGGTTGACGGAGGTGAAAACGGCGGATTTCGCGCTCAGCTCAGCCGGAACCTGTATGCCCATGCTGTGCATAAAGTTGAGCGTCCCGATCATGACGCGCTCACCGCCGACTATGCCCGATATACCGCCTTCAAACGCCTCCAAGCCCGTCGCCGGGCGGAGGTATCCCTCTTGATTCTTCACAATGGACGCGAGGGCGTTGAAGAGTCCGCTGCCCGATGCGTACAGCAAAGACGCCGACAGGGAGATGATGGTTTCAAAGGAATGATCCCCGAGGATTTTCAACCCGTTCAGCGCCAGCGTACCGGGGGGGAACAGATCCCCGTCCGAGAGAACAAGATGCCCGCCCCGCGACATCTCGACCGCGCCCGACCAACCCGTAACCGACGCCCCCATATGGGACAGACGGGCGGCGATGCGGGAAAACACATAGGAGAAAGCCCCGAACGTCGTCATCGGGACACCGGCGCAGCACAGCGCCGCGAAGGTGTAAAAGAAATACTGCTGCCGCTGGACACTGTCCTCGCCGACGACGACACTCGAATGGTTTGACGCCGACAGGAGACCGAGTACGACAAAAGCTACAATCATCAGCGGTGTGAGGAAGCGCATAACGCGGCTTGCCACATCGGGCATTTCCGTCTGCGCGACAAAGCCCTCCAGCTTTGCGTTATGGCGCGAAAAACCCGGATGCCCCGACCAAATGCGCTCCTCGCTGACGACACAGTCACATTCCTCACCCAGCGAAGAAGCGAGTTTATAGGTACGCGCGTAAGCCGACTGCCGGTGCGACGCCCCCCAAAGCGCGAAGAAAACCGATGCCGCCGACACGGCGCAGTAGGGCAGAAAGCCTGCGGTGTTATGCAGAAGACCCTCCGCTTCCGTACGCAGGACAATCGAACCGACCTGCATCAGCGAAGCGAAGCAGGACAAAACAACCAGCGTCTCCGCACCGGGACGCAGGTGTATTAAGTCGGAAATCCCGCGCCCCAGAATGTCAATGCCGCATATCATGACGGCGAACTGCAAAAGCACCATAAAAAAGAGCGTTACATACGGCTGCCCTTCGGCGGAGTAAGTCAAAAATCCGGGCAGAAAACCCCATGTTTGGCAGCAGGAGATAATAATGAGCGGCAGGAGCGGAATCAGTGCCAAAAACGCCCGCAGCCGCAGGTTGACCGCGTACCGCTGCGCCTGCGCGAACGCCTGCGGCAGTGGCGGAGCGGGTGTTTCCTCCGGTTGTTTCAAGCGGCGCAAAAAACTCTTGATAACCTCTTTTTTTTGACTCGACTCTTCGAAAACATGCTCCGCTTCGTCCGGCATCTGAAATTCGTTGGAGGGCGAAAAATGTTCGCCGAACTCCGGTCCCAGTGAAAACTCCTTCAGCTCCGGCTCCGCAACGGATACGGAGGTCGCAGCCGCATTTTCGGGTCGCAGCGACTGCACCTTCTGGGCATAGTCCCGCATCTGCTTCGTGCGCTTTTCTAAATCTTCAAACTCCAACTCCTCACCGGTAAAAACGCTTCGCGGTTCTTCGCGTTCCGGCTTTTCTAGCGGTTTTGGAGGCTCCGGATGTTTTTTTTGCTTCGGCGGCTCCGCCTCTGCGGGCTGCGTTGGTTTGGCGTCGGAAGAGGACGACTGATGATACTCGGAGAGAATGTCTTCCCAACCGGGTAAATCCGTTGTGTCGGACAGCGGGGGTACGGATGATAAGATCCGTTCCAGCTCTTCGTCAGGCATTGGGTTTCCACCTCATTCTGTATAACAATACCGCGGCGGCGCAGGAGACGTTCAAAGATGCCGTTTTGCCCCGCATCGGCAGAGAAATCAATTTGTCACAGAGTTCGCGCGCCAGGCGGTGCAGCCCTTCTTCCTCATTACCCAGCACCAGCGCGGAGGGACCGGAAAAATCCAAATCAAAAACACTCTCTGCGGCTTCGGACGCCGCGCCGTAGATCCAAACGCCCTTCTCCCGCAGCTCGCGCAGAAATGCGGGTACGCCGG
>DBDP01000092.1:2781-5639 GCA_002293625.1 Clostridiales bacterium UBA929 | reverse complement strand
GCAGCGCGCGCAGGATTAACAGCAAAAAGCCCCCGACGGACAGCTTTGATACGATGCCGTATATGATCACGGCAGGCCAAAGGAAGATCGCCGTCATGCCCGCTTCAATGGCGTAGGCCATCGTGAACTTCGCGAGAAAAACCGACTGACCGCGCAGCGGCAGCGCGGCAAACGTCTCGGCGTCCTTCGCCCCGAAAACGAGCGACAGTGTCGTCATCGTGCCGAAGATGAATACAATCGTCATGCAGAGCAGCACAATCATGCTCATGATATAATGCTGTATATTTAAGTCCGCCGCGCCGCGCATCATCGGAAAGAGGATCATGCCGTAAAGAAACAGCACCGCGCCGACGGCATACAGCATCAGAAGCCCGAACCCGACCATTTTCAGCGTCTCTTTGCCCGGACGCGCGCCCTTTTTCGAGCCGATTACGGACAAGCCCAGCTGCATTCGGATGTGCAGACGCAGCACCCGCCGGAACTCTTGCAGCGCGCTCATAGAGACGCCTCCTCGGTCAGCTCGAAGAAGAGTTTTTCTAAAGTCGCGTCCTTCTCGCCGGAACGCAGGCTGTCCATCGTACCCACCGCGGCGAGCTTGCCTTTATAGATGATGCCGATGCGGTCGCAGAGACGCTCGGCCACTTCCAAGACGTGCGTCGAGAAGAACACGGTGTTGCCCGCGCGGCAGTGGTCGCGCATCTCCTCCTTGAGGGAGAGGGCGCTCTTCGGGTCAAGACCGGTCAGCGGCTCGTCCAGCAGCCACAGCGGCGGCTTGTGGATCAGTGCGCCGGTCAGCATCAGTTTCTGCTTCATGCCGTGGCTGTACGAGCGGATCAACTCGCCCGCCGCGTCCGCGATTTCAAACATCGTGAGGTATTTTTCAATCCGTTCCCGGCGCTCCTTCAGCGGCACGCCGTATACGTCGCCGATGAAGTTGAGATATTCGATCCCCTTCAGGCGGTCGAATATGTCGTGGTTGTCCGGCACGTAGCCGATCAGCTTCTTCGCTTTCACCGGCTCTGCCAGCATATCAACCCCGCCGACCACTATGCGCCCCGTGTCGGGCTGCAAGACGCCGGTGATCATCTTGATGGTGGTGGTTTTCCCCGCGCCGTTCGGACCGATGAAGCCGAAAATCTCCCCGCGCTCCACCTTCAGGCTGAGGTTGTCCACCGCTTTCACCGCGCCGCGCGCGTAACTCTTGGTCAGTCCCGAGAGTTCTATCATATGCGATCCTCCTCTTTTTGCTATCGAAGTGTTGAAAACTGCATGTTCGCCTGTAAGGTGAACGAGCGAAGCGCTTGCGAGCAGGCGCCATTGGCGCGGTGTCGTAAGCCGAAGCGGGCAATTTTCAACATGCCATTGCTTACGAGTCTATCACAGCGCCCCCCGCTTGTCAAACTGCTTTGGTAAGCGGGGAACCCGAATAAAAGCCCATAGGGCGGGAGTTTTACACATTATCCACAGGGTTATCCACATCCATTATGTTAACCGCGCCATATTTTTACAAACTATTCACCATTTCGACAAGGGCATGGGGTATACTGATAGGAAGATTTGAAACGTTTGCGGGACGCCGGGGACGGCATCCCCTGCGGGCGAACCGACGGGAAGGATTGATAGGGGTATGACACAGAAAACGGCGTTGATTATTGAGGACGATCAGAACATCGCGGAGCTGCTGCGTCTGTATATGGAGAAGGACGGCTTTACCGTGCGCGTGGCGGACGACGGGCGGGATGGGCTGAAACTTTTCAACGACGAAACGCCGGGGATCGTCCTGCTGGACTTAATGCTGCCCGGAATGGACGGCTGGGAGGTCTGCCGCGAAATTCGCGAGCGGGAAAAGACACCGATCATCATGATTACGGCGAAGACCGAGACGCTTGACAAAGTGCAGGGGCTTGAGATGGGCGCGGACGACTACATCGGCAAGCCCTTTGATATGAAAGAGGTCATGGCGCGGATTCACGCCGTTTTGCGTCGGGCTACGGGCGGCGACAAGCCGCGCCGCCTGAGCTATGACAAGCTGGTAATCGACATGGATTCCTTTTCCCTGTCGGTAAACGGGCAGGCGGTGGACACACCGCCCAAAGAGCTGGAGCTTTTATATCATCTCGCGTCTTCGCCGAACCGCGTGTATACCCGCAACCAATTGCTCGACGAGGTGTGGGGCTTTGACTATTTCGGCGACAGCCGCACCGTGGACGTACACGTCAAGCGCCTGCGCGAGAAGCTGGAGAGCGTCAGCGGTGAGTGGTCCTTGAAAACTGTGTGGGGCGTTGGGTACAAGTTTGAAGTCCATGCATAAAACGATCTTTTACCGCTACTTTATCCGCTCCGTCATCCTCTTAACGGCCAGTATGCTGGCGCTCTCCGCCGCGTTCGTGGTGGGGGCGTCGCGTATTCTCGGCGCGCAGCAGCAACAGCGTATGGCGCAGGCCGCCCGCGAGGTGCAGGAGTACCTCGATCCGCTTATTACCCTTTCGGGCGAGTTGGTGGACTATGAGATTCGCAGCGATATCGTAGAGATTCTCCCCGTTATAGCCAACATCGGCGACATGCGCATTTTGGTATGCTCCCTGAACGGCTATATCCGTGTGGATTCTGGTTCCGCCATCTTTGGTCAGACGCTGCCGGACCGGATACTCGGCGAGCTTCGCGGAGGCGGAGAGATTATCACCATCCCCTCCTACATCATCCGGGACGCCATTCCCAACGCCACGCTGGCGATTGCCGTGCCGCTCAACGTCGATCTCGGCGCGCCCGTCACGGCGGGCTATATTCTGGTCAGCTCCGACCAGACCGGCACCCGCCTTTTAATGCGGGAATTTTTACGCAACTGGAGCCTGATGAGC
>DBDP01000092.1:0-2761 GCA_002293625.1 Clostridiales bacterium UBA929 | reverse complement strand
CTGCGGCAGATGGCGTTCTGCGCCCACAGCCTCACCCACGGCGATTTCACGGCGCGCGCCGACGTGGAGGAGATGCAGGACGGCGAGATTCAAGACCTCGCGAAGGCGTTCAACGGTATGGCGGAAACACTCCAGCGCGGCGAGGAACTGCGGCGCGGCTTCATCGCGAACGTTTCGCATGAACTAAAAACGCCGATGACGACCATCTCCGGCTTCATCGGCGGTATTCTGGACGGCACGGTGCCGGAGGAGCGGCGGGAGGAAACGTTGCAAATCGTGCGGGACGAAGTGATGCGGCTGTCGCGCTTGGTGGAGAGCACCGCGAACCTCACCCGCCTCCAAACGGGGCAGCTGGAACTGCGCCCGTGTCCGCTGGACATTGCCGAGCTGTCGCTGCGCGTCCTGTTGGGTTTTGAGGGGCGTATCGAGGAAAAGGGGCTATCCGTTAAGCTCGACGCGCCGGAACCGTTCTTTGTGCAAGCCGACCCCGATTCCATCACGCAGGTGCTGACCAACCTGCTCGACAACGCCGTAAAATTCTCCGCGCCCGGCGGGGAGCTGTCGCTCTCCGTCCGCAGTTACGCGGGCAAGGCGCTGGTGTCGGTCGCGAACCAAGGCGACACCATCCCGCCGGAGGATCTGCCGTATATCTTCGACCGTTTCTATAAAGCCGACCGAAGCCGCAGCCGCGACCGCACGGGGCTGGGTTTGGGGCTTTTCCTCGTGCGCAGCATCATCAACGCCCATAAGGAAGACATCACGGCGACCAGCGCGGACGGGCGCACCGTGTTTACCTTCACCCTGACCGAGTGCAAACAGCCCCGTTCCCCGCAGCCCGGCGCCGGACGCGAGGGGGAGGGTTAAAACCCAAATTCCGCTCTTTATCGACCGGCATTAACCTTTTTTACAAACGAATCAAACCGCCAAAGAGGCTCTCGCATATGATATTATGCGGGAGTTTTCTCTGTAAAAAAATAATTTTGCCATCCCGATAGGATTCGACAAAATTTTCACGCGGAATAGTGTATAATGTCGTTTAGCGGCTTTTTTCACAAAAGAACGAAAGGATGATTGTCATGGTCAAGCAACTTCGAAGCTGTCTCCGCAGAATCTTGGTGCTTCTTTCCGCGCTGTTCCTGTTCGTCTCCATGCTTCCCTCGTATGCCGCGTATTGGTATACATATCCGACTCGCGTCGAGCAGGAGTACAGCCTTTGGTGCTGGGTTGCCTCCGCCGAAATGGTGGGGAAGCATTTATGGCCATCCTCAACCCGCACACAGGAATCCGCGTTCCTATATGTAAAAGGCTATCTGGTAGATGAAACCGGATTGAAAGAGGAGACAGCGAAAGCGGCAAAGTATTTTACGCACAACAACTACTCCTTCACCGTAAACAACTCCTATCTCTCGCTCAGCAGCGTAAAAAATCTCATTGACAAAAGTATGCCGTTTGTCGCAAGCGCGGGATATTACGAAAACGGGTTACGAATCGGAGGTCACTCGACGGTCATAATGGGGTATGGCACGGGGAGCGATAACAACATGGTCGCCTACATTGATCCATGGCCGGATGAAATCGGTCCCGGGGCAAACGATTCTTTTTTATGCCCTTACAGCGAATTTATTGACGGCTCATTCAATGATAGAGAATGGGACGGAACCGTATACCCGTACTAACCAATAAGGAGTGAAACCCATGTTAAGAAAGCTTATCGCTTTTGCGGCTGTCGCCGCGTTGCTGATCCCCTGCTCCTATGCCTCGGCGGGCAGCTTTGTGGAAAAGCACGTTCCGGAATATGCAGAAAACTATCTCCGCTTGAAAGACTATTTGGAAAGCGGAAAGATGGATGATACGATTAACATTGAGCATCTTTACGGTGTCTCTACCGACGACACGTTTCTGATGGATACCGCATACCCCTCCTTACAGCTTAAGCTTAGATTGGATCCAGAGAAAGACGTTTCTTTGAAGCCGGGATCCATGCGCTGGATGATTCTGACCACTGAGGGGAAGCTGGTATCCATTAGGCCAGAGGAAGACGGCTCCTTCTACTGTTTAGGAATGCAAGTGCCGGCGGACACGACACGGAATCCCTCGGTGGCCGTCAACCTTGACACGGTGGAAAAACAAACGGCGCATCTTACCGACCCGTCGTTTACCTTTGTGAACGCGAATCAATACCATATGACAATGGTACTCGTCTATAGCTCCGAAGGAGACTACATGATCCCCTTCACGGGAAGCGAGGAATGGCTGGGGCTAAAAAGCGGTGAGATGCTTCCGCTAAAGGAAGCGATTACGGCGATTGATAAAAAGAATCCGCAGATCCTCACCGGCGAAAACGCATATAACGAGAACGGAGAACCATTAGACGGAGGCGGTGGTGTTCAAGGCTCTTCCAAGTCCGGCGAATCTTCCGGGATGGCGTTGTTGTTTTTTATCGGCGCGGGGGTTTTGCTCTGCATCGTGTATCCTGTATCTCTCGCGATACGCGCGAAAAAGCACGGCTAAGCACCTCGGATTTTGTGCTTTCAACCGATTCGCGGCAGTCACAGCAGCCGTCCAGCCCCTTGTCCCGCGCGCAGGTAATGTTCGGGTAAGCGCCGCCGCCGCAAGCTCAAGAAGGCGACCCGCGAAATTACACCATCCTAAACTCCATGTTCGCGATCCAAAGGGAGTGGTTATCGAATTTGCAGGCGCACCGTACCTTGTCCGAGTGGCTGTTCAGGTACAGGATACCGTCCAAGCGCCTGTGGTTGTA
>DBDP01000109.1 GCA_002293625.1 Clostridiales bacterium UBA929 | reverse complement strand
GAAGCTCTATAAAACTCCGTGTTCGCCGAAGGCGAACGAGTGCAGCGCTTGCGAGCAGGCGCCTTTGGCGCAGTGTCGCGAGCCGGAGCGGGGAGTTTTTAGAGTGACAAAAAAATCACCTTAAAAGGAGACATTCCATTGAAGCGTCAAACGATAAACACCGTTTTCACCTGCCGTGTCTGCGGGTTGCAGGTTGCGCCGGACGGAGGCGGGACACGGCACCGAAACCACTGCCCGCAGTGTCTCACGAGCGTCCACTTAGACATAGAACCAGGCGACCGCGCCTCCGATTGCCGCGGCACGATGGATGCCATCGGCGTATGGGTGCGTAAAGACGGCGAGTGGGCGATCATACACCGCTGCCGCATATGCGGCGCGCTGAGTTCTAACCGTATCGCGGCCGACGACAACCCAACCCTGTTAATGTCCATCGCCGTCAAACCGCTCGCGATGCCGCCGTTCCCTTTGGGACGGATTGTTTTATAAACGAAGTGCTATAACCAGAAAGGAAAGTTGTATGACAGAAACAAGAATCTCCGCCGTGCATAAGGAGCGCTACGAGCTGCTCCTTGACGGCGAAAGGCTATTTGGAAAGCTCAAAACAAGCGTCTATATCAATGGCGAGGAACCATACCCCACCGTCGGCGATAATGTGATAATCCAGCGCAACCCTTCGGGCGACAGCGTCATCGTCAAAACCCTACCGCGCAAAAGCTACTTCGCGCGGATGGATCCCAATCCCAGAATCCGGCGCGAGCAAGCCGTCGCCGCGAATTTCGACACCGTGTTTATACTGCAATCGCTCAACCAGAATTTCAATGTCCGGCGTCTGGAGCGTTACCTCACGCTGGCGTGGCAGAGCGGCGGCATACCGGTGGTCGTGCTGACAAAAGCGGATTTGACGGATGATCCGTCGCCGTATGTGCGGGAGGCGGAAAGCGTCTCGCTCGGCGTAGACATCGCCGTCATCAGCGCGAAAACGGGAGCCGGTCTCGCCGCGCTGGAGAAATATACGCAGCCCGAATCGGTCAGCGTTTTCCTCGGTTCGTCCGGCGTGGGGAAATCGAGTTTACTGAACGCTCTGGCGGGAGAGACGGTAATGGAGGTCAGCGCGATCCGCGAGGACGACGCGCGGGGACGCCACACCACCACCCACAGGCAAATGGTGCGCCTGCCGGGCGGAGCGTATATCATAGACACGCCGGGAATGCGGGAGCTTGGGATCTCCGTTGTGCAAACGCCTGCCGCGTCGCACGAAAGCGACGCAAGCCCCTTCGGGGCGATATCAGAAGTGTTCGCCGACGTGGAGGGTCTGGTTTGCCGCTTCTCCGACTGCAAACACCAAAACGAACCCGGCTGCGCCGTCCGCGCCGCGATCGAACGAGGCGATTTAACGCGGGAACGCTGGGACGCGTATGTGAAGCTCAAGCGAGAAGCGCGGTTCGCCGAGGACAAAGCCGCGGCGATTCGCGAGAAGTCAGCGCGGAACAAAGCCATCGCCATGTGGAGCAAGCAATCAAAGAAGAGGGGGGAGATCAGGAAGTGAGTGAGAAACTGCTGATCGCATTAACAAAAATGCTGCGCAAACCGATAAACGGTGCCGAAGCGCAAACCGAGCAGCTCCACGGCGGCACACTGGGCGACGTGAAGCTGCTGACGGGTACCGCGCAAACAGCGGGCGGCGAGACGCTGTCCTTCCGGCACACCGTGATAGGTGGAGATGACAGTGTGACGCCTCGGCGGCGGGCGGGTTCCTTGCGTAAAAATTGACACGATTTGCGCAGAAAAACGCTATATAAGGTGCTTTACAAAGCTGCATCAATTTGGTATAATATATGGAGGGGTGGTGTACGATGACGGACGAACTGGGAGACAACGAGCAAAACGAGCAAAGCGAAGAAATGGACGATATTGATCAATTCCTCCGCTCTCTGCACATTCCAGACGAAATGGTCAACGACGACGAAAAGCCGATAGCTACGCTGAGAACAAAGCCACCGGTTACGCTGGCAAATATATTTCCCCTTTTGGCGTGGGTTATCTTTGTGATTGCGATGGTTACCATCCTTCAGTCAACTCCGCCGAACAGCTCATTTTTTAATGCCCTGCTCAGCACCCCGACGGCAAGGGTCTGGGATACGCAACTTTTATTCGCCGCGATGTGCTACCTGTTCGCGAATTGCGTGGTATGCGCCGGTGGAGTCGTTATCCGCATGATAAAAAAGCTGGGTTTGAATTCTGTAGGAACCATCAACCTGCTTGTAGTCGCAGCTCTATCCGCCGCGATTTCCGTAGCGCTTCTCATCAGGCGGTAGCCAACATACGATTGAAAGGAGACGTCGGCGTGGACGAAAACACCAAAAGTATCTCCCTGGATGAACTGCTGCCTGTGGACGCTGCCGTATCCGTTACTGTAACTCCGGATGGCTTAACCGCCGAAATGACCGCAACCGCGCCGGAAAGAGACGGACAGCCGCTGTCCGAGGAAATGGTGATGGCTGCGCTGGCGCAAAAAGGGATTGTATATGGCGTTGATTACGCGGCGATAAATCATGCCGTGCAATCCGGCACATATAGCATCCCTGTTAAAATCGCCGGAGGGACACCCGCCATACACGGCGATGCCGCCGTTATCAACCAGATGATTCGCACCGATACCAATCTCCGTCCCAAAGAACTGGCGGACGGTTCCGTTGACTTTAAGGATTTGGGGATTGTCCACTCCGTCCGGGCAGGACAGCTTTTATGCACCAAAACGCCGCCCACGACCGGAACACCCGGAACCAACGTCTACGGGCATCCCATTCCCGCGAGACCGGGAAAAGATGTGCCTCTTCCGGCCGGAAAGGGGACAACGGTTTCCCCGGATAAATTACAGCTTTTGGCCGCCTGCGACGGTCAGGCCGATATGGTCAACCGCAAGATCCAAGTCCTGAATACGTTTACCGTGAGAGGGGACGTTTGCAACGCCACCGGCAACATCAACTTTGTCGGCAATGTGGTCGTAGAAGGGAGTGTCTTGACCGGCTTTACCGTTCAAGCTACCGGCAATGTGACGATCAACGGCTCGGTGGAAAGCGCGCAGATTCTCTCGGACGGCAACATCACCCTTAAGGGGGGCATCAACGGTTCGGGTAAAGGGATGGTGAAAGCGGGCGGATACTTGAAAACCAAATACATACAATCCGGCACGGTACACGCGGCGGGAGACGTGGAGTCCTCCTATATTCTGCACTCGACGGTACGGTGCGGCGGCGGTGTTACGCTGCTCGGTAAGGGTACCATCATCGGCGGGCATGTGTCCGCTATGAAACATATCACCGCCGCGATGGCGGGGAGCCGGAATACATATGTCCCCACCACGCTGGAGGTCGGCACCGACCCCAACGCGTTGAACCGCAGCCGTGAAATCCAGAAAGAATTGGAAGCGAACAAGCGGGATTCAATGTCGCTGCTCCGCTTAATCAATCTGCTGGGTGAACTTAAAAAAGCAAACCGCCTCACCCCCGATAAGCAGGAATCGCTCCAGCGCGCAATCAACTCTTATCAAATGCTTGCGCAGACGGCGCTGGAGTTGGAGGATGAGCTGCAAAATATCCAGGCGACGCTTGCTTCTGTTGGGCACGGAACCGTAAATATTTCGGGGACTGCGTACCCCGGCGTCCGCATCGTGATTGGTTCGGATGTGTTTCATATCGAAAGCAAATACGATCACTGCGTCTTTGCCCGGAACGAAGAGGGCATCCAAATGGGACCGCTGCGGTAATATTGTAGGGGTGCGCATTGCGCGTCCGTGGTATCTATGGAAGTAAATGCTTTACGGGAGTAACACAATTATGCTGGAACTGTACGCCCGACTCAGACCAAATTTCTCCAATTCAGATAAAGAGGCATGCAAACCGTTGATTTACCGGTTTGTGGATCTTGGTAAAATCGCGCGCCTAAAAGGGCTTTTGGCGCTGGATTTGGAGATGGAGCTGGAGGAAGATTTCTTCTTTTACACCGCCGTCGGAATGGTGATTGACGACGTTCCGGCGCAAACCGTTCGAAGTGTCTTGGAAGGGATGATTCTGTCAGGCAAGTACAGCGGCGCGGCATTGTTGAGCCGTCTGCTAATCGCCGAGGGGACTCTTTCGCTGCAGCAGAGAGATACCCCGCGCCTGACCGTGCTGCGAATGAGCGCCATGCTCGGCGAAGATACCGCCGACCGGCTGATTGAGGAACTTTTTTCCGGCAAAAGCGCGAAAGCCGCGTTTTCGCTTTTCTTGGAAGGGATTCAGGAGCAGCGCGCGCTGGCGGAATGCGCGCCGTTCGAGACGGTCTTCTTTAACCTAGAGAGCCGATCCCTCCAAGCCATTCTGCGCGGTATTCCCGACGGCGTTTTGCTGGAGTCACTACGCGGGTGCAGCTACGCATTGATACGAAGGGTACTGGAAAACATCTCGTTGAATACCGGCTATTGGATCGCCGAGAACTGGGAATCGTATGCCGGCACCCGTCACGAGCCGATTTTCACCTGTCAGCGCGAGATCATCGAGAAAGCACTGCGGATGGAGGAACGGGGCGAGCTGTTCGGCATCGCGAAGCTGTGGAATGCCGAGGAAACGCTGGATTATCAAACATAAAAAACAGGTAGGGGCGACCGTCCTAGGTTCCCGCAATCCTTCCATAATTTCGCGGGCGGACGGGGAAGCCCGCCCTACAGCGGTAAACTCGATTGCCCACTCCCAAGCAACTAAGCCGACGGGATTTGCCATCCCGCCGGTTTTGCATATTCAATTGACACATTTCCGCTAAAAAAGTCAAGACGAATCGGGCGCTTCGGGGTATACTGAAGCGGAGGAGATGAGAGTGCATGGATATGACGAGAGGTATACAAAGAGCGATTTATTACGTCGACGACAACATACTGGTCGATCTTGACCTTGAGGAGGTTGCGCGGAAGGCGTATGTATCGCCGTATCATTTCCAGCGGATATTCTTGCTGCTGAGCGGCATGACGCTCGGGACATATATCCGCAACCGGCGTCTTTCTCTGGCCGCCGCCGAGCTGCAATCCGGCAGCATCAAGATTATTGACCTCGCGATGAAGTACGGTTACGACGCCCCGGAGAGCTTTTCACGGGCGTTTGAGCGGTTTCACGGGATTTTACCCTCCGCCGCCCGGGCGAAAGGCGCCAAAGTGAACGCTATGTCTCCTTTGTCCATCAAGGTATCGCTGACGGGAGGGAGCGTCCTGACATACAGCATCGAGGAAATGAAAGGGTTTCGGCTAATTGTGAAGTCAGTGAGGCAAGTGGAGGATTATGACGCTCCCGCGCAGTTATGGCGGCAATGCAGTATGGACGGCACCATCGAGGCGCTGATCGACTACTCCACGTCGCCGAACAAAGAAATAATCGGGCTGACTGACGGTTCAACCTATGACGGAACATCCCAAATGTACTATGTGGGCACGATCTACGACGAGGGGGAGATCCCCGAAGGATTTGAAATAAAGGAGATTCCGGCGCGGACTTGGATCAAATTTTTAAGCCGGGACATGACGGAAAGACACGCCGAAGCGGAGATATGGAGACGTATCTATTCGGAGTATTTCCCCGCGTCGGAATATTCCCCGAACGAGTATCAGATGGTCGTGTACCTTGTGGGGACTGACGATTACGCTCAAGAAATGGGCGAAATATGGGTTGAGGTCAGGAAGCAGATGTTTGTTGCCGATGAGAACGTTTAGGTTGGGCATGATATCAATCGTGTGCAATAATCCCCTGCAGAATGTCCAGTACTGTGCAAAGCGTCTCATCGTCCAAGGTGTCTTTATATACGGCATTCCGACCGATGATATCGAGCGTCTTTTGCTGTTCACATAGGATAAAACCGGTGGTTTTGCCGTTCGGCGGGATTGCGACGTGAAGAGGGAAACTGTTGTCCGTGTTTGTGATGGGGCAGAGCGTTGCAAGCCCTGTGAACTTAATGAACGCCGTCTTGCTGACAATGAGCGCAGGACGGCGTCCGGCTTGTTCCCGCCCTGTTTGAGGGTTGAAATCAAGCCAAACAATGTCGCCTTGCCGAAAGTCTACCATATCTCTTGACCTTGCGCCTCCCCGGTGTCCCACTCAGAACAGACGTAAGCGCCGGTATATCCCGCCATCCGCTCTTCCAGTGTTTTACGCTCCCGCGTTTTCTTCATGACAATTGCGCCGTTGTCCAGAGAGACTTCCAATTGGTCGTTTTCTTTCAGCTTGAGTTCATCGAGGATATGTTTGGGTAAACGGAGCGCGTGGCTATTGCCCCATTTTTGAATCGTCATACGCATGGGTTCTCCATCCTTTCAACAGACGGTGTTATAACGATTCAAGTATATACTATGTATATACATCTGTCAAGCGAAAATTTCTTGCGCGTAAATCTACCCCTTCATGTCTTCCCACTGCTCCTGCGTGATTAAGACCTGACGGGGTTTGCTGCCCTCAAACGGACCCACAATGCCGCGCTCCTCCATTTCGTCCATCAGGCGGGCGGCGCGGGCGTAGCCCAGTTTGAGGCGGCGCTGCAAATAGGACGTCGAACCCTGCCCGGATTCGATAATCGCTTCGATCGCGGCGGGTAGCATCGGGTCGGCGGGTTCTTCTGAGTTCCCTCCGCCGGAGGCAGTGGGGACACCATCGTTACCGCCGCTTTTTTCCAAGTAGGCCAGCATGTCGGGAGAGTAATTCGGTTCGCCCGTTCCGCGGATGAAACTGACGACCCGCTCCACCTCTTCGCTTGAGACAAAGCAGCCCTGTACGCGTAGCGGCTTGGGCGCGTTCATTGGCAGATAGAGCATATCGCCGCGCCCCACCAACTTCTCGGCTCCGCCGGTGTCGAGGATGATGCGGCTGTCTAAATTTGCCTTCACGGCGAACGCGATTCGCGAGGGCGTATTGGCTTTGATGATGCCGGTAACGACTTTCGCTTCGGGTCGCTGGGTAGCGAGGATCAAGTGAACGCCGCAGGCGCGTGCCTTCTGGGCGATACGGGCTACCGCCGTCTCGACTTCTTTGCGGGCGACCATCATCAGATCGGCCATTTCGTCGATGATGATGACGATGCGCGGCATCGTCACGCCTCCCGGTTCCCGCGATACTTCCTCGTTGTATGCGATGATGTCGCGCTTGCCGCGCTGCATCAGCAGACCGTAACGCTTGTCCATTTCGGAAACCGCCCAATCCAGCGCTTCGGCGGCGCGTTTGGGTTCGGTCACGACGGGGGCGTACAGATGCGGAATGCCGTTGTAAATTCCCAGTTCCACCATTTTGGGGTCGACCATGATGAAACGCAGTTCCTCCGGCGTCGCCTTGTAAAGCATCGAGGTAATCAGCGTGTTCATACACACCGATTTGCCGGAGCCGGTGGTACCGGCAATCAGCAGGTGGGTCAGTTTCGCGATGTCCGCGACGATGTTCTGACCCGTAATGTCGCGCCCGAGCACAAAGGAGGTCGGGCTGTCCATCTCCTTAAACTCCGGCGAGTCGATCAGGTCGCGGATGTAGACAGTGGATACCAGTTTATTCGGCACTTCCACGCCGACCGCGTTGACCTTATTCGGCACCGGTGCGATGTTGACGCCCACCGCGCCCAGCGCGAGGGCAATGTCGTCGGATCGGGAAGTGATGGTGGCGAGTTTGACGCCCGGTTCCGGCTCGATTTCGTAGCGCGTCACAGACGGACCCCGCGTCACCTGAATGATCGCCGCGCCGATGCCGAAGCTCTGGAGCGCCGCGAGCAGACGGTCACCGTTAGACTTCAGTTCCTCGGACGCATCCACGATCTGCCCCGGTTTTGTGGCGGTCAGAAGGTTGACGGGCGGGCGGCGGTACGGTTCCGGCGCTTCGGGTAAACCGACGGTAATCTCCGCGACCGGCTTAACAAACGGAATATCCTTCACGGGCGGCGCGGGATCGGGAACCATTAGCGGCGCGGCATCCTCCACGGGGAAGCGCGGCACCTCTTTTGCCTTCATTTTGACCGGCGCGCCGATCGGCGGATCCAAAACCAGCTCCGCCGGGGTTTTCACTCCTTCGTCGCGTTCGCGCAAAATACCCACGGGCGGCGGTGCCTCCGGCTCGGCGTCGGGACCCGCGTATACGGGGATGTCGAACGGCGCGCGTTTGCTCTTGCTTGGCGGTAATGGTTCTTTAATGGATTCTTTGACCGTTTTGGGAGGCGCGGGGGAGGGAGCCGGTTCCGGTTCGTAAGCCCGCTTTTGACGGTTCCGAAGCGCGTCGACTATCGCAACAGGGCTTAGGCGCAGAAACGCGAAGACACAGGCTGCCATCCCGATAATCAGCAGGGTAGTGGTGACCGGCGCGGACAGACTCGCCCGCAGGACGTCGGCTAAGTATTTTAAGAGAGGTTTTCCCTCATCGGGGAGATAGGTTCGGTATAATTCCGCCAGTATCCCGAACAGAACCGGAATAATAAATACACAAATCACACGCAGAGCCACCGGCTTTCCCCGGTGGAAGAGCAGCACGGCGAACGCGGTCATGCACGCGAACGGATGCAGCCAAAAACCGCCGCCGAGCACAAAATCAGCGCCGTAACGCACCCAATTGATCAGCCATGCCTCCGCTCCGAAAAGCGAGAAGAAGGTAAACACAGACAGCACAAAACAAACCAGCGCGCCGATCTCACGGCGAACCGGCTTCCGGCCTGCTTTGGTGCGCGGGCTGGGTTTCTTTTGTGCGGGCATTGGTTGGGTTCCTTTCAGTCACTTCTCTAGGTAAGCGTAAAATTCAATACAATCGCAACGACACCGGCAACGAGGCAATAGTAAACAAACGCGCCGAACCTTCCGCGCCGCGCCATGCGTCTCAGCAAAGAAATGGATAAATATCCCGTGACGAACGCAGCGAACACCCCGGGCAGGTAAACAAGCAAACTGCTCGCGTCAATGCCGTCGGAAACGGCTTCTATCAGCTTGAGCAATGTCGCGCCGACAATCGCGGGGATGCTCAGCAGAAATGAGAACTTTACGGCGAACTGGCGGTCAAAGTCCCGCATAATACCGGAGGAGATTGTCGCGCCGGAGCGGGAAAGACCGGGGATAACGGCGACTGCTTGGATTAAGCCCACCGTGACGGCGTCGGAAACGCGCGCGGTTTTTTCGCTCTTCTTACCCGGTTTCACGCGGTCGGCAACGAAAAGCAACGCACCGGTGCCGATCAACGCAATCCCGACGAACCACAGATGATTCGATAGCTCCTCCACTTGGTTTTGTAGAATTGCGCCGATAATCATCGGCAGCGTAGCAATCACAAGCAGGAGAATCAGGCGGCGCGACGGACGCTTCGCTTCGTCGTTTCGCCCCCGTTCGGAAAAGAGGGAGAGGAAGCCGTGACACAGTTCCGCGACGTCTTTACGAAAAGCGATGAAAACGGCGCAGAGCGACCCCAAATGCAGCAAAACCTCATAAAACTGAGGGTTTTCCAGTGTGGTTTGCGTAACGGATTCATAAATCTTTCGGATGATCGCGAGATGCCCGGAGCTGGAAATCGGCAGAAACTCCGTTGCGCCTTGCGTAAGCCCCAGAAGAATCGAAATCCACCATGTCATGTGGGTTCACTCCTCGAAGTGTTGAAAAGTACATGCTTGATTGTATGCGGGGACGCGCTTCGTTATTTACTCATCTTTCTACGCTCGCGCTCCATCACGAAAATGCGGGAGATCAAATGGTCTTTTTCCTTCTCGTCTTTGAAGAGAAAACGCAGCCCCACGTGATACCGCATCGGAAGCACGCTGTTTTTTTCCTCGAAACAGCGCCGCACTTCGCACATATATGTATGGTTCGCCAATTTATCGCCGATGGGCAGATGGACGACAACCTTTTCCTCCAGCGGAAACTCGACTTTGCTTAGGATGGAGGTGCCTCCGCCGCTGATGTCGTTGACAACCACCGGCATTTTCTTTATCTTGCCGTCCTCCGTATATTCAAGGCGTCCGTCAAGAAGGCAGTCTAAGCGAAAATCCTGACGACGCTGGGTTCGCTTAAACTCTCCCACGCGGTCAAGCAGCAGATAGGACATGTTCTCCTTGGTAATCCGGCGCAGCACGGCGGCGTCGAAATTGATGATGGCGCTTCTAACGTAGCATTGTAAGGCGATATTTTGATTTGTTTCAAGGGGGTACGGGATCATGCCTTGCATAGGCGCGGTTATCAGCATCCGTGTCCCGTCCGCGAAACCCTCCAAGGAGGCTACGAGCTTGATACGCTCCTCGCCCTCTTTTTTGGGTTCCACAAAAACATCCAATTTCATTCCCGCGGTCAGTTCCGCCATGGACGTACCTCCGGCTGTCGCTAATTTAAGAAGTCTTTTAGCTTTTTAGAACGGCTGGGATGGCGCAGCTTGCGCAGTGCTTTTGCCTCAATCTGACGAATACGTTCCCGCGTGACGTTGAACTCGCGCCCAACCTCTTCAAGGGTACGGGTGCGCCCGTCCTCAATGCCGAAGCGCAGCTTGAGAACTTTCTCTTCGCGCGGCGTCAGCGAACCGAGAACCGATACGAGCTGCTCCTTCAGCAGAGTGAACGACGCCGCCTCGGCCGGCTCGGAGGCGTCCTCGTCGGGGATGAAGTCGCCCAAATGGCTGTCTTCCTCTTCACCGATTGGAGTTTCGAGGCTGACCGGCTCCTGCGCGATCTTCATAATTTCGCGGACTTTGTCAACACTCATCCCCATCTCCGCCGAGATTTCTTCCGGCGACGGGTCGTGTCCCAGCTCCTGAAGGAGCTGGCGGGACACGCGGATTACCTTGTTGATCGTCTCCACCATATGCACGGGGATGCGGATGGTACGCGCCTGATCGGCGATGGCGCGGGTGATAGCCTGCCGGATCCACCATGTGGCGTAAGTGGAGAATTTATAACCTTTGGAATAGTCGAATTTCTCCACCGCTTTGATTAAGCCGAGGTTTCCCTCTTGAATTAAGTCGAGGAAGAGCATTCCGCGTCCGACATACCGCTTCGCGATCGAAACCACAAGCCGCAGATTCGCTTCGGCGAGTTTTACCTTCGCGGCCTCGTCGTTTTCAAACATCCGCTGCGCGAGAGTAACTTCCTCGTCGGGGGTCAGGAGCGGCACCTTACCAATTTCTTTAAGATACATCCGCACGGGATCGTCAATGTTGAACCCCTCGGCCAAGACTTCGGGGTCTTCCAGCTCTTCGGGCGGAATGTCCTCGATTTCCTCCAAGTCGGGCAGAGGGTCGGGTGGCAGATCTTCGAGCTCCTCGTCTACTTGAATCTCGACATCCAACCCCTCGAGTTGGTCGTATAGCCGGTCGATCTGCTCGGCGTCGATCTCCATCTCCTCCAAAGCGTCGGCCAGTTCCTTCGCGGAAATTTTGCCGCGTTTGCGCCATTGTTCGACTAAACCGGCAATCTTCTCTTCCTGATTCATGACCCGTCCCCCTCGTCTTTCTGCGTTTTTGTATCTCTATAACGCATAAATTTTATCATCATGTCCCCGCCGGAAACCAATGCGCGGTCTTTCAGACGTTTCTCGCAATCCCGCAGCGCCCGTTCGGCGGCGTCCGGCGGCGCGTCGATTTCCGCCATCAGTCTCGCGTAAAGCCCCGTTACCTCTGGGGGCAGCGTGTGCGGCGAGTTACCGCGGGATAAAAAGAGCTGCTTTGCTTCCGGGTTTGAAAAATCCTCCGGCGTCAACGTGGTCTCAAGTTCCGGCGTTCTCAGAAGGATCGCAAGCGCCGTTTCCTCTGTGCGAAGCGCGCCGGAAACATTTGCCTGACGCCGCGGGCGCATGGCTTGCGACTGCTCTGTTCGAAGCGTGTCTTTGCGGCGTTTTGCGACGGCGGCGTCCACGTCTTTCAATATAGCTTTACCGTCGATCCCCAATGTCTTCGCTACCCGCGAGGCGTAAACAGAACGTTCACCCTGCGTGGGAAGCGCGGCAAGCAATTGTGTGGCTTCGCGTAAAAACTCCAGTTTTTCGGCGTCACTGTCCGGTGGGTGCCTGTTCTCGATCAGCGAGAGGCGGTACTCGGTGTGGTTGGAGGAATCAGTAATAAGTTTATCGAACGCGCCGCTTCCGTATGACCGAATGAACTCGTCGGGGTCTTTCGCGCCGCGCAGACGCAGGACGCGAACCTTCAATCCGGCGGCTTCCAGCAGGGCGGACGCCTTGCCGGTGGCGTTCTGTCCGGCGGCGTCGGCGTCATACGCCAAAACCACTTCGGATACATGACGGGCAATCAGGCGCGCCTGGGCGTCGGTCAGTGCCGTGCCGCAAGTCGCGACGGCGTTGTCGTAACCGGCTTGGTGCAACATGAAGACATCGACATTCCCCTCGCAGAGGATCCAAAAGGGTTTCTCCGACTTCCGCGCGAGATGCGCTCCGTACAGAACACTCCTCTTTTGATATATCGATGATTCTGCGCTGTTTTTGTACTTCGCGACCGCGTCGCCGCCGAGCGCCCGCCCGGAGAACGCGATCACCTGCCCGCGCAGATCGAAGATGGGGAACATCAACCGGTCGCGGAAAGCGTCATACAGCCCGCCTTTTTGTCCTCGCGTGACAAGACCCGCGGAGAAGAGTTCGTCGGTCGTTACACCTCGTGCGGTTAGCGCCGTCATCAAAGCGTCCCACTTATTAGGCGCGTAGCCAAGACCGAAACGCCGGGCGAAAGAGGGTGACATGCCCCTGTTTTTCATATAATCGGCGCAGAGTGCGCCCTCATCGCTTCCGAGCGCTTCGTAAAACCAGCGCGCCGCTATGCGGTTGATTTCCAGCAGACGCTCCCTCTTTATCCTCGCGCCGCCGTCGTCTTCTTCCGGGACGGATAAGCCCAACCGCGCCGCTAAAAAGCGTACGGCATCGGCAAACTCAAGATTCTCAGCCCGCATCACGAATTGAATCGGGCCGCCGCCAGCCTGACAGCCGAAGCAGTAAAACAAACCGTTATCCGGTGTGACGGTGAAAGAGGGCGTTTTTTCACTGTGGAACGGACAGCGGGCAAACCAGCGCGTCCCGCGGCGTACCGGCTGGGTATAGTTCGATACGAGCGCGATCATGTCTGTCTTAGCCGTCAACTCGTCCAAAAAACGTTCCGGAAAAGCCATTTCTTACAGCTCCAAGCCATACTGCGGTTTTTTGGCACTCAACTGCCTCGGCAGTATATATTTACCACAAATCCCGTCGGATATACGGTCAAACGACCTTCCACCCTTGCGGGATAAAGGTTTCCACGCACTTCGCCTCAAAAAAACGGTCGGTCATACCCGCTATGTAATCGCATACGGCGCGTTCATAACTTTCGCCGTCCTCTTCGGCGATCCGCCGCAAGGCTTCCGGTACATCGTCATAATGGTTGAGAAAATGCTCGAAAAGCCGCCCGACACTATCGGGAACCTTGCTCTCCTCGCTTTTCGCACGTGGGTCGAAGTATACATTCTTATACATGAAATCCCGGAGCTGATCCATCGCTTCTTTTCGCGCCGGAGACTGCCGGACGCTTCCGGCGGCGCGGCTCTCCGCGACAAGATCGTTGACGAAGGTGTTGATTCGCTCTCTCGGCGTATCCCCCAACTCTCCGCGAAGCTCCGCCGGAACATCGGTCAGCGACAGCAGACCGCCGCGCACGGCATCGTCCATGTCGTGGCTCAGGTACGCGATTCGGTCTGAATAGCGTACCAACATTCCTTCCTGTGTCTCGGAGGGAATGTCGCCGCAGTGGTGCAGAATACCCTCACATACCTCGGGTGACAGTTTCAGCCCCGCGCCGTCCTTCTCTAAACGCTCCACCACGCGCAAGCTCTGCGTGTTGTGGGAGAAGGGGAGGATATTGTTCAGAGCGCGTTCTCCGGCATGACCGAACGGGGGATGCCCCAAATCGTGACCGAGCGCGATCGCTTCAGTGAGGTCTTCATTCAGCGACAGCGCGCGCGCCATTGTCCGGGCGATGCGGGAAACCTCCAGCGCGTGGGTCATGCGGGTGCGGTAATGGTCGCCTTCCGGCATCAGGAAAACCTGCGTTTTGTGCATTAGGCGCCGAAAAGACTTAGAGTGGACGACTCGGTCAGCGTCGCGTTGGTAGCGGTTACGAAGATCATCCATTTTCGATCCCCCCTTTTTTAGGAGAGGTAAAGCGTGCGCCCGGATTCCGGCACGGAGCCGCCCGACGAAAGCTCACGCAGCGCGGCGCTAAAAGGTTCCCACTGTTCTTCAGAAAGGCAAAAACGCACTTCCACATCCGTCGCGAAAGCGGGGGAGACGCTTCTGGCGGCAAAACGCTCCAAAAGGCGCAGGGTTTGCTCATAGAGGGCATAGGAGACAGACAACGTTCCCTCGCGCCACGGGCGCAGTTCCGCGATTCCCGC
>DBDP01000146.1 GCA_002293625.1 Clostridiales bacterium UBA929 | reverse complement strand
CGTGACGGCTGATTTTCCGTATGAAGAAACGCGTGAGGTCACAGAAAACGGCGTATTCCGCAGAATCCGCTTTGACGCCAAAGCGGAGCAGGTATATACCGTCACGCTGACGGTTGCTATTTTCACCGGCTTGGATACCCACGACCCCGGCAAGGCGGCGCTGACGCTCTGCGATGAGTCGGGCAGTTATCAAGCGTGTTTAACCGCTCACGAAGCGGAATGGGACAAGATCTGGCGGCGCTCCGCAATAGAACTTCGTGGCGGCGATGAAGCCGCCCGGGCGATGAACGCCAGTTTGTATCATCTGCACAGCATTGCCCCGCGTCATGCGGACAGTCTTTCTGTTCCGGCGCGCGGGTTATCGGGGCAGACATATAAAGGCGCGGTGTTTTGGGATTCGGAAATATTCTTATTCCCGGTTTTTGTCCATACAGAGCCGGAACTTGCCAAAACGCTGCTGCGCTATCGGATCGCAACACTGCCCGGCGCGCTCCGCAAAGCCGCCGAATACGGGTATCGCGGTGCGTTTTACCCGTGGGAAAGTCAGGAAGGCGGCACGGAGGGCTGCACTGATTACAACGTGACCGATGTGTTTACCCACCGCCCGGTACGCACCTATTTCCGCGATAAGCAGATCCATATCAGCGGTGATATAGCGTATGCTTTATGGAAATATTACGAAGTCACCGGTGACGACAGTTTGCTGAAGGAAGGCGGAGCCGAGGTAATTTTGCAATGCGCCCGCTTCTTCCTCTCCCGCGCTCACTGCCGGATGGATCGGGATAAAGCCGAGCTGCTGGACGTGATCGGTCCCGACGAATACCACGAACGGGTCAACAACAACGCGTTTACAAACCAAATGGCGGCGCACTGCATGTCCCGCGCGCTCGCGCTGACGGAGCATTTCAAAAAGACGGATCCCGCGTTCATCAATGCTCTGCTGCAAACCCTTGATTACGAAAAAGACATTCCCCTGCTGAAAACCGCTTCGAAAAAGTTGCGTCCCGCATTCCCCGAAGGGGAGCTCGTAGAACAGTTTGACGGGTATTTCTCGCTGGAGGACTGTTCCCTCGAGACGGTTCGAAACCGTGTGCTTGACGAGCGGGAGTATTGGGGTACAAACCACGGCGTGGCCGCGCATACACAAATCATCAAACAAGCCGACGTAATCGCGCTGATGGCGCTATTCCCTACCCTGTTCTCCGACGAGACGGTCGAGCGTAACTGGCGTTATTACGAGCCGCGAACCGAACACGGCTCCAGCCTGTCCGCCTGTATGTACGCGCTGACAGCCTGCCGCTTTAACCGACCCGATTTGGCGTGGGAACATTTTGTCAAGACCGCGTCGATAGATCTGACCGGCGGCGGTAAACACTGGGCCGGGGAGATATACATCGGCGGCACGCATCCCGCCGCCAACGGCGGCGCGTGGATGATCGCGGCGTTGGGCTTTGCGGGGTTGTCTGTGCAAAACGGGGAGATCACACTGAACCCGCGTCTGCCGGAACAGATACAGTCACTGCGGTTTCCGGTGACCGTCCGGGGGAAGCAGGTTACCGTTACCGTTACGCACGAGGGCTTTGAAATAGAATAAACATCCCCCCCGACATCGGCGGGGGGATTTCTAACAATAAAACGAAGAAGGATTTACAATTCCGATATGCACATGAATCGGTTCGTTGTTCTCGTTCGACCAAAAGTAAACTACATATCTCCCAACTCTAAATAGCTTTGGCAACGCTAATCCCTCCAATCTCCGCGTACTTAAAGATAACATGCGCGTTCGCCTGAAGGAGGCGTTCAAACAAAGCAATTTCATCGTCGGTAAATCCCTCTCTGATCACCCACTCATATGCCGGCAATATGCACCTGGCGGAATCAAAACCGAAGGGTTTTGCCCTCTCAAAATGAACGTCCACAGACTGGACGCCATGATCTTCTTTCAAATGTGAATGAACGATTTCCGTCTCGTCCGCAAGAGTCATGTAGGGGTACATCATATTATGAGCCTCTTTCTGTTTTTTTTATCCCAAAAGCAAAATAATACCTTTTGAGCTACTATAACATGCAAAATCTCCTCCTGTCAAGCCGGAATAGACCGAAGTTGTCTCCTCATCGGCGGGATAAAATACAACGAGGGCAGAAATCTCTGCCCTCGCCGTAAATGGAGGAATAGTGTTTATTCTTTTACTTTGCGCAGTCTCAGAACGGTAACGACACCGGCGCAAGCGACCAGCAGGGCGATTCCGGCAATCAGGATGAGGCGTGTGTCGCCGGTCTTCGGGTTGCTGGGCTTTTGATCGTTGGCGGCGGGTTTATTGAAATCGCCGGCCTTGAACGCTGCTGTGAGGTACTCGGCTACGCTTCCGCCCTTGCCAGCGGGCATCGGGGCAAGAATTGTGTCCGCGCTGGTGGTGTCGATGGCGGTCCCTGTGGGATCGGAGAAGTAGATTTCGTCAAGGGAAATGGTGACGGGTTTGTAGGCGTAGATGTGCATTCTGTTGGTCAGCTGCGGAAGACCGGAAGCCGCCAAGTCGATTTTCAGGGTCTGCCAGCCGGTGGTGATCTTCGCTTTGCTGCCATCGGCCAGTACTAAATCCTTGAACGCGACGGTGTAAGCAGTGCGGTCTTCGGGGGTGAAGTTGAGCAGCAGAGCGGATTCTTCGCCGCCCGCAGCACCTTTGATAACGATGTTCAGATATTTCTGATATTGTCCGGCCGCGCTCCAAATGTCAACGGCCTGACCCCAGTTTCCGACCCAGTCGCCGGCGTAGCTGTAATATTCTTCTTCGCTTGTCCACAGAGCGTCTTTATCGGCGGGATCGTAGGCTTCGGGTCTGTACTCAATTGTGGCGACACCGCCCGAAACGGAAGCTTTCATGTTGTTCCAGTTGACCCACCAAAGGGTGTTGCCGGCGGCGTTTGTGCCGGGGTTCGTACCCTTGCCGTCATGGTTGGAAAAATCGTCCCAAAGAAGTGCGTCTGCGGGAGCCGCGAAAACGGGAACGGAGAGAGCGAACGCGAGAACCAGTGTAAGTACGAGCGCGATTGTTTTTTTCATGTGGGATTCTCCTTTTCATTTTGTTGTTTTGCGCAAAAGGAATACGCGGTGCCGTGGTTGGATTTGCTTGTATAGTTGAACGCTTAACCTCACTTGCAGTATAACAGACCCTGCAAGCGATGTCAAGCGCTCTTTTGGATTTATTTTTTCTTATACTGCGATTTTTATAAAAATCTTGGCAAACTTCTGCTGGAAAAGTTTTTGCGGGGTTTTTCGCTGCCGCCGCTTGTAATCGGATGGAATTTGGTGTATACTAAGAAATAAGCGGTTTAGCGTTCAACCGTCATCTTCATACAGGAGGGATTCATGCATGGAAAGAGGAACAAAAGTCCCGGTCGTCTGCTTGGGCGTCGCTGCGCTATTGTGCGCGGCGTTCGCGGTTTTTATGTTAGCAGCTCCTGGCAAAGCCCCGAGGATGCATAAAGCGCCGGAGCTGGAAAAAGTGGAGGTTCCAGAGTACGTGACAGAAGGAAGCGCGCCGACAATCACTCTTTACGAGGGACCGAAAACAAGGCCGACATCGGAAGCCGCCACGATCACGGTCAACGGCAATAATTTGCATGTCTATGACGCGCAGGTAAACCATGAGCATATCTGGAACCAGAATACCTCGCCTGCCTCCACCCCCATGACATACTTCGACTTTGAGGGTGAGGTCACCGTCGAAATTGAAATGCACACGCTCCGCAAGCCGGTCGAAAGCGCGGTCGTCATGCCCGCTTCATGCGGCATTACCCCGACGGTCGAGGACGGGATCGTCTCGTTTACCGTCACCGAGCCGGGGCAGTATACCGTCGTGTTCAACAACAGCGTGGCGCAAGCCGTCCATATCTTCGCGAACCCCCTTGAAACCGATATCCCCGACAAAAACGATCCGAATGTCATCTTCATTGAGCCGGGCGAATGGGAACTGGACAGTTTGGTGCTTAAAAGTGACCAGACTCTCTACATTTCCGGCGGCGCGATCCTGCGCGCGCCGGTCATCGCCAACAACGCCGTCAACGTTACGGTGCGCGGTCGCGGGATTATCGACGCCGGAAGCGGCTACGATTCATGGGTTCACACCGGCAGCGCCAGAGTACCGCTGGATTTCATCAACTGCAAAAACATCAAGGCCGAGGGCATTACCTTCATCAACTCCAACTGCTGGAATTTCAACGCGAACACCAGCGAGAACGCGGATATATCCAATATCAAGATCATCTCCGGCCGCCAAAACGGCGACGGCTTTACCTTCCAGTCGTGCAACAATTTCCACGTGCGCGACAGTTTCGCCCGTTCGTGGGACGATACGCTGGTGATTAAAAACTACACCCAGACCAGCAGCGCAGACATCACCTTCGAGAACATCCAGATTTGGACAGACCTCGCGCAGTCGATGGAGATCGGCTATGAAACGAACAAAGGCAGAATGCCCGAACCCGAAATTTCAAACATCACGTTCAAAGACATCACCGTGCTGTATAACTTCCATAAGCCGGTGATTTCCATCCACAACAGCGATAACGCCTACGTCCACGACATCCTCTATCAGAACATCGTCGTGGAGAACGCCTTAATGCAAGGGGATAACGGCAGGAACAACGAGCTGATCGAGATGACGCTGGCGAAATCCGGTTGGTCAGCCGTCAGCGATCAATACGGCATTACCGAGGGTGTCGTTATCGATGGGCTGACCGTGCTGAACACAGCGGACGGACGCGTCCCCGCGACGCGTTTCGCCGGAGCCGACGAGGATCATCAGATCAAGGACGTGACGATACGCAACGTCACGGTCTGCGGGGAGAAAATCGGCGATTTAGAGGCGTTTAATGCACGCGTCGAAGATTTTTGCTCCGATATCACAATTGAATGAGGTGACGATATGCATAAAAAGTTAATCATCGTCTTCTGCGCCGTTATTGCGGCGTCGGCAGTCGCGGCGGGAATCGCGTTCTTTCAGGAGCCGCCCGTACCCGACCCGGTGAAAGTCCCCGTTAAAGTTACCGTAGCCCCTTCGCCCGACCTAACGATAGTCGCCGCTCCCGAGCAAAGCGAAATCGGAATCCCCCCGGGATTTGAAATCCCCGAAGCGGTGGTCGTCAAAATGCCCGAAACCCCCAACTTGGCGGAGGGAAAGTCGTTTGATTCCGGCGCGGTGACGGATGTTTACATCGCGCAGAACGCCGTGGACGGCGACCCGCTCACCTATTGGGAGAGTGCCGGATACCCTGCCGAGTTTACCATTGATCTGGCGGATACGCATGCCGTCAAGACGGTCGCGATACGGCTGAACCCCGCCGAGATATGGTCGGCGCGTGAGCAGACGTTTGAAATCTTCGGCAGCACAGACGGCGTGACCTTTGACAGCATCGTCCCCGAAACGGTTTATGCCTTTGACCCGGCGACGGGTAACGCCGTCCGCGTCGATTTCCCTGCCGCGGAGGCGCGGTATGTGCGCTTGGTATTCTCCGCCAATACCGGGGCGGTCGGCGCTCAAGCCGGAGAGATTCTAATTTTTGAATAAAAGTTAGCGAAGCGCCTGTATGCGCCCCCGCCGCAGGCGGGGGGCGCATACGAAGTTGACAATTGTGTGTACAAGCAGTATAATCAAAATTGCCATAAATAATCAGTTCCGCACGACAATCAGTTTAGGAGGACATAACAATGACGCTGAAAGATATAGCGCGCGAGGCGGGAGTGAGCGCCACCACCGTCTCCAACGTAATCAATAATAAGAAAAACCGAGCTTCGCCGGAGATGGTTTCGAGGATACAAGCCATCATCGCCCGCGAAAACTATATTCCCAGCATGACGGCGCGTACACTCGCGAAAAACGTGTCGCCCATCATCGGAATTATCAACCATTTGGTCTACCGGGTCAGCGGCGGCTTTATGGCCGACCCGTTTCACAACACCTTTATGGGCAGTATTGAGGATCGGGTACGCGAACGGGAATTTTTCCTTATGGTGCGTACGGTGGAGGATACGCGCGGGCTTGAGGAGATACGCAGAAACTGGAACCTCGCCGGAATGATTTTTACCGGTTTGTTTCAAGACGAGTTTTTTGAGTACGTATACGCGATGAAAACGCCTTTTGTGCTGATCGACAGCTACATCGACAAGCCGGACGTCTGCAACGTTGGGCTGGAGGATAAAAAAGGCGCATATCTCGCAACGCGTCATCTCTTGGAGCGGGGACACCGCGTCATCGCCTTCACGTCGCCTTTCATGCGCAGGGGCGGGGTGGTGTCGCACCGTATGCTGGGTTATTTACAGGCGCTTCAGGAGTTTGGCGTACCCTTTAATCCCGAGATGGTGTTTGAGCAGGAGATCTCGATCGGCGAAGGGATTCGTCTCGGACATTTACTTAGCAAAAGGAAGGACATCACGGCTATTTTTTCCACCGCCGATATTTTGGCGGCCGGGATTATGTCCGGCTTACGCGAAGCGGGGGTAAGCATTCCCGAAGAGAAATCCATCGTGGGGTTTGACGACAGTTACCTCAGCCAGATTACATATCCGCGTCTGACTACGGTTCATCAGGACGCGGCGGAAAAGGGTATCGTCGCCATCGAGCTGATGCTTGCCCAATTGACGGGCAAACCCATCCGCGAACGAAAAATTGTCCTGCCGGTTCGTTTGGTGGAACGGGAAAGTGTACGTACAATATAGATAATGTGAGCATGGCGTGACGGTTTCGTCACGCCATGTCTGCGCTTCACTCGTTCGCCTTGCAGGCGAACATGCAATTTTCAACACTTCGATTATGGGAACAGCGACAGCAAATCACGAAACGTTTGCAGGTTCCAGTCACCGTGACCGTAACGAACGGCGTCGCCCATCGCGGCCGCTTTCATTCCGGCGCGGTGCGCCGCTTCAACCCCGGCGTCGGCGTCCTCCACGACGGCGCAAGCCTCCGGCGATATTTTCAAAAACTCCGCCGCCTTGAGGAATACCTCGGGATCCGGTTTGGAGTTTTCAATGTTGTTCCCGTCGGAAATCTCGTCAAAGAAGCCATCCAGCCCGATCTTGTCAAGAATTAAGCGGGCATTGCGGCTGGACGAGCCGATTGCGAGACGGTATCCCCGCTGCCGGAGCGCATCGAGCGTTTCTTTTACCTCGCCGGACAGGTCGGCGGGCGTCATAGCCTGCAGAAGCTGCTTGTACGTCTCGTTCTTCTCGGTGGCAAGCGCCGTTTTTTCGCCGGGCGGCAACGCGGAAAGCTCGTTGCCCTCCAAAATAATGCTCAGGCTTTCAAGCCGGGAAACGCCGCGCAGGCGGTTGTTGATGCTTTCGTCAAAATGAATCCCCAAGCGGTCGGCCAGCGCTTTCCAAGCCTGATAATGATACCTGTCGGTATGGACGATGACGCCGTCCAAATCGAAAATAATCGCGCGGATTTGGTTTGACATACTGTTTGCTCCTTCTTGTTTTATATTGGTATGTTGAAAATTGCCCGCTTCGCTTATATCTCCCGTTTGCCCTTACGCCGCCCGAACAAAAATGTTACGGGAGTCAGTGCGAATGCCGTAACGCCGCCCTGCGGTTCTGCGCCGTTCGCGTCCTGCTTGTCCGATGCCGACACATCACCCTGCGAGGGCAGGGCGGGCAGCGCGAGTTTCGCGACTACCGTCTGCCAAATCCCCTCGTCGGTTACTTCTGCCCAGTTTGCGGGTGGATAATACGCGTCCGTACCTTCTAGGATCGGATATGGGTAGGACGATGCGCTGGTCGTCCATCCGTCCCAGTCATCGCCGCCCGCGCCGTCCGCGACGGTCTTCATTTCCTCTGTGGTTTTGGCAGTGCCGCCGCCAATGGGTACTCCGGCGTTCCTTCCGCCGCCGCTGAGATACCAGCAGGTCGTATTGTCAACGGCTCCGTTCGCCGCAAACGGCACAATGCCAGCCCAGTTCGGCGGCGCGTCCGCGATAAAGAGCGCGTGGTCGATCGTGTTACCCGCGTTCCAAACATCCCCCGTCACGCCTCCCGCGCCGTTTCCGGTAATCATTGTGCCGACAATGACGACGTTACTGATCTTCTTCATCGACGCCGCGATACCGCCGGCGGCGTAGCTTTCGCAGCTGACGGAACCTCCGAGAACCGTCGCGTTTTGAATCGTTCCCATAAACGTACCGTTAAACTCGCCGCTTCCCGCGACGCCGCCGACCGAATCCGCGCCTCTGACGGCAGCGTTTTTGACGATGACGTCTTTGATCGTTCCGTAATTCTTTCCGGCAACGGTACCGACGATGCTGCCCCCGTTCACCACCGCGTCCGTCAAGACGAGGTTCTTTACGATACCCGCCGGACCGATAACCTCAAAGAGTGCAAGGTTCACGCGCGACGAGTTTTGCAGCTTCATATTGCGAATTTCCTTGCCGTTTCCGTCATAGGTGCCGCCATACTGGATAACAGCGTTATGGTGGAAATCGCCGACTACGGGATCGGTGAGATTCGCCGCCGGGCTTGAGCAGTCCAGTTCCCTGTTGTATACCGCGAAATCCAGATGCAGCTGCTGCGTATAATTCGCCGTTCGCAGATATTCGGAATCCATAAAGGAACTGCCCGTATTGTCGCCGTTGTAATAATTGAATATGTTGGAAATATGACGCGGTGTGCGCACCGTATAATAATCATCGCTCACAGCGTCCGCCGCGTCCGGTGTACCGTCCTCCGTGTAGCCTTCGGGGGCGAAAAGGAGATTATACTTTCTGCCCGCCGGTACATACTCGGTCGTGCCGCCCTCTTTTTTGAAGCTGATGTCCAAATACATGCCCCCGCATAACTCCTCCACGGTTTTGTTTCGGAAATACACATACAGACATCCGTTGCTTATCTTGCAGGTAAAATTCCCGCCGGTTTTGTTTGCGGGGCTGCTTGTGCCCGTTACCGTTTCCCCGTCAACCGTAAAGGAATACGTATTTGAAAAGTACCCCTCATGCACGCTTTGTCTTCCCATTGTCAGCGTATATGTACCCGGCGTAACCCCCTCAACCGCCACTCCGTAGCCGTCATGGATGACGACGCCGCCATTCTTGGGTTCGGCGATTCTCCCGGAGGCGGGGTCGAGGAAGAAGTCGTTGTGCTTAAACGCCGGATTGTCGTCGTGGATTTCATAGTAGAACAAGCCGGTTCCGGTGAGTTCCTGCGGGGAGCGCAGCGCGATCGGCCAGTCCGGGTTTTCCGGCGTATACGCCGAGAGGGCGTTGATAATTGGGTAAGGGTATATAGCTTTATATTCCGCGTGGGTGCTGTCCACATTGTTTTTGCTCTTCAGCTCACTGCCGGCGTACTGCTTCCAGCCCGCGCCGAGGTTCAGCTCGGTAAATTCGCTGTAGAACTGCCATGTATCGAGGGGGCTGCCCGCCCCGGCGAGGGTTTCTGTGTTGTAGCCGCCGCGCGAAGTGTCCGCCGCTCCGTCCGGGCGGACAAAGGCACCGCTAAGGTAGTAAGCGTCTGTGACACCGCCTGTGTTGCCCGCCGTAATCGGTACGATCATACCCGAATCGTCCTTTGGCGCGAGAGCGAGGTAGAGGACGTTATCGACGATTCCGCCGTTGTTTCCCGTGATACCGCCGACATTGCCGCTTCCGCTCACCGAAATGTCCGCGCCGCTATAAATGAACACCGCGCCGGTGACTTGCGCCGCCGTATTGCCCGCAATGCCGCCCGCATTAATACCGGCAGCGGTGACGGTACTGTCGCTTACCATTGCGTTGATAACCCTCGGGGAATCCGCACCGCTGATGCCCATTCCGCCGTTATAGCCGACCACGCCGCCGACATTGTTGCGCCCGCCTTGGATTGTCGTACCGATGACCGCGATCTTTGAACCGTCGGCAGCGCCAATTCGCGTACTGCTGGCTCCCGCGACACCGCCTACGCGGTCGCCTTTGCCGTTGATGTACGCCATGACTTCGGCGTCTGTGATCACGCCGTGCGTCGCCCCGGCCACGCCGCCGGTATCGGTGCCGCTGTTATCAATCGTAACGCTCTCAATAACCGCGCCGCTGATCGCTCCGTGTATTCCTCCCGCAATACCGCCGACATAGCTTCCCGCACCGTCGATGTCGGTGTTCCCGCTGACTTCGGCACCGGTGACGGTGGCCTTCACATTGTCCAAGCGTCCCGCTACCCCGCCGACATAGCCGCTTGTCCTGCTCTCTATTTTTACGCCGATAACGACGGCGGCGGTGATCGCGCTTCCGTTGCCGTAGCCTACCACGCCGCCGGCGTGCGCGCCCGTGTACCCCGAGAAAGTGGACGCGCCGGTGGCAATGACGCTTCCGCCGCTGACGCGGCAAGCGTCAAGCGCGC
>DBDP01000129.1:13958-14100 GCA_002293625.1 Clostridiales bacterium UBA929 | reverse complement strand
TGTGTGCGCCTACTTAAACTTCTCAAAAAACCCTTTTCCTTTCGGGTGGTTCTTTTCGTCGCAGGAACCGGCGAACGCGAGCAGCGCTTCTTTTTGCTTTTTACTCAAGTGCTTCGGCACTTCCAGCGCCACATGCACAAGC
>DBDP01000129.1:0-13863 GCA_002293625.1 Clostridiales bacterium UBA929 | reverse complement strand
CGCCGCCTGCGCGAAGGTGAGCGGAATCTCGCAGTGTACGGTCGTACCTTCGCGAATGAACAGGGGGTGGGGGCGTATCGAAACAGTGACAAGGACGTCGCCCGACGGGCCGTGATGCGCGCCCGCGTTGCCTTGTCCGCGCAGAGAAACGGTCTGCCCGTCGTCGATACCGGCGGGGACTTTTACGGCAATTGAAACGCGGCGGCGCGTAACGCCGCTCCCTTTGCAGGTTGGACAGGGCGTTTTAATGATTTTCCCTGTTCCTCCGCAGGAAGGACACACGCCGGAAGACGAAATTATACCCATCGGCGTGCGCGTACTGGTGCGCACCTGTCCCGAACCGTTGCATTGCTTGCAGATTTCCGCCACCGACCCCTTAGCCGCACCGCTGCCGTGGCAATCACCGCAAGCGTCGGTGCGTTGGATCTCAATCTCTTTATCACATCCAAAAGCCGCTTCCTCAAAGCTGAGAGAGAGCGATGCGCGAATGCTCTGCCCCTTACGGGGAGCATTGGCACGCGCGCCGCCGCCAAACCCGCCGCCGAAGAAACTCTCGAAGATGCTGCCGAGGTCAATGTCCCCAAAACCGCCAAAGCCGCCTCCTCCGGCGCCCGCCCCATAGTTGGGATCGATTCCGGCGTGGCCGTATTGGTCGTAGAGCGACTTCTTTTGGCTGTCGCTCAGGACTTCGTAGGCTTCGTTAGCTTCCTTAAAACGCTGCTCCTTCTCTTTATCCCCAGGGTGCAGATCGGGATGGCATTCCCGCGCCGCCTTACGGTACGCTTTTTTAATCTCGTCCTCATCGGCGGTGCGAGGGACGCCCAATATGTCGTAATAATCGCGCTTGTTGTCGGCCATATGTCACTCTACCTCGGAAATGTCCCCGCGAAATGCGGGGACATTGGATTATTTGTCTTCGTCGACAACCTCAAAGTCGGCGTCCACTACGTTGTCTCCGCCGGGCGCGCCAGCGTCGGGAGGCGGGTTGCCGTCGCCGTCCTGATGCTGCTGCGCGTACAGCTTCTCGCTGATGGAATAGAAGGATTTCGCCAGCGCTTCGGTCTTTTGGCGGATGTCGGCGGTGTCCTCACCTTTTAGGGCTTCCTCCAGCGCGGCCGCGGCATCCTGCACGGGTTTCTTCTCGTCTTCGGTGACTTTGTCGCCCAGTTCGTCAAGGGCCTTGCGGCTTTGGTAGAGCATTTGGTCGGCTTCGTTACGCGCGTCTACGCCCTCGCGGCGTTTGCGGTCCTCCTCGGCGTGCTGCTCGGACTCTTTAACGGCGCGGTCGATGTCGTCTTTAGACATGCTGGTCGTCGCCGTAATCGTAACATGCTGCTTCTTGCCGGTCCCCTTATCGGTGGCGGTGACGTTGACGATGCCGTTTTTATCGATGTCAAAGGTGACTTCGATCTGCGGGACGCCGCGCGGCGCGGGCGGGATGCCGTCCAAATGGAAGCGGCCCAGCGTTTTGTTGTACTGCGCCATTTCGCGCTCGCCCTGTAAGACGTGAACCTCAACGGAGGTCTGTCCGTCGGCGGCGGTGGAGAACACCTGCGACTTCTCGGTCGGGATGGCGGTGTTGCGTTCGATCAGCTTGGTAAATACGCCGCCCATCGTCTCGATACCGAGCGAGAGGGGAGTTACGTCCACCAAGACAATATCCTTCACGTCGCCGGACAGCACGCCGCCTTGAATGGCGGCTCCCATCGCGACGCATTCGTCGGGGTTGATGCCCTTGAACGGTTCCTTGCCGATAAACTGCTGCACGGCTTCCTGAATTGCCGGAATGCGGGTCGAACCGCCCACCAGCAGAACTTTGGAGATTGCGGTGTTCTTCAGTCCGGAGTCCTTCAGCGCCTGTTGGGTGGGACCCATCGTGGCTTTCACGAGGTGCGCCGTCAGCTCGTTGAACTTCGCGCGGGTGAGGGTGATGTCAAGGTGCTTCGGACCGGAGGCGTCGGCGGTGATATAGGGGAGATTAATATTGGTGGAGGTCACGCCCGAAAGCTCAATCTTGGCTTTTTCGGCGGCTTCTTTCAGACGCTGCTTCGCCACGCGGTCCTGTTTCAAGTCAACGCCCTGATCGCGCTTGAATTCGGCAGCCATCCATTCCATCACGCAGTCATCAAAGTCGTCGCCGCCCAGACGGTTGTTGCCCGCCGTCGCGAGTACCTGAATTACCTCGCCGCCGATTTCAAGGACGGAAACGTCGAAGGTGCCGCCGCCGAGGTCGAACACCAAAATGTTTTGGTCGTCCTCTTTGTCGATCCCGTAGGACATCGCGGCCGCCGTCGGCTCGTTGATGATACGCAGCACTTCTAGTCCGGCGATGGTGCCGGCGTCCTTGGTCGCTTGCCGCTGCGCGTCGGTGAAGTAGGCGGGGACGGTGATGACGGCTTGGGTGACTTTGCCGCCGAGGTAGCTTTCGGCATCGGCTTTGAGTTTTTGGAGGATCATTGCCGAAATTTCCTGTGGGGTGTAGCCCTTGCCGTCGATGTTGGCTTTATAGCCGGAACCCATCTCGCGCTTAACCGAGCTGACGGTGCGGTCGGGGTTTGTGATGGCTTGGCGCTTCGCGACCTGCCCCACCATGCGTTCGCCGCCCTTGGAAAAGGCGACGACGGAAGGGGTGGTGCGCGCGCCCTCGGCGTTCGCGATAACGACGGCTTCGCCGCCCTCCATCACGGCCACGCACGAGTTGGTGGTTCCGAGATCGATTCCGATAACTTTAGACATAGTTCTTTTTCCTTTCTGTTATTTCGTAGGGGCGGGGTCATCCCTCCCGTTTAATTCGCCACTTTCACGACGGCGTGGCGCAGGACACGGTCGGCGATGCGGTAGCCTTTTTGGAAAACCTGCGTAACGATGCTTTCGGCGACGCCTTCGGCTTCTTCGTGCATCACGGCGTCCATCAGCTGGGGGTCGAACGGTTTATCCAGCGCTTCGATTTCGGCGGCTCCCAGCTTCGCGAGTATTTCGGTAAACTGACGGAGGGTCAGTTCCACACCCTGTTTATACGTTTCGTCGGAGCAGGGCGCTTCCAGCGCACGTTCCAAATTGTCAATCACGGGGAGAAACTGCGTTACGGTGTCGGCGCGGGCTTCGCTCCAAAGCTGCTCCCGCTCTCGCTGAGTGCGGTTGCGGAAATTTACGAGATCCGCCTGCGCTCGCAGCGCCGTGTCTTTCCAAACTTCGGCGTCGGCGGACAGCGCCTGTTCCTGCGGCGTTTCGGGTACCTCTGTCTCCTCCGCGGCGGGAGGGTTCTTTTTTGCCATGCCGTTCCATCCTTTCCTTGGTGTTTATTGTGTCACTCAAAAAACTCTCCGCTCCGGCTTGCGACACCGCGCCACAGGCACCTGCTCGCAAGCGCTTCGCTCGTTCGCCTGCGGCGAACACAGAGTTTTATTGAGCTTCCTACTCTGTCATTTCGGTAAGCTTCTCTGCAAAGTAGCGTAAACGCGAAACCATGCGGCTGTAGTCCATTCGGGTGGGACCGACGATCCCGATCATGCCGCGCGCACCGCCGCCTACGGGGTACGTCGCCATCAGCACCGAGGCGTCGCTCAGTTCGGTCGCGGCGTTTTCCGGCCCGATGACGACGCGGATGCCATCGCGCTCCCAAACCGGCGCGGAACGGATGAGGGACGCCCTCTGCTCGGTGATGTATTCCAGCGTCCGCCGCGCCCGCATGAGGTCTTGAAATTCGGGGTAATCCAGCAGGTTTGCTTCCCCGGAGACATAAACATGTTCCTCGCGTGCCGCGGGTCCCGCCGCCGTCACGGTGGCGTAGCGCGTCAAGTCGGCAATCAGGCGGCTCGCGCGGTTGAGCAGGTTGTCAAGCTCGGACATGCGGAGCCTTGTCACCTGATCGATGGTATTTTGCTCCTCGGGGGGCAGACTATGCTCCGGCATCAACTCGTCTACGTAAACGCGGTAGCCGCTCGGTGTGGGTACGCGCCCTGCCGACGTGTGCGGCTGCTCCAGAAACCCCATCGCCTCCAGCGAGGCCATTTCGTTGCGCAGGGTCGCCGGAGAGATGTCCAGACCCGGCTGCCCCGAAAGCGTTTTGGAGCCGACCGGTTCGGCGCTCCTGATATAGTGATCGATGACCGCTTTGAGGATCATCTTCTTGCGCCCGTCGATACTTCCATCTCCTTTTAGCACTCGGATTGCCAGAGTGCCAAACATACTCTACCGTAAAACCCCTCGTTTGTCAAGGCGTTTTGACGCCGCTTGACAATTGATCCGTCAGAGGGTAGGATAAGCATATCAGACATAAGAGACGGGGGAGCTTGCTTATGGAAGGGAAAATCTATCTGGGCGTTGCGCGGGATTTGGAAAACGCCATCATGGAGGGGAAACTGCGGGAGGGAGCCGTCGTGCCCAGCACCCATCAGGTGGCGGAGCAGTATGAAATCAATCCGGCGACGGCGGCGCGGGGTGTCGCCGTACTGACGGCGCGGGGGATCCTGCAAAAGAAGCGGGGGATCGGTCTTTTCGTTGCGGAGGGCGCGCGCGAGCGTGTCATTGAGGAGCGGCGGGAGGCGTTCCGCGAGGGGCTTTTGAAGGAGACGCTGGAAGAGGCGCACATTCTGGGTATCTCCCGCCGGGATCTGATGGCGATGATTATGAGTAGGTAGCATACGGGCAAACGTCTTGGCAGATGTCGCAGCCGTAGTAGCCCTCGCGGCTTAAGGGCAGCCCCTCTTTTTGGCGGCGGTGCGAGAGGCATTTTTCGCGCTCGAAACGCCTGACGCCGTTTTCGCGGGTGAGCGCGGCGGTGGGGCAGCTTCGGACGCATAAGCCGCATTGGGCGCAATATCCGCTTTCTTCGCCGACAGGCATCGGCAGATCGGTCAGGACAGCCCCGATGGTTACCGAGGAGCCGACTCCCGGGACGTTCAACAGTCCGTTCAGCCCGATCCATCCAAGTCCCGCCAGCCGCGCCGCCTGCACCGCCGGTAAAGGGTAGGCGTTCGCGGAGACATAAAACAGATACTCAGGGTGCAGCCCCGAAAACTCATCGCACGCGAGGCGCAGCCGTGCCTCGTTTTCGCTGTAATCCCCTCCCCGCGCCCCGATGTACGGCCTGCCGGCGAATACTGCGACGATTGCGTGGGTGGGAGCAAACGGCAAACGGGAGAAACGGCTTTTCATCCGCTCGGTCGCGTATGCCATCGCGGCATCCGTCCGCACCGGCGCTGCGCGTATCGCGCCGTTTCTAAGAAAAATTTTCATGATGTCTGCCATGCTGTCCTCCCTATGTAGGGGCGATTCGCAATCGCCCGCTGTTACCCACGTCCCCGGTAGGGACGACCGCCCTCGGTCGTCCGCGGTATTCATCGCACGAGAAGATATGGCAACGCCGCCGGGGGATGTCGCCGCGCAATGTCACGAAATCACCGGCTGTCCGTCTTGCATTGTCAATTGTACATTGTCAATTGTCAATTGTTTTGAGAGCATCTTTTCCGCCAGTTTATCTTCGATCTCCGCCTGTATGGCGCGTCTCAGCGGGCGCGCCCCCATCACGGGGTCGTAGCCCTTCTCCGAAAGCCAGTCCAGCACCTCCGAATGTACCGTCAGTGTGATGCCGAGACTTTTGACGCGTTCGATCAGCGGCGCGAGCATTTTTTCGGCGATCGAGCGGATCTGCTCTTTCGTCAGCTTTTGGAATACGATAATCTCGTCCACGCGGTTGATGAATTCTGGGCGGAAGGCCTGCTTTAGCTCTTTCGTCACGGCTTCGCGGATGGCGTCGTCGGACATCACACGCTCGGCGTGTGTGAACCCCATCGTTTTCCCCGGTTCGGTGATGTTGCGCGCGCCGAGGTTGGAGGTCATCACCACAATTGCGTCGCGGAACGAAACCCGCCGCCCATGGCTGTCGGTCAGTACGCCGTCCTCGAGGATTTGCAGCAGCAGGTTGAATACGTCGGGGTGCGCCTTCTCTATCTCGTCAAAGAGAACCACCGTATACGGTTTCCGGCGGATCTTCTCGGTCAGGCCGCCCGCCTCGTCGTAACCCACATATCCCGGCGGGGAACCGATCAGCTTGGAGACGGTATGCTTCTCCATAAACTCGGACATGTCAACGCGGATCATGGCGTTTTCGTCACCGAACAGCACCTCAGCCAGCGCCTTGCAAAGCTCCGTCTTCCCCACGCCGGTCGGACCGAGGAAGATGAAACTTCCGGCGGGACGTTTGGGGTCTTTCAACCCTACCCGCCCCCGGCGGATGGCGCGTGCCACCGCGCCGACCGCTTCTTCCTGACCCACCACGCGCTGGTGCAAAATCTCCTCCATACGGAGCAGACGCTCGCTCTCGTCCTCGGTCAGGCGGGTAACGGGGATCCCTGTCCAAAGGGATACGACAGCGGCCACGTCCTCTTCCAAAACCTCCCCGCCGCTCTTCTTTTTCCACTCCCCGCGCTGCGCGTTCAGTTCTTCGGACAGCGTCCGCTCCTCGTCGCGCAGACGGGCGGCCTCTTCAAAGCGCTGGGAGGTGACCGCCGCGTCCTTTTCGGTTTGGAGCGCCGACAGACGCTCTTCCATCGCCCGCAGGTCGGGCGGCGCGGTTTGGGCGTTCATCCGCAGGCGGGAAGCCGCCTCGTCGATGAGGTCGATGGCCTTGTCCGGCAGAAAGCGGTCGGCGATGTAGCGGACAGAGAGGGTCACCGCCGCTTGCAGCGCGGCGTCGGTAAGTTTCACCTTGTGGTGCGCCTCGTATTTGTCCCGCAGACCGTGCAAAATCCCGACCGTTTCCTCCGGCGTGGGTTCCCCGACGGTCACTGGCTCAAAACGGCGCTCCAAAGCCTTGTCTTTTTCCACATACTTGCGGTATTCCTCCATTGTAGTCGCACCGATGACCTGAATCTCACCCCGCGCGAGCGCGGGCTTGAGGATGTTCGCCGCGTCGATAGCGCCTTCGGCGGCGCCCGCGCCGACAAGGGTGTGCAGCTCGTCGATGAACAGGATTACGTTTCCGGCGCTCTTTACCTCTTCCATCGCGGCTTTAAGGCGTTCCTCAAACTCTCCCCTGTACTTGGTTCCGGCGACCATCGCCGAGAGATCCAGCGAGAGCAGACGGCAACCGCGCAGATGCTCGGGTGTGTCGCCGTCGGTAATGCGCTGCGCCAGCCCTTCGGCGACGGCGGTTTTGCCCACGCCCGGCTCCCCGATTAAAACAGGATTGTTTTTGGTGCGGCGCGAGAGGATCTGAATCACGCGGGATATTTCCTTTTCCCGCCCGATCACGGGATCCAGCCGCCCTTCCCGCGCCGACTCGGTCAGGTTTTTGGAAAACTGCGACAGAACGCGCAGGTCGCCGCCGCGTTTAGACGGCGCGTTTTCTTTGCCCTGCGGCGCGCCGACCGTTTGCAGAAGCTCGTTGTAGAGCTTGCGGACATCGACGCCGAGGGAGATCAGCATCCGCGAGGCGATTGAATCGCTTTCATGCAGCACACCCATCAGCAGATGTTCGGTGCCGACGAAATGATGCCCCAAACGGGCGGCTTCGCTGCCCGCGATATCGACGACCCGCTTGGCGCGCGGCGTAAGCCCCTGTAAGGGTTTTTGCCCCGCCTCGCCCCGTCCGACAATCTCGACGGCTTTTTGCGTCAGCGCGTCGTCCTTAACACCCGCGCCGCCGAGCGCGTGCGACGCCACGCCCTCCGTCTCGCGGCAAAGTCCCAGCAGGATATGCTCGGTGCCGACATAACCGTGCCCCAGTTCCGCGGCGGCTTCGTGGGCGAGGCGCAGAACGGCGTTGGCTTTTTGCGTGAATCTGTTGTTCATTTTATCTCCTCCATAGGGTTGCTTTTATGGGTTATGGATAGTTTTTAACGCTTCGCGCAGCGTCGCGGCGCGCGCTTCGTCCCGTGAGGCTTTGTCCTTGAACGGTCCCTTCGCCTCGGTCAGACATCCCGGCCAGATTTCCATAGAATCGACGGCCGTTTCGTCCAGACCGGGGAAGATGCCGAGCGGGATTCCCATCCGTAATACCGAAAGGGTTTCCATCGCCTCGTGCGTGGAGATGCGGCGGGCGTGGGTCAGCGTGCCGGCAGCGCGCCAAATTCGGTCTTCCATCCGAACGGGGTCGTTGTCGTAGAGCGCCTGACGCGCCTGACGTTCGCGCTCGTCAATCTTCACGGTTACCTCGCGCAGCACCCCGATGATCTCCTGCTCGGTCAGACCCAAGGTAACGGCGTTGGAGATTTGATAGTAACCCCACGCCGCCTGCGTTCCTTCTCCGTATATTCCCCGCACCGCAAGACCGGACGCTCCCGCTTGCTGGATCAGGCGGCGCATTGAGTGCGTTTCGGTCAGGGCGGGCAGATGCATCAGCGCGGAAGCGCGAAGCCCCGTGCCGAGATTGGTGGGGCAGGCGGTGAGGTAACCGAGCGATTCGTCAAAAGCCAGCGGGAAGGCTTCGTCGATCAGGGTTTCTATGTCCTGCGCCGCCGTCAGACATACGGCGAGGTCGGAGCCGAAGGCTTGGATGCGCAGATGGTCTTCCTCGCAGAGCATGACGGAGAGGGACTTGTCGCCCGACAACAGGACGCCGTGCGGAGCGTCTTCCGCCGCGAACTCCGGGCTGATTAAGTGCCGTTCGGTCAGCGCCCTCGCTTTCCCTTTATTGTTTTGATCCAGCGGGAGATAGGCAAACACCTGCCCGGCGGCGGCGGAGGCAACGGTTTCCGCGATGCCTTCAATCAGCGCGTTCCGGGCTTTCTCGTCCATACGGTTCGGGAACGGAATGCCGCGAAGGTTACGCGCGAGCCGCACGCGGTAGGATACGATGCTGTTATTCACTTCTCCGCCTCCTCTCCTGCGCTGAGAGCCGCGATTTCGTCCCGCAGTTTTGCGCATTCCTCAAACTCCTGCCGCGCGATGGCGGCATTCAGTTGCTCGCGCAGTTCGGCGAGCCTCCGCTTTTGGGCGATATGTGTTCCCGCGCTGCGGGGGATATGCCCGGTATGCGCCGCCGGACCGTGGACGCGGCGAATGTAGGGAGTCAGGCGATCGGAAAAAAAGCTGTAACAATCGGGGCAGCCCGCCCGCCCGCTTTGGGAAATCTCCGCAAGCGTAATGCCGCAGGCGGGGCAGGGTTTTGGGTCGGGCTGCGGGATCGAGTGAATGAAATACATAATGCTCCCCTTTCTATGAAATGTGTAACAGGCACTGCTTCAAAACCGAAGCGCGTATTTGGTCGCGCAGCGGCTGCTCCAAAGAACGCAGAGAGCGGTCGGAACAGGCCGCGCCGATGACGGCGGGGAGCGGCTCCTCCAAAACCTCGCGCAGGTTCTCTAAAAGCGCGGCAGCGGTCGCGGCGTCGAGACTTTCGCCGACGGTGTTGACGGTGTGCATAATCAGCGTCTGCGGCGACAGCCGGACGCGCGTGATGCGGATATACCCGCCGCCGCCGCGCTTGGTTTCAATAATGTAGCCGTGTTCCGGCGTGAAACGCGTCGTCAGCACATAGTTGATCTGGCTCGGGACACAGCCGAAGCGCTCCGCGAGGGTGCCGCGCGAAAGCTCCAGCGCGCCGTCGGAGTTTTCCAGCCCCGAAAGGATAAACTGCGCTATGATATCGGATAAACCCATTGGACTCATCACCTTTTTGACCTTCTTGTTTGACTAAGTCTGACCATATGATACATCAGGAATGGTCAGACTGCAATGTTGAAAATTGACCTGTTCTGACCAATATGACGCGGGAGACTGCGTCAGCTCCCGTTTTCTCTGTTTTTCAAATCCGCAGGCTGTTTTTCAGCTTTTTTCATATTCTGCGGAGCGGGCTTCGTGAAACGGTTGGTATGCGCGCGGCTACCCGGCGTTTCATCGGTGTCGGGGCGCAGTTCCCACGCCATCTCCATGTCGGAGTGAAAGCGGTGCCGGTTCATTCGTATCAACCTCCCTGTGAATGAAGTGTTGAGAATTGCGTGTTCGCCTGCAAGGCGAACGAGTGAAGCTCTTGTGAACAGGCGCCTCTGGCGCGGCATCACAAGGCGAAGCGGGCAATGATCAACATGCCTATACAAGGAAGTATTCGCCGGATCGGGGCGGTTCATACCTCACCGCTTGACAAAGTAGCTACACATGTATATACTATTACCGAGGTGATGCGAATATGGAAACAGCGAAATTATTTACAAGCGGCGGTAGCCAAGCTGTCCGTTTACCTAAATTCTGCCGGTTTCCCGGCAAGGAAGTCGCCGTTAAAAAGGTTGGTGACATCGTGATGCTCTATCAAACCGATAAGGCACTCGAAAACTTTCTTCGTTCCGAGCCGCTGACCGATGATGTCTATGAATCCATTCTAGAAGCAAGACAGGAGGACGCCAAATATACCGCAACCCATGAAAATGACAGGGAATCGCTGTTATGAAATACATGCTTGATACTAACACATGTATTTTTGTGATAAACAAAAATAACGAGAAAGTCCGCGCCCGATTTATTGCCGAACACCCTTTTGGTCTCGCGATTTCCGCCATAACCGAAGCAGAACTATGGTACGGCGTTGAAAATAGCAAAATGCCGGAAGAGAACGCAGAAACTCTACGCGCTTTTTTCGCTACGGTGGATACACTCCCATTTGACACTCTGGCAGCTACCGAGTACGGGAGGGTGCGGGTTAAGTTAAAACGTGCCGGAAAACCGATCGGAGAGCGCGATACGCTGATAGCAGCCCACGCAAAATCTCTCGGTCTCGCTCTTGTTACAAACAATACCCGCGAGTTTCAATATGTGGAAGAGATGCCGATTGAAGATTGGATGGTTTAACCCTTGCAATCACCCTTCATATGGTGTACAATACGGGCGGAATCCAACAAAACAAAAGAAGCAGGAGGACACCGCTGTGAGCGAGGAATACGGCAGCGATTTTATCACACTGACCGATGAGGAAGGCAACGAAGTTGAGCTGGAGCATCTGGACACGCTGGAGCATGATGGCGAAACCTATATGGCGTTCGGCATGTCCGACCCGGAGAGCGCGGAAGACGAAATCGCCGTTGTGATTATGACGACGGTGGAGGTTGACGGCGTAGAAATGCTGGAAGAAGTACAGGACGAGCTGCTTCTTGAAGAGGTGTACAATCTCTTCTTGGAGCGGATAGAAGACGATGAGGAAGAAGACGCCGAAGAAGACGAGGACGAATAGGTGTCCGCCTTTGCGTTGAAAATCATCGCGGTCGTCACGATGGTGATCGACCATGTCGGCGCGGCGCTCGGCAGCGAGATGCCGCTGCCGGTGTATCTCCTCTGCCGTACGGTGGGGCGGGTCGCGATGCCGCTCTTTTGCTTCATGATTGCGGAAGGGCTTTTTTACACGCGGAACGCAAAAAAGTATCTGCTCCGGTTGGGGATTTTCGCCCTTATCAGCGAGGTTCCCTTTGACTTTTTCATTTCTGTCGTGAGCAATACCACGGACGACCTTGTATTTTTGGGCGGTTGGGTGAACCTTTCGGCGCAGAATGTGGGCTTCACCCTCTTTTTAGGGCTGCTTGGCATAATGCTGTTTGATACCTTCGCGGCACAGGGGCGCAAAGAGGCAGCACTCGCGGCGATTCTCGCGGCGGGGATAGCCGCTACGCTGATTAATGCCGATTACGGCTTTTTCGGCGTATACTATATCTATGTATTTTACTTTTTCCGCAAGCAAAACCGCCAGATAGCCGTGGCTCTGGCGGTCGGTGCGTTGCTGCTGGCCGTGACGATGATGTTCTCCGGCAGCCTGTTTAGGAATGCCGCGATATCCATGGGCGCGGTCGCGGCGGTAATCCCAATCAGCGCCTATTCGGGAGCGAAAGGACGCGGCGGCAACGCCGCGAGAAAGATTTTGTATCTGTTCTACCCGGTGCATTTGCTGGTTCTGTACGCGGCGGCGCTATTGATTAGACCGTAAGAGACTTTTCCGTGATCAGCGTCACGTCGGGGTGCAGAAGCAGGAAGGTGGACGGGTTACGCGTCGTAACCTTTCCGCCGTCCAGCAGTTCACGCAAAACAGCGCGCTTGCTCTCCCCCTTCACCACAAGGAGGATTGAGCGGGCGCGTAAAATATCGCCCATTCCCATTGTGATGGCGCGTTCGGGGACGACGCCGTCGGCGAACCAGTGCGCGTTGGCGTCCATCGTGGATTTTGCGAGCGGCGTGATGTGAACAAGAGGCTCCAGCGCGTCGTCCGGTTCGTTGAAGCCGATGTGTCCGTTCGGACCGATCCCCAAAAGCTGTAAGTCTACGGTATGGGTCTCAAAAAACCCGCGCAGTCTCTCCACCTCGGCGGCGGGGTCGGCGGTATGGTCGGCGATGGTGATGCGTTCGCGGGGTATGTTGATTTTTGAAAACAGGTTGTCGTCCATAAAGCGGCGGTAGCTGTTTTCCTCGCGGCAGCCGACGTATTCGTCTAAATTTACACTGCTCGCGCGGGAAAAATCTGCTTTTTCGGCGCTATGCGCCTCGCAGATACGGCGGTAAATCCCCACCGGCGTGTCGCCGGTGGCTAACCCCAGCAGAAGGTCGGGCTTGCGCGACAGCGCGCTCAGAATCACTTCCGCGCCCTTCTCGGCGCTCTCCTCATAGCTTTGCGTCAGGATAACCTTCATGGCGCATCTTCCTCTCAAAATCTAATGATTCATAATATGCGTTGCACATGGTATATGTGTCAAACGTCCGGCAATTCGCCCGGCAAGATTACGTCCAGTTCGCTTTCGTGCTCGCCAAACAACTGAGTTAGGGTTTTGAGCGCTTCGAGAACGTTTTCGCAGTGCGGAAACGAAAACACGACGGTGGAGGGTTCTTTCGTTTTTACCAAAAGGGGTTCCGCGCTTTTTATTATATCTTCGGCGGTTTCTTCCTCCGAAAAGGAAACGGTTTCGCCCCAAAACTGGTAACCCATCGAATCGGACGGGGCGTTTTCCGTGCGGACGAACCATGTTTTGACTAAAGCGGTCTCGCGCAACAGATCGTTGCCGTCGTGGATGGCACCGAGCAACGCTTCCCCTTCGGGAACGTCCAGCAGCAGCCCGGCGTGATGCAGCGCGACAATCCGCCGCGTCAATGCCGGATCGCTTTGGATGCTCTCGGGCGGCAGGAAGAAGAGCGCCGGCAGGTCGTTCTGCTCCAAAAAATCCAGCAGCGGTGCGGTCGAAGCGTTCGGCGCGCCGTTAAAGGTAAGGTAGACCGAAACGGAATTCAACACCGGCGCGGACGGACTGGGCGGAGAACTTGGCGAGGGGTTGATCGGAGACGGGGAAGAAACGCCCGGTCGCGGGGACGGCGGCGCGTTCTCCCGCATGTATTCGTCGTAAGCGTCTTGGATGTTACTGCGGAAGATTCGCAGATATTCGTCATCCTCAAACTGAAGAGGGAGCGCAGATATACGCACCATCACGCCCCATTCGGTTTCCGTCTCCTCGCCGCGGTATAACCCGAAGATTTCGCAGATTAGGTCGACCGGCACAAAATACCGCGCGTTAAACCGCTGCAACGGAGCGGTGTACTGCTCCGATCCGCTGAACGCCGTTCCTTGCCCGTATTCGAAGGTCAGCTGCGCTCCGCTGCCGTCATAGATGGTGAGGCGTTTGTCTTGCTCCGACCACACAGAATGGAGTCTTAAACCGTTTGACGCGTCGGTCAGCGGACTGAGGGGAACCATCATCCATTCGCCCGACATATAAAGACCGTATGGCGGACCTTCCGGACCAATAGTGGTTACGGTGTTGTTTACAACCATGAAATACAAAGGCTGGTCGGCTGCCGCTCGCGGGAGCGTCAGAAGCAAGAGGGGCAGCAGAACCGCTAATACCAGCGCGAGTTTTTTTTTCATGCCGCACCCCTCCCTGTTATGTAGTGACCCAAGTC
>DBDP01000059.1:6663-8741 GCA_002293625.1 Clostridiales bacterium UBA929 | reverse complement strand
TATCGAACATAGGGAAGACAGTGTGCGGGGTCTTGCGCTGCGTAAGCTGGGCGTCACCCCGCCGGAGGACTGGGGTGACGTTGAACAGGTACGCGCCGCGAAGAAAGCGGAGATGGGCGTCCTCTGCTCCCAAGCCATCTATGCCGGAGTGGAGGTCGGCGGGAAGCGTTACAGCTTGACCGAACATGACCAAACCGAGATCATGGCGCAGACGCAGACGGTGAGTACCGGCGCGGAGTCGGTGCCGTATCACGCGGACGGGGAACTGTGCCGTCTGTACACTACAGCAGAGTTCATGGAGGTAGCGAACGCAGCCGTTTCGCATGTGTTCTATCACCGCACCTACTGCAACCATCTGAACGCGTGGATCGCCCGCGCGACGTTGGAGGAGCTGGAGGGGATGGGGTACGGGGCGGAGCTGCCGGACGATCTTGCCGCAAGCGTGCGGCAGTTAACAACGAACAGTTAACAACGAGGACGGGGATTACGGTGGGCTACGTAGGGCGCGACGACCCGGCGCGCCACAAGAAACAATGGGGATGAGGGTTACGGCGGGCGATTTAGAATCGCCCCTACAGGAGAGGCGGTAAACATGACAAAAATCATACGGACACTGGTACTCGGTATCGTCGGCGGGTTCATCTATTACATAATAGAGCTTTTATGGAGGGGTCACAGTCACCCCTCCATGTACATTTTGGGCGGTCTGTGCTTTGTGCTGCTCGGCGGCATAAACGAGTTTTTCCCGTGGGAGCTGGGGCTTGTGTGGCAGGCGCTGATCGGCGCCGTCGTCGTGACGTTGGCGGAGCTACTTTGCGGGTGCGTCGTCAATCTGTGGCTTGGTTTGGGTGTTTGGGATTACAGCAACCAGCCGCTGAATCTGCTGGGGCAGGTGTGCTTGCTCTATAGCCTGCTGTGGGTGCCGCTGTCCGTCGTGGGGATCACGCTGGACGACCGCTTGCGGTATGTGCTGTACGGGGAAGAGAAGCCGAGGTATACGATGTGGCAATTGACAATTGATAATTGACAATGGACAATTTGGACGGGGGAATGGAATGATGGAATTCTTACAATGGCTAAAAGACTGGGGCGCGGCGGCAAGCTCTGTCGCCGCGTTCGCGACGGTGGGCGCTCTGCTCATCCGGCAAATCAAGCGAATCGCGAAGCTACATACCGCGCCGCTGGACGCGCTCAAGAAGTCGCTGGACAGCAACAACGCAGCGACCCGCGCCGCGTTGAAGTATTCCATCGTCCGGGCGCACGAGGACTACACCAAAGCCGGAAAGATCGGGAGGCTGACGCTGGAGTGCGTTCTTGATATGCACAAGCAATATCAAGAGCTTGGCGGCAACGGCTTCGTTGAGGACTTGGTTGCCGACCTGCGCGCGCTGCCGGCTGATTTAGGGTGACGGACAGTGAACAGCGAACAGTTAACAGATAACAGTCGGGACGGAGTGACGAGTAGATGTGGACGTTGATTTTACCGTCTCTCTGCGGCGCGGGCGGCGGGGTGCTTCTGTTCGGGTTACTGGCGTTTCTGTCGCGCCGACGGAAGCCGCCTCCGGCAGAGACGCGAAAGAAGATAGATACGTCGAAACTCATTGCGCTATGGGCGGTGGTAATCGCGACGTTGTCGGTGATCGCGTCGATTACATTATCCGCGTTTGATAAGCAGCCGTTAACCGACATGACAAATACGGTGTTTATGGCGTGTATCGGGTATCTGATTACTTACGCGAGCAAGAGCGCGTTTGAAAAGCACAGCCGGAACATGTACGGCGTGGACGCGAACGGTATTCCTTTTGCCGGGGACGAGGGGAGCGGAGCGGGTGATAATTTGCTTTAATTTGACGGCTCTTGTGGCGGTAATTCGCTGCTGGAGCCGTTATTTTTTGTAAACAATATCACTGTGTGTAACGTACCACTTACGCTAATATCTGCTTTTTAGCTTTTCACGAAGTGAGAGGGGGTTTTCACGAAGAAATTCGTTTTTTCAGGAAATAATGTGTATAATATAATTATCGGCACCCGCACTGGCGGCAACCAAGTGCGAGCGCCTTACCCGCGAAGATAGATGC
>DBDP01000059.1:0-6654 GCA_002293625.1 Clostridiales bacterium UBA929 | reverse complement strand
TTTTTATTTTCGCGGGATTTTAACATTTTGGGGGAATTACAAAAATGGCTGTTAGATTGCTACTGTCTGCGCGGTTAGGTGAAAGGCGAATATCACAGGCCAAACTCGCCCGTATGACGGGGATCCGCCCGTCAACAATAGGGAGCTACTACAATGAGTTGGTGGATAGTATTAGCCTCGATCATCTTGAGTTGATTTGTGAAGCGCTGAAGTGTGATGTATCTGACCTTATACAGAGACAAGAGGAACTGAGCCGCGCCGTAAAAAACGAACGGTTGCATACATAACCGCTCCGGGCTTATTGAAGATTAATGTCGCCTGTTTCGGTTAGCAATATCATTAGCATATGATCTTTGCGGGAATGCTAACGACGCAAAATATTTGCGGGATTGCTCTCGTTGTTGCAACACCAAAATAGCTCCGAACACGTTGCGATAAAAGAACAATCCCGCAATCTCAACGACTGCGGGATTTCTTAATTATGGCGGGGCACAAGTGGAAAGTACTGTGGGGACGGGTCGGCATCGCCATCGCGGACGCGCTCGCGATGGCACTTGTCGCGCTGCTGCCGGAAGTTTTTTGCGTTTTGCGGGAGCGCGATTTACCGATGAATGACAATTCCAAACAACCCGTCAATAAATACAAAACGGGGGGTTCGGATATTGAATGATTTGGCGGAGAAGGAGGGATTTGAACCCTCGCGCGCTTTAACACGCCTACGCCCTTAGCAGGGGCGCCTCTTCGGCCACTTGAGTACTTCTCCGAATTCAAAAACCAATATTCACTTGCTATGCATTATATCGTATAGGTGCGCGGTTGTCAACCGATTTTGTTTAACACCTTGCAATCCGGCACGGCAATCGGCAGCCGCATTTGAAGAATCGTGCCGAACAGCCCTTGCTCGGAGCCGCTTAGGGTAAAGCCCATTTTACGGTAAAGCGCTATTGCGGGCGCGTTTTGGTGATAGACCCGAAGAGACAACCCAGTCCTCCCCATTTTACGGGCGACGCTGATGGCTTCGCCCAGCAGCTGCGCACCCAACCCCCGTGCGCGCCGGTCGGGATCGAGATAAATCAGCGCGATATGCCCGTCGGAATCAGAAAGCCGCCCGGTATCGCGCATATGCAAAAACCCGATCCGTTTCTTCCGGTCCATCACAAACTGCAAAAAACGCGGATGCGTTTCAAAGGATTCCATGTGGGCGCGGGCGCTCTTGTCCTCGTGAAATCCGTCCGTCGTCCCGTAAACCGTTTCCCATGCCAGACGGCTGTACTCCATCGCCGCGGAGGCGTCTCGCGGAAGCCGTATAGGTTCATACCAAAGCTCCGCGTCATGCGCGTGATTCGGGTCATTGCGCCACCAAGCTTGTTTCGCGTGGGTGGACAGTTCTCCCAAATAGCGGTTCTCCCCAATACTCACGACACGCGCGTCGTCTCCGTCCCATTCTACGCAGGACACCGAAGCGTTGTCCAGATGCGGTATATTCCCGCCAGATAGCGCGATCAGCAGCGAACGAATCACGCAGCCGTGCGACACAACGGCGATGTCCTGCCCGTCATGTATTGCCGCAATGCGCGCAATCGCAGACCTCAGCCGCTCCCGCGCGCCTATGTATGTCTCCGCGCCCTTGACGACAATGTCGCTTCTCTCGCCGTCGAACCACGCCATATAGTCCGGGCAGTTTTTCACGATCTCTCCCCACGTCAGGTCTTCCCATTCTCCCAAATGGATCTCGCGCAACGCGGGGTCGGTGACAACCGTCTTCCGGCACGCCGCCGCGACCGCTTCCGCCGTCCTGCGCGCGCGGTAGAGGTCACTTGCGTACACCGCTTCAACAGGTCTCCGCGTAAACCATTCGCCGAGACGTTCGGTTTGCAGAAGCCCGTTTTTGGTCAGCAAACTGTCGAATTGCCCATGCGCCCGCCGGAAAAGATTCCCCTCCGCTTCGGCGTGACGAATTAAATACAATCGCGTCAAAATGCTCTTACGCTCCCCGTTAATTCGGATATGTGTGTCACAGAGTGGGTTTTACGCCACTCATCCAGCTCCCGCAAGATCCGCACCGACGCGTCCGGCTCGCGAAACAAAACGGTGCCGATTCCGACCGCCGACGCGCCCGNNCCCGCCATCATCATTTCCGCCACGTCCGAGCCGCTCGAAACGCCGCCCATCCCAATAATCGGCAATCCCGTCGCGGCGGCAACCTGCCACACGCAGCGCACCGCCACCGGGAAAATGCCGCTGCCCGACAGTCCGCCGGTGTTCATCCGAAGAACCGGGCGGCGCGTCTCCGTGTCGATCCGCATTCCAAGCAAAGTGTTGATCAGCGACAGCGCGTCGGTGCCCGCGTCGCGGCAGGCAACGGCGACGGCGGCAATATCGGTTACATTGGGCGAGAGTTTTACACATACCGGGATTTTCGCGCTCTTTTTCACCGCTGCGGTCACTTCGGCAGCGGCGCGCGGGCTGGAAGCGAAGTTCACGCCGCCCTCTTTCAGGTTGGGGCAGGAGATGTTGACCTCCAGCAGATCCACGGCGTCGCCGATCAGTCTCGCTGCTTCGGCGTATTCCTCCGCCGTTCCGCCGAAGATGTTGGCAATCACAGTAACGTCCTTTGTTCGCAGGAAGGGCAGCTCGTTTTTAAGAAACGCTTCGACACCGGGGTTTTGCAGCCCGACGCAATTCAGGCATCCGCCCGGCGCTTCGGCAACCCGCGGCGGCGGATTGCCTTCCCGTGCGTGGACGCTCAATCCTTTGACGCAGATGCCGCCCAGCAGGGAAATATCAAAAAACTCGTCGTATTCCCGCCCGAAGCCGAAACAGCCGGAGACGGCGACCAGTGGGTTCTTCATCGCGACCCCCGCGACGGATACCGTCATAAAAGCACTTCCTCCCAACTGATTTCGGCCGCGTCAAACACGGGACCGTCTTTGCAGACGCGGCGGTAATGCCCTCCGGCGGCGCAGGCGCACACCAAACACGCCCCGATACCGCAGCCCATTCGTTCTTCCATCGAGACAAAACAGGGTATGCTGTACCCTTTGCACACCTCCGCGACCGCCCGCAGCAACGGGAGAGGGCCGCAGGAAAGGACACGGTCGGGCAGCTCTCCGTTTTTCAGGAGCAATTCCAGCCGCTGATGGGGAAACCCGTGGAACCCCGCCGAACCGTCGTCCGTGCAGAAGTCAACGCTGGGGAATTCATCAACCAAGACTTTCTGCCCATTTGTGCGGCATCCGGCAATCGTGTGCGTTCCCGGGTGCGTTTTCGCGTAATAGAGAAGCGGGGGAAGCCCGACGCCGCCGCCGACCAGCAGCGTTTTCAAACCGGGGGCGGGCGCGTAACCGTTGCCGAGCGCGCCCAGCAAGTCAACACAATCACCTTCGCGCAGCACCGCAAGCGCCGCCGTGCCGCCTCCCTTGACCGCGTAAACCAGACGTGCCTCGCCGTTTTCATAACCGCACAGGCTAATCGGGCGGCGGAGAGGGAAGCCGGGTACGGCGATATGGACAAACCGCCCCGGCGCGGGGTTGTTCAGCGCGGTTTCCATCCGCATATCCATAACCCCTTCGGCGAGAGGGGTGTTTCGGACTATCTTACCGTTCATCCTGTAAACCCGCCCATTCCGGCAGCGCCGTTTCCTCCGGCAATTGCCGGAGCGCATCGGCAAGCGTCTCGCCAACGTATAATTTTCCCGCAGCCGATACGCCCGCCTTTGTTAATTCCGTCAACGGCGGAGCCGTGTTCTCCTCCGCGCCAAACGACGCCCCCCAATCCTCAAGCCCTCGCAGCCGGAGCAGCGCGTTTGTTTCGCGGGTCGTTTCTTCGTCTATATCCAACAGGGCGAAGTCGGAGCCGTGGATCTGCTTGACAAAACGTATTGTTAAGAATCCTGTTTTCTCCCATGCTCGTGCTAAACCTATCGCGGCGGAGAGCAGACGTTCCTGCTCAACGGCGTTGAGTGTCCGCGCCGGAAAGAACGTCACATCCTGTGCCGTTTCAAACTCGCCGAGCGGATATAGTCCCGCCTTGTCCCGACCCAGCACGAAGCCGTACTCGTACAAGCCGCCGAGACGTTCTCCCTCAAGCATACGGATACGCTGCGCGTCACAGCGCTCCCTCCAGCGTTCATCCACGGGTCTGCACTCCCTTCATCAGCGAAAAGAACAGGGAAAACAGTTCCCCCGTCCCCCCCAGGCGTATGTCGGAGCAGGGGAGGAAATGCACGGCGGCAACCGGCTTTCCCTCAACGATAAACCCCTCCGCCGTTCCGTCGGCGGCGTTGCGGTGCGTGATTTGTACGCCTTCGGGGACGTCCTCGGATGTCCTGCCGTGCGACTGCCACGTATACATGAGCGCCCCCGTCTGAACGTCGGTGACCGGGAACCACGCGCCGTGGTGGGTTACGCGCATCGGGTTAAACCGCATTCCGAGCGCCATTCCGATAAACCGGAAACCCAGCCCGAAACCCAGCATCGGTATGCCCGACGCGATCAAGTCGCGCACCCCTTCGGTGATCCCCGGATGAGCGCGCGGTTCCCCCGCGCCGTTCGGGAAGATAACGGCGTCATATCCCCCGCGCGAAAGGATGGTGGCGGCGTCATACGGGGGCAGCAGCGTCACGCGGAGGCGCAGGGTGTTGAGTAAGCGCGTCAGGGCGCGGGATGAGCCGAAATCGCACACGGCGACATGCGCAGTCTTTGCGGAGCCGAACGATGTTGGCGTCTTAACCGCAGCGGGAAAGGGTTTGTCATAAAGGCGGGTGCGAAGCTGACCCAGCAGCGCGTCCCACCCCGTGAAATCGGCGGAGGACACAATGGCGCACCGCCTGGTTTGTTTGTCTTTTATAAATTTTTTGAGAGCGGGTACGTCGATACCTTCAATGGCGGTAATCAGGTTGCGGCGCAGATAAAAGTCCAGCGTCTCCGCGCTTCGCCAGTTGGAAGGGTTTCGGCACAGCTCCCGCGCCACCACCCCGCGCATCCACGGCGTCCCCGTTTCGCAGTGTTCGGTGTTCACACCCCACAGACCTACGGAGGGCTGCGTAAACGCGCCTATCTGCCCCGCTGAGGCGGGGTCGGTCAGACGCCGGACGGCGTCATGCCCTTCGTATACCGTCAAATCCCCTATGGCGACGCCCGGCGCTCCGGCCGCCGCGCCCGGAATTTTTGTTCCGTCTTCCAACAGCAAGGTTGCCCGCATCTTTTTCCTCCGTTTTATAGAGCTTCTCTTAAATCATTCCGCATCGCGATCGCGGCGTCCCGCGCCGCGTCAACGAACGGTTTACCGGTCTTTTGCCAAGCGCAGCCAATCCCCCGCGAGTTGTTGACGATCGCGCCCCGCCCGTTTTTGTCGAACGCGGCTGCTAAATCGGCGGCAGTGCCGCCCTGCGCCCCGTAACCCGGCACAAGGAAGAACAGTTCGGGGTGCAGCGAGCGAAGCTGCCGGATCGATTCGGGCTGTGTCGCGCCGGCCACAATACCCGTACTTAGGTATCCGTACCGCCCGGCCAGATGACGCCCGGCATCGGAAATCTGCCGCGCGATCACGCGGTAGAGCGGGCGGTCGCCGACCGTCTGCTCCTGCACCTCGACCGCCGAGGGGTTGGATGTCTTGCAAAGAACGAAAATCATTTTATCATACGTCTCGCAATCCTTCAAGAAGGGCGCGAGGTTGTCCGAACCCAAATACGGATTCACGGTCAGCGCGTCCGCGTCAAAGACCGGGAGCGGCGTTCCGTTCAGTTCCGTGCGCCCCAAAAAGGCGGCGGAGTAAGCGCGGGAGGTCGAGCCGATGTCTCCCCGTTTCGCGTCGGCAATCACATAAAGCCCGCGCGCCCGCGCCGCTTGGATGCCGCGCAGGAAAACATCCATCCCTTCCGGACCCAGCGCCTCATAGCACGCGCTTTGCAGCTTCACGGCGGGTATGATATCATAAAGCGTGTCGATGAGCGCGGTGATATACGCCTCATAAGCGCCGCATAGCGCCGATAGCGTGTTTCCGCGCTCCGCAATGTATTTTTCCAAAATATCCGGCGGGATATGCTCCGGCTGGGGATCCAGCCCCAGCACCGTCGGATTCTTTTTCGCGTCAATCGCGTCGATTAAGCGGTCAACCGACAAACCCCTTCACAACCTTTCCGCGCAGTATTATCCCCCGAAACGGGGTATTTCTCGCGCTTGACAAAAACAAATCCGGCTCGACCGTCCACTCCGCGTCCGTATCAATCGTGAGTCCGCCCGGCGGCGGCGGGACGCGCAAGACGGAAATCGGATTTTCCGAAAGCAGCCGCAGCGCGGACGCGAGCGGCATTCTCTTTGAATGGTACAACGTTTCAAGCACGACGCCGAGCGCCGTCTCCAGCCCGATCACGCCGTTGGGCGGGTTCGGCGACGCCTTCTCCTCCTCGGTATGCGGCGCGTGGTCGGTCGCAACGCAGCCGATTACGCCGTCGCACAGCGCGTCCAGCACCGCTTCAACGTCGCGCTCGGTTCCGAGCGGCGGATTCATTTTGCCGGCGGCGCCTAGCGTCATATAATGCGGGCATGTCTCGGCGGTAAACAAAACGCCCTCCCGCCGCGCTTTTCGCAGCACCGCGACGGTATCGGCTTTGCTGACATGGCAGATATGGGCGGCGCAGGAGAGCTTCTTCAT
>DBDP01000072.1 GCA_002293625.1 Clostridiales bacterium UBA929 | reverse complement strand
GGCGCGGAGCTTGTAGCTGCCTGCGCCGAGCGGGGGATTGATATCCTCACCGTGCCGGGACCGTGCGCGGTATCGGCGGCGGTCGCGCTCAGCGGATTCGCGGCGGGACGGTTTTGCTTCAAGGGGTTTCTGTCGGTGACGGGGCGGAGCCGGCGCGAACATCTGGCGTCGTTGAAAGACGAACGGCGGGTGATGGTGTTTTACGAAGCGCCGCATAAATTGATTTACACACTGCGCGATATGTTCGCGGCGTGGGGCGACCGCCGCGTCTCCGTTTCGCGGGAGATGACCAAACTCCACGAGCAGACCTTACGCGGTACGCTTTCGGAGGCGCTCACGCATTTTGAGGAGACGCCGCCTCGGGGAGAGTTTACCCTGGTGATCGAGGGAGCCGCGCCGCCGGAAGACGCGAAGCCCGAAGACGCGCTGGAGGCGGCGCTCCGGCTCCGCCGGGAAGGGGTTTCTCTGCGGGATGCCGCGCGAAAAACCGCGGAAGAATACGGTGTGTCTAAAAGGGGCGTTTATGAATTGATGCTCAAGGCTTGCGCCGAAACAGACGATGGTATATAATAGATATAGTGGAAAATTGAGAAATTTTACTCCGTGTTCGCAGCAAGCGAACGGACGGAGCGTTTGCGAACGGAGGGCGTGATGATGAAACGCTTTACCTGCATATTACTGGTTCTGTTGCTGGCCGTTCCGGCGGTCTTTTCCGCCGAGGAAACCGAGCCATCCGCGCCGGAGGACGTTTCGGGCGACTTTTCTGTGATACAAACCGAAAGCAGCGTGATTATCATACCGGATGACCCCGATACATATTTTGAATATGCGATTGTTGCCGAGTCGGAGCAGAACGCTCCCAAGTGGATCGCCGCGGGTTCCGCGGCCATGCGGGGGGACACCGAACTGACGGAGCGGTTCCCGCCCCGAAGCGTGCCGTATGAGATTTGGGTGCGCGCGCGCGGCGGCACGGAGATCGTTAAACGCACGGGGTACATCGCGCTGAAGCCGAAGCTGATGCTCGACCTTGAGAAGATCGGTCCCTTCGTCGGCGCAAGCAGCGGAACGACCTTTTACATCAGCTATGACGGCGGGAGCAAGTGGGAAACCCACGCCGCGAAGCCCAACAGCGACTTGTATATAGACCTCGCGAAAAAGATCGGCAAGAAAGAGATTCAATATGTTATCAGGAGAGCCGTCCCGGTAGAGGAGGAAGGCAAGATTACGCTCTCTCCGCCGGAGGATTCTGTTGCCGTGATGGAAGGTATTATCCAGCCGCGCCCCGCACTGACGAAAGCGGTTGCTGTATCGGGATTCGCCGGCGAGAACTACCCGGAGAACTGGACACTGACCGGCGCGGATGCTCCGTTGGAGTACTCCGCGAACGATGGCGTCAGTTGGAGTCCGTTTGACGAAAAAGTAGGGCTTCCGCTGCTGACCGTTGCGGATCAGGCGGCGAGGAAGAAAGCTGCCTCCTATTCGGTACGCATCGCGTCTGACGAGGCGAGCGGCACGCCCGCTTCCGCGCCGAAGCGGTATAAACAGATCAAACAGGTTAAAGCGCCTAAAGTCAAGCCGGATTACAAACGCGAAACGGCGAAACTTAAAGAAGGGATGCTGTACGCGTTCGGCGAAGCCGACGCGAACGTAGACGCGCTTGAATTCGTGGAAGCCGACGGCGCGCCGGTATCCATCGAGGAAGCAATCACAAAAGGGCAAGTCGTATATATCTTCACGGCGGAGAACGGAAAGAAATCCCGTTCGGCGCTGCAGACGATGACCCTCGCGCCCCGCGCCGTATCGCCCGACGAGGGCGAAGGACTGATGCCGAAAAAATCCTCCGTCAGCGTGCAAAAGGGGTTTGAATATTTCGGCAGCAAAGAGAAATGGGGCTCGTTCACCAAAGGCGACACCGAAGGCCTTGTCCGCCGTAAAGCAACGGCGAAATACAATACGAAAACTAACATTAACACGGGGTACGCGGCGAGCCGCCCGGTCAAATGTACCATTGCGTATTCCGAAGAGGCAAAGGGGACGCCGACGATAACCATCGAGCCGAAGAAAAGCGTTCCGGTGACCGGCTGGGAACTGACCGGCAGTATACAAAACGGTAAGATTGTAAACGATTCGTTCGGGGGAAAAGACGCCGCTATTGAAGCGGACGAAGTTAACAGTTTGGTGAGCTTATCGGTAAAGCCGAAGTTTGAAGCGGCCGACGAAGAACTGGTCGCCTCCGTCAGCCTGTCGCTCCGCGGAAAAGAGATTCTGCCCGGAGAGGACGGCGGCTTTGAACTGAAAGACCTGCGTCCCGGGGAGATCGCCAAGCTGGAGGTCACGCCGAAGGACAGAGACACTTATAGACTGAGCGAAGCGTCCCTAACCGTCGTGATGCCCGCCGAGAAGAACCCGCCGCTGGAGGTGACGTTCGGCTCGTCGGACGGCGCGCGGGGGAACTTCGGTATGGTGACGGTTTCGTTTAAACCGATAGCTCTCGCGCAAAGCCGCACCCTTTGGGTTGAGCTGATTGTTTCGGGCGAGGTCGCCGGGAAAGTTTCCGCGCCGGCTGTGTATTCGTCCGAGTTTATCGGAGCAGATGCGCAAACGCTGGAGCTTGACTTACGCGCCGCGATGCGCTCAGCCGGACCGGAGACGTTTGAACTGCGCGCCTACTTCGCGGGCGGCGCGAACTCATCGGACAGCGCGCATGTAACGGCGGAAAAGACGTTCGAGCAGAAGCATTTTTCGATATGGGAAGTCGAGACGGACATTGCTCATAAAACCGGAGAGGGCGATGGGGGAGAGAACGAGGAAGAGGACGACGGCGTTATTCTCCCGGGCGATACCTTAAAGGTCACGGTTGTGCGCGACGCATTCGGCAACGACCTGCTCCCCGCGGCGGCGTTCCAGTGGTGGCGCAGCAGTTCGAGCGGGGGGAAGGGTTCTCCGATACCGGGAGAAGACGGCGGTTACGCAAGCAGTTTTACCGTTCCCGAAGACGGTTCCGGTCGGTATTACAGCGTGGAGATCGGCGTGCGGGATATTGAGGAGATTTATCTCGCGGCGTTTAACCGGGTGGACTGAGACGCGTAAAAAGCGTTAAAGCCGGATGGGAAAGATACGATATACAAAGCAAAGACATATCGCGCTTCCGCAAGGACAGCGGAAGGTTAATATGAGGAGGAACCGTTATGGCAGGGATACAGACAACGAACCGAATCACAGGGATGTTTTCCGGCATGGATACCGACGCCCTCGTGAAAGCGATGGCGATGGGGCAGCAAAACAAGGTTGATAAGCTCAACCAAAAAAAGCAGCAGGCCGAATGGAAAAAAGAGCAGCTGACCGATATTAACAACAAGTTGCGTATTTTTAAGGATACATACGGCAGCGTTATGGGCGACAAGAGCTTGATTGCGAGAAAGACGTATTCGAGCTTCAACGTCGATATGGCGAGCAACGCCGGTGTGCGCATCACCGCTCTCGCGACCGCGAAAAGCGGGACGTACAACGTACGCGTGGAGCAGGTCGCGACCGCAGCCACCATGAAGGGTACCAAGATAACGAACCGCAACGAGGGTCTGACCGACAAAGAATTGAACGCCGGTATCGGCACCCTGACGGGGCTTGCGATCGGTGAGGTGCCGGGCGGGAACATTGAATTTACCATCAACGGCGTGGACTTCTCGTTTACGGCGAACGACTCGCTGAAAACGATCATGGACGCTGTTAATAAATCCGAAGCGGGCGTGACGATGTCCTATTCACAGGCAACAGACAGGATTGATATCGTCAGCAACACGATGGGTGAGTATGACCCGACGGCGGATGCTCCGGACGCGAAGAAGACCATAACCTTTGCCGATACGAGCGGATTTTTGGGACGCTTCGGGCTGAACAGCGTCGCGGGCGGGCAGGACGCGATCGTTTACATCAATGGGGAAACCGAAGCGCGGCGCGTGGACTCCAACACGCTGACCCTCGACGGCATTCAGATGACATTTGTCCGCCCTACCGGGGAGGAAGGCGTTGACTACACGCTGTCCGCGCATTATAAGCCTGCGGTTGAAACCCTTAAGAAATTTGTTGAGGAGTTCAACACGCTTATTAAAGAGCTGTTTGACACATACACCCAAAAGGTTGATCGCGATTACTTCCCGCTGACCGATGAAATGCGCGAGTCAATGACGGAAAAGCAGATTGAGAAATGGGAAGCGAAGGCGAAGGAAGGCTTATTGAACCGCGACCCGAATCTCAGCAAACTGGTGGAAGGGATGCGCTCCCTGCTCTCCAAAAGTTTCGGAAATTTCGGCAACCTCGCCTCAATCGGCTTGAGTTCAAGCAAGTATTTGGTGGGTGAATCGGTTAAGATTGAGCTGGACGAAGAAAAACTGATGGCCGCGCTGGAAGAGGACGCTGACCGGGTATATAAGATTTTAGGCTCGACGACGACGGACGGCAGCGACGGCGGATTCATGCAGCAGCTGAGCAAAATGACGGACAGCTATGTTGCCAACATAAAGAGCCGGGACATCCAAAACCTGACGAACGATATTACCGATTACGCAAAATCGATCAAAGAGCAGGAGGATAAACTGGAAGAGGTAACGGAGAAATACTACCTCAAATATGCGCAGCTGGAGACGTCCATGAGCAAGATGCAGGCGCAGCAGAGCCAGATGGCGTCCATGTTCGGCGGAACAGCACAATAAAGAAGTTGCTTCTTTACTGAATGGAGGATGAGCTATGGTGGCCTACGCGAGCGCGGGCGATCAATACAAGCAGCAGAGCGCAATGACGGCAAGCCCCGGGGAACTGACCCTCATGCTGTATGACGGCTGTATAAAGAACCTGAAACTAGCCAAAATACACATAGCGGCCAAGGACTATGCCAAATCCAACGACACGCTGCAAAAGGCGCAGGCGATTATCGCGGAGCTGATGCGTTCGCTTGACGTGCGTTATGACATTGCGAAGCAGTTGATGCAGCTCTATGATTTTATCTTAAGCACGGTCGTGCAGGCAAACGTGAAGAAGGACATACAGAAAGTAGACGAAGCCTTGAGCTTGGTAGAGGATTTACGCGAGACATGGCAGCAGGTGATCCGTATCAACCGCTCGAAACAAGGCAAGAGCGAGTTCGCATAAACGAAGTATGGAAAACATCCTTACAACCCTGCGGTCGATTGAACGCCTGACGGAAGAGCAGCGCGCTTTGATAGGGCAGGAGGATCCGTCCGCTTTGGAACGGAACCTTGACGAGAAAAACCGGCTTATCGAAGCGCTTGCCGGGCAATCGGTAGACGGCAACGAGGAAGCGAAGGCGGTCTTAGACAGGATCGTCACGATGGAGCGCGAAAACGTCGTGGCGCTGCGCGCCGAAATGGAGCGGCTCAAAGCCCGGATGAAGAAGACGCAGAACGGGCTTGCGTTTGTGCGCGGCTATGACGCGCTCAGCTCCAATATAGGCGCGACCTACATCGACAGGAAAAACTGATGAAGATATCCGAACTCAACCGGGGTGTCAACCGCCCGATTTCAGCCGGAGCCGCGGCGGCTTCGGTTCAAGCCGCGCCGCAAAGCCGTTTTATGGAGGTCATGAACGGCATCAACCAGTCTAACTGCGCGGAGATGCTCACGGCTATGAGCGAGGAGATTCTGCGGCAGGGAGAGGTGCTGGCGCGCCGCTACGATATCGCGGAACTCAAGAGGTATAAGAAACTGCTTACGGAGTTCATGCAGGAAGCCGTGCGGTTCATGTATGAGTTTAAAAAACGCCCCACCCGTGACGGGCGAGGGCGGCACCATATGTACGCCATCATCCGCCGTGTCAACGAGAAACTGGAGAAAATGACGCAGGACGTTCTCAGCCAGCAGGTCGACCAGCTCCAATTGATCGCCGATATCAACGACATCCACGGGATGCTGGTGGATTTGTTCGCGTGACAGACGTAGGGCGCGTCGTTCCCAATATAAGCCAGCAAATTGCCGCTTGACAATCAGGCGGTTTATCCGATATAATAGATGAAGTGTTTTATCGGCGTCTTTACTGCAGGGAGGAGGGATTAGAAGTGAGCGAAGTCAGATTGAAAGATAACGAGTCTTTGGACAGCGCGCTCAAGCGTTTTAAGCGCAACTGCGCGAAGGCGGGCATCCACTCCGAACTGCGGAAAAGAGAGCATTACGAAAGCCCCAGCGTGAAACGCCGCAAAAAGAGCGAAGCGGCGCGGGCAAAGAAGCGTAAGTTCCGGTAAGTTACTGATATTGCGAAGCGTAAGGCACGGCTGTTTAGGTCGTGCCTTTTGTTTTGCTCCGTAATCTGGCGCTCTTGCGATTTAGTTCATATTTACAGAAACACTAGATAATGTTAGACTATTGACCGATAATCATCCAAACGAAAGGATCGGAAAAATAAAAAAACTGTTTGCCATATTAGCCGCGGCGCTGATCTTAGCGGCTTGCGCCCCGCAAACGGAGGTTGATAATCCGAATCCCGTTGAATTGATAAACGCGACGGAAAGCGTGGGTACCTCCGGCTTAGATGTGCTGTGGGAGAGCGAATTGGATAACGGCGCAAAAGTCACCTTATACCTTAACGGAGCTGCGTGGGAGGACGGCGAGTTTCTCGGTTACGAAACCGACCATGAGTGGATGCTGGTGTATAGAGTGCGCCGGGTCGGCGCACCGAACAACCTATCCAAAAAGCTCTTGACAACGCTTTTTGATGGGATTATAATTGACTTGAATTTAAGTCAATAGAGGTGCGAACACAATGCCGAGAAATTCAAAGCAAAACGCGGAAGTGCGGGAAGCGCGGAAAGCGCAAATACTGGACGCGGCGTTGTCCGTATACGTCCGCTGCGGATACCACGGCTCGGACATGGACGTTGTGGCGGATGAAGCGCGGCTCGCGAAGGGGTTGCTCTACTACTACTATAAATCGAAAAATGCACTCTTCGCCGAACTGTTTACCCAAATGTTCGATAAAGCGTCCGCGCTGTCAAACGTTCTGATGGAAGAACCACTGGAACCGGTCGAGCAGCTTATGCGCTATACATATGGCATGTATAAAGCGAACAACTCTGACCCGAGACTGATGCAGTTTTTGCTGCGCGCGCCCTTTGACGCCGCCGCCGTGTTCGGCGCGGGCAAGTGGCGGGAAGGATCGAAGCAATCGAAGTCGCACGGCGACGCCGTGACGAAGATCATTGAGCGCGGGATCGAGCGGGGCGTAATCCCAGCCGTAGACGCGGCGAGTGCCGCGGGGAGCTTTTGGTCGGTTTTTGTGGCGAATCTGTTTACCTATTCCAAGCTGATAATGGGTGAAAAGAGCGCGGAGCGCAGAGATTTTAGAGAAATTGTGCGGTTTTGCTTTCAGGGGTTGGGGATTGAACAAGACTTATGGGGTTCCTGTTTGGAGCGTGTTCAAAACGAGGAGGGGAATTGACATGAAAACATACCGAAGTGAAAAGGCGGGTCGGGAAATTCTGCGTACATATGACCTGCTGCTGGAGCAATGGGGTGTGGATAAAGAGGAACGGGACATTTCCGGAACCTACGGCACCACTCATTGTATCCTGTGCGGCAGCGAAAGCAGCCCGCCGCTGGTGTTATTCCACGGTGTCGGCGATGATTCCGCGCTGATGTGGCTGTATAACGCAAAAGCGCTCGCGGAAAAATTCCGGCTTTACGTCATCGACACCATCGGCGGTCCCGGGAGGAGCCGGTTCAACGAACGCTACGGCAAAGACTTTGACGATTTAATTTGGCTGGATGAAGTAATAGGTGCGTTATCGTTAGGCGCAGTCAGCATCGTGGGCGTATCGCACGGCGCGCATTTGGCGCAGTTTTACGCCGCCAACCGACCGGAGCGCGTCAGAAAAATTGTCTGTATCGCGGGCAGCGTGCCTGTGGGCGACGAAAGCCCGATGAAAACGATGATGAAGATTTTTCTGCCGGAAGCGCTGTTCCCGACAAAGAAAAACACCGCAAAGCTCTTACGAAAGCTCTGCGGCAAACATGTCGGCGTATTTTTGGAGAACGAAACGGTGATGGCGCATTACGGCGCGTTGCTGCGGGGATTTAATAACATGGCTATGCGCTTTCATCAAGTGACCGGCTTGCCTGAGGAACAAATTGACGCCATACGAGGTAAAACGCTGTATTTGATCGGTGAGGAAGACCCCTTCGCAAAACTGGGCGGCAAAGACGCGCTGCTGCGGTGCAAAATGAACGCCCAATTCTTCCCTAACGCGGGTCACGCGATCAACCACGAACTCGCGCCGGAAATCAACCGCCAAATCATTACGTATTTGCAGGCGTAATACCCCATCGTAGCCCCCTCCATCGGAAGGGGGTGTCGTCCGTATGGACGCCGGGGGATGTTTGCGGACGGGGGTGCCGCGCTTCGCGCGGCAGGGGATGTTCGCGGCGTGCCGGGGGCGTCACGC
>DBDP01000094.1 GCA_002293625.1 Clostridiales bacterium UBA929 | reverse complement strand
AAAACTGGATTTCCAAACATATGTTGCGTGACCGCCTCGGCGGTGCGGATTACGGCGCCTAAGTTATGTTCGTCCTGTATGCCGTCGCAAACGACAATCAAAAAATCTTGCGGAATGTCCGAGAACAAGGTATCCGCCGAAACGTATGCGTATGCCGCAACGGAGGCGATAACGCCCTGATGGTTCCCGGTTTGGCTGAGGCGGTCGAGCCGGTCCCGGTCGCACTGTACAACGGCGGCTCCGCTTTCCCGCGCAACCCCGATGATTTCACCGAGACCCTTTGCCGTAGACAGGACATAGAGCTTGTCTACCGGCCGCCCGGCCCGGAGCGCTTCGGTAACCGTCCTGCGGCCCTCCAGTTGATCCGGATTCAAGGGCGTTCCTCCCGTTTCCGCGTCGGATTGACAATGTCGCGCCATCCGAGGTCGCCTCGCAGCAAGCCTTGAATCAACACCTCCGCCGTTGCGACGTTGGTGGCGACGGGGATGTTGTGCAGGTCGCACAGCCGCAGCAGCGCGAGATCCTGTTCATGGGGAGAAGAGGCCAAAGGATCGCGAAAGAAAAGAACCAAGTCAATTTCGTTATAGGCGATTCTCGCGCCGATCTGCTGCTCGCCGCCATGTGCGCCGGAAAAAAAACGGGTGATCAATAGACCGGTTGCTTCGCTGACCAGATTGCCTGTTGTGGCGGTTGCGTACAGAGAGTGCTTGGCGAAAATGCCGCAGTAAGCGATGCAAAACTGCACCATCAACTCTTTTTTTTGATCATGCGCGATGAGCGCTATATTCATAAAACCGCCTCCTTTAACCTTCTACTTTCCATTCGCGGAATCGCCGAGGAATGGGACACTCGCGCCCCATTAGGCGCTCCGCGATGTTGCACAGAGCGGAACCGGCTCCCTTTTGGGACGCCAGCACGAGCGGGATGTTGTGATTTTGCGCCGCGCTGACCATTTCGTCTTCCGGCACGATGCCCAGCAGCGGCAGCCCGACGGTATCCATCGCTTCATCAATGTTATAGGCATGGCGCAGACGAATCAGACGCGGCTGCACACGATTGACAATCAGCTTTACGGGGCTGTGGTTCGTCAGGCGTTCGGCGCAGCGCGCGCTGTCACGCAGCGCCATTTGGTTCGGCGTCGTTACGACAATCGCGCCCGTGCAAGCGCTCGCCGCGAGCGCGAAACCGGTATCGAGACCCGCCGTGCAGTCCACCAAAACGAAATCCGCAAGCTCCGTCATCGTCCCGATCAGTGCCGCAAAAGCGGTGGGGTCAATGGCGGAAGCGGGCGTATGCGCGGGCGCTGCCAGCAACTGAAGCCGGGGAATATCGGAGCGGGAGACAAGGGCGTCGCGGAGCGCGGCGCGCCCCAGCAGGACGTCGTTGAAGTCGAACACGGCCTGTTCCTGAAGCCCCAAAGCCAAATCGAGGTTCCGAAGCCCCGCGTCGCCGTCAACGCAGATTGTCTTGCTTCCCAGCGCGGCAAGGCACGAGGCAAGCCCCGCGACGACGGACGTTTTGCCAACGCCGCCCTTCCCGGAAGCTACGACGATCGATAACCCCACCAGGTCACCCCGTTCCTGCGTTTATCCTCCCCTGTATTGTACACGGAAGGAAAGGTATTGTCAAGACGGCGCGGTCAATCGGGGAATGAAAGGTACAACGGGCTTCATAGACTATATAAACGGCATATTTGTGAATAAGAGGTGTGGCTATGATTTATAGAAACGAACAGGACGAACTGAGCCGGCTGCATGGGCAGGCGGTTGCCGAACTAGCGAACAGCGGCGAAAAGCTGACCGTTTGGGCGGGCGGAGACGCGCCCAATCAGCAGGATACGCTGATTAAGCAGTTTACGGAGCGCTTTGCGAACGTGCCGATAGACTTGACGGTAGACCTCTCAAAGTACCATAACATCAAGGTATATCAAGGACTTTTAGACGGATTTCTTGAACCTGACGTCGTGATGCTGCAAACGATGAACGATTTCGAGAACTGGAAGGCTATGGGGGTTTTGGAGCCGTTTATGCCGCAGAGCTTCGAGAGCCTCACGCCCGGCTACTGCGACGCGGAGGGCGCGTATCTGGGCGCGTTTATCTTCTGCTTTGTCCCCCAATACGCGAAACGCGGGTTGAAAGAAATCCCGCGTGATTATATTGATTTCTTAAAGCCGGAGTTTAAGAACCGGCTGGTACTCACGCCGCCGCACGACGACGACGCAGTGCTGATCGTGTACGACCGCATCATGCAAAAGTACGGCGAGGACTTCCTCTATAAGCTCGCCGCGCAGAATCCGCGTTTCGTGCGCGGAACCGCCGCCCCCGTCGTGCTTGTCGGGCGGAACGGGTTTCTTGGGAACATCACGGGGTATATCACCGAGCCGAACCAGCCGTCGGTTTCGTTTTTCCCGGAAACCGATTACTTCGTAAGCTGGCCGCAGCGAGCCGCGATGTTCAAGCTCACGCGGCACAAGGCGGCGGCGAGACTGTTTCTGGCGTACCTCACCAGCTACGAATACCAATCGTCACGCGGCACATGGTCGGTGCGGCGGGACGTCCCCCCTCCCGAAGGGCTTAAGGCGCTGAATAAGTATATTAACACAAACCCGATGGACTTTATCGTGTGGATGCGGGACAGGAAGCACCTTCACGAGCTGCGGAAAAAAATGAGCGCGATATTCGGCTCGGTGCAAGGCAAGTCTCCGCTGACAGACCCGGCGCTGCTGCGGCTGTATAGGGTGTGAAGGGGCGGGGACGTTTGTGGGGCGACCGCCTCTGCTGCTCGCGGCGAGTGTGTTAACTCTCCATCATAACCTCTTTCAGCGGCACGCGCTTCATCCGGGCGGCGTAGACGAGCATGATGGCTTCGTACACGACGACGAACGCCGCGAGTGAGATCAGCAGCACGGGGACGTTGAAGTGATACTCCGGTATCTTCACCGTCTCCTGCGCGGCGAAAAAGACCGACACCATCATCTTAATCAGCCCGAACTGGTACCCCGTCCCAATAACGAAGCCGATGTAGGCGGCGGGGCGGTA
>DBDP01000156.1 GCA_002293625.1 Clostridiales bacterium UBA929 | reverse complement strand
TGGCTTTTTGGGGGAACTCAAGTATTCTTGTTTTTGCACATATTCGTAGGGACGACCGCCATCGGTCGTCCGCGGTAAATATGGGAACAGGGCGACGCGCCCTACAGGACGGGGGTTACGTTCCCCGTTTCAAGCGCTATTGACGCGGCATACGCGCCGTGGTATACTGAAATCCGGCAATAAAACGTATAGGAGGAACCGCTACTTATGAGAAAATTTCACAGAATCCTGCCGCTTTTGTTGGCACTGACCCTGCTGGCCGCCTGCGCCGGGCAAACGCAGTCCCCGTCGCCGTCGGTCCAGGAACCCACGGCCAGTCCAAGCCCCAGCCCGGAAGAACCGAGCGCAGCGCCCAGTGTGGAAGAACCCAGCCCAAGCCCGGAGGAGGTAATTGATTTGCCGGAGCTTACACTGTCTGAGTTCACGCTCAGCGAAACGATTTTGCAAAACTCTTTGGTCAGCACAGGAGACCCCTACCGCTTCGCGAAAGCCTTCGCGAAGGCCGCGGCGGGTGAAGAGGTTATTGTGGCGGCGATCGGCGGTTCGATCACCGAAGGCATGAACGCCTCGAACAAAGCGAACAACTGCTACGCCGCGAAGCTGGTTTCGTGGATGCAGGATAAGTTCAGCAACAATAAAATCACGCTGATCAACGCGGGTGAGAGCGGTACGCCGTCCAAGCTCGGCGTGATGCGGGTGCAGAAGCAGGTGCTGGACGCAAAGCCGGACATCGTGTTTGTTGAGTTCGCCGTTAACGACGGCAGCGATGCCGATTCCAACACCGCCTACGAAGGGCTTGTGCGCAAAATTCTGAACAGCGAGACGGAACCGGCGGTTGGACTTTTATTTACAGTGAATGAAGTTGGGTATTCAAACCAGCCGAATATGGCGAAGACCGGTGAGCATTACGGCTTGCCGATGGTGAGCATTCCCGACTCCATCTACGCCGAAGTCCAGGCGGGCAATATGCTTTGGGACGACTATTCCAACGACGACGTCCATCCGCACACCGAAGGTCACGCGATGGTCGGGGAGCTGCTCGCGTATTGCATGGAAGCGGTATACGAACAGGCGAGAACTGCCCTGCCCGAAAGCTATACCGTCCCGGCAGACACGGTGTTCGGCGACAGATACGAGAACATCGTCTTCCTCAACCAAACTGACGAATACGCGGTGGAGCTCGGCTCGTTCACCGAAGGAACGGACGACACAAGACCGATGTGGCATAACGGCTGGAAACGCTCGCCGAACGGCGGCAACGAGCCGTTTGTTATTGAAGTAACGGCCAAAGAGGTTTTCATGATTTACTGGGCAACCCCCGGCTACGGCAACCCCGCGGGCGGCAAAGCCGACGTGAGCGTTAACGGCGGGGAAGCCAAGACGGTCAATGCCGGAGGCAGTTGGGGAAGCCCGCTGCACACAAGCCTGTGGAAGAGCGACGGCGACGCCGCCGAGGCTGTGAACATTTCGGTGCAGATGAACGAGGAAAGCGACGCCAACCCGTTCTGGATTCTGGGGATCGCTTATATACCCTGAGGAGGCGTTGTATGAAGATTTTCATCACCGGCGGGACAGGGAACATCGGTCAATACGTCACAAAAGAGCTGTCGGAGGCGGGGCATATCTGCCTTGTCTACACACGGACGCCGGGGCGGGTACCCGGTATCGGCGCGTTGCCCGGCGTTACGGAAGTACAGGGACACCTTTTGGAGTTTGATAAGCTGGAAGCCGCCGTTCAAGGCTCGGACACGGTGATACATATCGCGCTTGGCTGGGGAAACGAACCGCTGCCGATGCTCGAAAACGATACCCGCGTTTCGGTTTTCCTGATGGAAGCCGCCGAAAAGGCAGGAGTGGGGCAGTTTATCTACACAAGCTCCACCGCCGCGGTAGGTCCGATGCGGGGCGACACGGACGAGAATACCCTCCGCGCGCCGGACGACCTCTACGGCGCGACGAAAGCCGCGACCGAGCTGTACCTGCTGGGTTTCCGGCAGGTTTACGCCGCACAAGGCGGGCGGGGTGGACGTGTAAACATGCGCCGGAATGTCATCCGCCCCGGTTACACCTTCTCCAACCCCGCCTTTCCGGGTGGCGCGTCGCAGTCCGACAAGCGCTTTTTACAAATCGCGAAGGATATTCTGCAAAACCGCGATGTCACCTTCTCAAAGAGTGCCGGCACGCAGTTTTTATCTTCGGGGCAAATCGCGAAACTGTACAGAAAACTGGTTGAGAGCGATTTGAACGAGGAGATACTCTTCGCGCTCGGAAACCGCTTCACCACATGGGACGAGATCGCCCAAATGGCACTGGACATGACGCCGGAATCCACCTCAAAGATCATCTTAACGCCGGATAATTGGTTGCCGTACCGCTATAAGGTGGATAAAATGGAAAAGCTCTTCGGTCTGTCGTTTGACGCGACCGAAGAGCTGCGGGAGCATGTCCGCTGGAACCTTGAGCGCGCGCGCCGGGAACTGGCGGGAGACCCACTGCCGAGCGTGACGCACGAATACTCGGATTAAAGAGCTATTCCACCGCCCGTGGAGTGTGACAGGAAACTAATTTCCCCGATTCAAAATCGTAATCGTACCCTTACGCAGAATCTGTTCACTTGAGCTTTCGAGTACCCGCCCAAGTTTCACGCTTCCGCAGTCCCGAAGGACGATGGACGCTTTCCGCGCCGTGACGCCGGTTGCGTCTACGTTCCCCGTACCGCCGATGTCAATATCGAACTTGCGGCAGCTGCCGCCGTAAATACGGATGTCGCCGCTGCCGTTGATATTGGCGCTGATGCCGCCGTTTTCGTTAATCCGCCCCAGCGTGATATCGCCGGAACCGTTGACGGTGGCGCTGAGAGACGTCGTATTGCTCAAATCGAGGCTACCGGAGCCGTTGATGGAGATTTCGGTGCTATCCGTATGTTCCCATACGATGTGTCCCGATCCGTTGATGTTAAACGTCGCCTGTCCGGCGGAAACGCCGGTGATGCTGCCCGACCCGTTGATCGTGACGCCGCATTCCGCGAATCCCCGCGTGTTGACTGTGCCGGAACCGTCTATGGTCAGTGCGCCGGTGTCAAAGTGATTGATTTCCGAGGTCAAACTGCCGGAGCCGAGATGAACGGATAAGCGTTTCCCCGGTTCGCAGGGAATCTCGACGACGACACGGTTGTTCCGTTCCGAACTTTCGTACCCGTCTCTGTCCTTGAAGCGGATGGTCAGCGTTTGATCGTCCGCACGGACGTCCAGCATCGAAATGAAACCCCCGTCGCCCTTCGCCCGCACCCTGCTTTTACCGTCTGCGGAGCGGATGATTTCGCATTGGGCGAAAAACATCTCCATATCTATGCTGTCGGCGGCGTCAAACTCCCAGTCCCGGGAGGTCATCGTCCAATCGAACTGCTTCATGTCGCTGCCCTTCAGCAGCCGTATCTCGCCGACGCCTCGGTTGAAAACCAGGCGGGTGGAGAGTTCCGCCGTGCTTCCGTCCGTAAACCTGACGCCGGAGCCGTCCGCTGACACGACCGCCTTTGAGGAGTAGCAGGCGATGTTTTGAAAGCTGAACACAAACGGGAGCCCGTCGAAATCCGGCGGGAACTCGAATGCCGTAATACTGTTCTCTTTTTTTCCAAACAGATAGTTGATTTCTGTACCCAAAATCGTTGCAATCGTGGGAATCGACGTGATGTCAGGATAACTTTGGCCATTCTCCCACTTGGACACCGCCTGCCCCGACACGCCCAAACGTCTGGCGAGTTCCTCCTGCGTCAATCCCTTTTCTTTGCGGAGCTGCTGAAGCCTCTTACCGAAGCCGTCAAATGCGAACATAGAAACACCCCTTTAACCTTGATAATGTTACTATATCAAGATTAAAGGGGATGGTCAACAACTAATGGTTGAAATCAACTGTTGGTTGATATTTTATTGCTCTCCATAATGGTCCGCCGCGTCCCAATGCAGCTCAATGACGGACGGCTCCCCGAATTTGGTGAACACGACGCCTTCGGAGGTGTGGCGCGTCTCCCAGCCTTCGGAAAAGGTGCGGCACAGACCGTCGGCGACGACGAGCTGCATCATGCCGCCCTCCAAGAAGGTGACCTCCGCGCCGCTCTGCGTCTGTGTGATTTCGGCGGGCAGATTGATGCGCGTAATGTGCGCCGTCTCCTTCGGCGTATCGGTTTCGGTCACGGTGACGGTCTTGTTCAAACCGATGTAAAGAGAACCGTTGAACCAATGATACACGTCGGCGTCGGTGGAGACGTCGAAGGACATGATATTGTCGGAGAAGGTGACTTTCAATCCGGCGCAGGCGTCATAGGGTGAGTTGGGTTCCGCCGAGGGCGCGAAGGTAAAGCCGCCGGTATCAAAGCCGCCCGTGATGGTCACGTTCATGTTATACGCCGCCGCGACTGTTTTAGCAAGCTGCTCTTCCGTGACCGGGTTGTAGACAAATCGGCGCGCGAACGCGGCGACGGTTTGGATGTCGTTCTCCATTGTATCGGTAAGTATCGGATTAAGGGAGGCGAGGATGGGAATCTCGTTCCGCCCCGCTATCGAGAGCCATGTGTAGTTTTCGCTTCGGATGTAGGTCGGAGCGCCCAGCGTCATCGTACCGCCCGATTCGGCACGCTGGGGGAGGGACAGGACGGCTTCGGGCATGTTTTGCCATTCATCGTCCCACGTATAGCTAACCGGGGTTTCCGGCTCTGTGTCCAGCGGCAGATCATACTCCGCACTCAATTCGGAAATTGAATTATCATCGATGCGCTCCCAAGCGATAGAGGGGCGTCCGAACGAGCCGAATACGCGCTCGGCCGAAAAGCCGTATTTCTCGCGCGACACCAGCGCGGCAAACTCATTAAAGATGGTTTTATTGGCGCTGACCGTTGAGGGTGCATCGCTGAACAGGTTGGGCAGCAATGGGTTGGTAAAGTAAACAAGCCCCTTGCCGTAACGGTTCAAGGCGTACAGCGCCGGGTTGTCGTCCTCGCCGCGCTTCACGCTGACGAGCGGCTCGGCGGTATCGCACACCAGCATAGTCCCATAATCCAGTTCAGCCAGAGCGTCGTAGTCTTCGTACTCCCTATACAGCGTGTAAAAATCACTGACGACGTTGCGCAGTCCGTTGTAGTCTTTGCGTTCATTACTCAGCGCAAGGGTTGACGGCAAGGCGTCCAGTTTGACGACCTCCGATGCGCCGAGGAAGTCGAGACTGAAGATGCTGTTGAACGCGTTGTCTAAAAAGACCGCGCCGCCGTTTTTAACATAGGCGTCAATGGAAGTCCGCAGTACGTCCGGGTCGCGATACTCCGACAGGCTTTTGTCCAAATACAGCACGTCATAGTTGCCTATACCGGGAATCTCACCGTCAACCTCCAGCGTTTCAACCGTTAGGTTTACGAGCGAGGACTGCTGCCAGCCGAGCCAAGACACAGCGTCGCCGCTGTACAGAACCGCCGCCGTGACGACATACGGTTCGTCCGCAGGGCGCGCCGGTTCGGAGCAGGAGGAAACGAGAAGCGCCATCGCGAGCAACGCCGCCGTAAGTTTCAATGATTTCATATGAGTATCCTTTGTTCGGGCGAAATAACTTGATCAACACCATTATATGACCTGCTGCGAGTATTGTCAACGTGTTTTTCGGCGCATTAATACGCAGAGCGAAAGCGCTCGGAGAGATAGAATCCTTGCGTGGCGGGTTAATAAGCGTATATTTATTTTGCATCATTCATAGATGCTGCACATACGCAGGATGGATTCAAGCGAATGCGTTCAATAACATGATTCTCATATTACACAGCGTAAGGGGAGGAGCTGTCAGCAGATTTGATGTGTGTATATTTTATCCAATTTTATTCGAATATATAAATTTTTCGTCGAAATCGGAACCATAGGGGGTTTTCTTTTGCCGTCGTTTGCTGTATAATAGCAAACGAGGTGCGGTATGGAAGATTTCTATGTAAATGTTGGAAATCGAATAAGGAGCAGACGAAAAGAGCTTGGACTGACGGGAGGTCATCTCGCGCAGCTGGCTTATATCAGTGAAAAGTTCCTTTACTGCATCGAGACCGGGAAAAAAGGTTTGTCCGCCGAGACGCTGTACAATCTGGCTAAGGCGTTGGGGGTAACGGCTGATTGGGTGCTGGGCGGGTAGAATTTCGTGAAAAGAAAAAGGGGACATGAATCCTGTATTTGGGGGAATTGAATATTGCTTCTGTACTAAAAAGCAGCAAGGATGAACTCGAGATTTTGATAATGACAGTTGACAAATTCTTGCGTACAAGCGAAGTATATCATGTGTTGTAAAAAATGTCCGGGGTGCACACTGGAATTGAGCGGCACTTTGGTATAAATAAAAAATGGAGGCACATATCTATGAAGAAAATCCTGTCGCTGATTCTAGCTCTAGCCCTCTCTATTCCGCTTCTTGGAATTACCTATGCCACCACATCATCAAACGACTTACCCTTCGACTTAAATGAACTTCAAGCGGTTGTAGAGCAATATGGTTTCACCATCATAGATGCCGGTGAAGTTGACGGACTTGGAGCCGTTGCTTCTTATGACAACTTAGATGAGTTTAAGGAGGCGTTGAACGATCAAAATATACAGCAAAATATGATTATTTCCTCGCCAAGTGAGATCACATCTGACACTCAACTCCCAGAGCAGGGTATTCAAACATTTGCCGCTGCAGATTTTACAGGAACAGGCAATAGAATTCTTGGAACTCTAGCATTCGGATTAGATTTATGTGCTAACATTGAGTATACATACTACAATGTGAATAATCGGAAAATGTTTACTGGGTTTACAGACTTCGAAACATACTTCGATGGTTTTAATGTAGGGTATTCTTTCGATCTTCTTAGTTGGTATGGAACTCCTATTAGCAGTTGGAGGATCGAAAACAACAATCATTTAATTTACACCCCCACAGATGAAGCCCACCAATACTTCTGCACATGGGAAGGAGATGTTAAGTGGGGGGTTGAAGTTGGTGGCGTTTTAATTGGTGTTTCAGACTATCAATGGGGTTACTGGGTGGCGACAGAAGTTTGAATATTGCAGGATTAATATTCGCATCACTTTTGCTCATCGAACGGATTTTTGTGGCTGCTATAGGCACATATGCAATTTGCAAAGCCGCAAAAAAATATGATTTCTTTTCGCGTCATAAAAGGCTCTTACTAGTAGCATTGTGGTGTTTATCCTTAATTCGGTGCATTCAAGCAGTATCGTTTCTACACACCTCGATTACGATAGATAGCGCGTGGGAAAGAGGTGTGTATACCGGTTTACTTCTAAACCCTTATCAGATTAGACTTCTTCTGTAAAAAGTGACGAAGTATTTGCCTGTCATGCAAATGAGAGAAGCCGCGAATTTCCCGGACGGGATTTCGCGGCTTCTCCTAAAATTTTTAGAGCGCAAGACATCGGTCACTAGGTTGTTAGAGCTTGTCTTTTACCCCCTCTACTCCCCGCTAACCAACACCCATCCCATTCCCGACAGCGTCATCTCCCCCGACCCGGCGGGGAGGAAGACGCTGTCGCCTTTTGTGATGCAGAGAGTTTCGCCGCCGCATTCAACGGTGCAGTCCCCCTCGCAGCACAAAACGGAGAGGAAGCCCTCTGCTGTCCGGCGGTAGGTTCCCGACAAGGTGACCCGGTCAACGGTAAAATACTCGCAAGCAGCCAAACGTTCCTCACGGAAGTCGGGAGTTTCGCGCGCCTCACCGCGACCCGGGGCAGACAGCGGCGTCGGTTCCAAGCGCGCAACGTCCAGCGCCTGCCGGATGTGCAGTGGGCGCGGGTTGCCGTCTGCGTCCGTCCTTCCGAAATCGTACAGGCGGTATGTGGTGTTGGAGTTTTGCTGAACCTCGGCCAGCACAATCCCCGCGCCGATTGCGTGCACCGTTCCGGCGGGGATAAACACAACGTCGCCGCACCGCACCGGCAGCGCGCGAAGCACCTCGGTCAGGGTATCGTTCTCAATGCGTTCCCGCAGTTCTTCCCGCGTCAATTCGCGATTGAAACCGAAGTAGAGGAACGCACCCGGCTCGCAGTCCAAAATGACCCACATTTCGGTTTTTCCAACGCCGTTCTCATTGGCTCGGGCATATTCGTCGCCGGGGTGAACCTGCACGGACAGGTTTTCCCGCGCGTCAATCAGCTTAATCAAGATGGAGGCGTCGTACAATTCCCAGCTCTCGGCGACGCGCGGCAACTCCGTTTGTTTTCCGTACTCGGTTTTAAGGCGTGTGCCGCCCCAAATATAGTCTTTGAAAATCGGCGTCGACTTCCGCATCGTCCATTCCCCTTAATAAATAATAAATCTTCACTTTTGGCTCCGTGCCGCTCGGGCGCACGATGATCGTGCCGTAGTCAAGCGTATAGGAGAGCACATCGGCGGGCGGCAAGCCGTTGATCCCGTCCAAATAGTCGGTTACGCTCAGAACGGGGGAACCGACGACGATGGTCAGCGGGTTGCGCCGCAGTTTGGCTACGACTTCGCCGGACGCTTCGATAGAGGTAAGCCTTGTCGCCCAGCGCCCGTATGTTTCATAAAGGGTTTCTATAGCATCGGCCAGCGTCAGACCGCGCCGCTTGTAGTCCGCAGCCATGTCGCAGATCAGCACGGCGGCATTCACGCCGTCTTTGTCACGCGCGTGGGTGCCGGAGAGATAGCCGCAGCTCTCCTCAAACCCGAACAGGAAACGCTCCGCCTCTCCTGCTTGTTCCAATAGCCCGATCTGTTCGCCGATATACTTAAACCCGGTCAGGACGTTCCGTAGCTCGATGCCGTAATTTTTACAGATCGCGTCCGCCATCGGCGTGGTGACGATCGTCTTGACCGCGACCGGCGCAAGCCCGCCGCTCTTTTTTTGCGTTCTCGCGACATACTCCAGGAGCAGAACGCCGACTTCATTGCCGGTTAAGCGGCGCATCTTCCCGTGATGGTTGACCGCCACGCCCACTCGGTCACAGTCCGGGTCGGTCGCGAGCAGAATGTCGCAGTCTTCAGAAAGACATAGCTTGCTCCCCAGTTCCAAAGCGCTGTCCTCTTCGGGGTTCGGCTTGGGGCAGGTCGGAAAATGACCGTCCGGTTCCGCCTGCTCCGCCACGGTGACAACGGTCGCGCCGATTTTACGCAGGATGACTTCCACGCATTCACGCCCCGCGCCGTTTAGCGGGGTGTAGGCGACTTTGAGGTCGCAGGGAGCGCCGGTAAGGCGCAGTTTTTCCACTTCGGAAAGATAAGTCTGAAGAACGCTTTCGGGTGTGAACCGCACCATATTCGCGGCTTTTGCATCTTCGAAAGTGAGGGTTTTCACCGTGCCGGTAAAGCCGGTGATAAAATTCTTGATTGTCTCCGCGTCGGCGAGGGTTATTTGACCGCCGTCCCGCCCGTATACCTTATATCCGTTATATTCCGCCGGGTTATGGCTCGCGGTAATGCAAATCCCGCAGTCCGCCTTTAAGTTCCGAACGGCGAACGAAAGGGTAGGCGTCGGGACAGGTCGGGGAAACAGCCACGCTTGGATTCCGTTCGCTGCCAGCACACAGGCTGTATGCTCGGCAAACTCCCTCGACATCAGGCGGGTGTCATACGCCACAACGGCGCTGCCGCCGCTAACCCATTCCGCAACACCCTGCGTCGCCCGCCCCACCGTATGCAAGTTCATGCGCCTCGCGCCCTCGCCGAGGATGCCCCGCAAACCGCCGGTACCAAAGTCCAGTTCAAAGTCTGTCAATGTCATTCGTCTCCTCAATAATTTCTCCGTTTTGCCTGTACACGCGCGGTACACGCCGACCGATTGAGCAGAGTACGTCCCACGGAATCGTACCCAGCAAGCGGGCGTGGTCGGCGGCGGTGATACCGTCACCCAACAGCGTCACGGGGTCGCCGGGGGCAGTCTCCGGCAATCCGGTAACGTCCAGCATACAGAAATCCATACAGACCCGCCCGACAATCGGGGCGGGTTTTCCGCGTACCAGCAAAAAAGCGCCGTCCTGTTCCGACAGACCGCGCGAAAGCCCGTCGGCGTACCCGACGGGAACGGTTGCGATCAAGCTGTCCCGCTCCGCCGTCCAAGCGCGCCCATAGCTGACCGTCGACCCCGCCGGAACCGCGTGGCACTGCATGACGGAAGAGTGGAGCGACAGCACGGGCTTAAACCCTTCTCCCGCGCCGGGGACGGGAGAATAACCGTAGAGCGCCAGTCCCGGGCGGGCGTAGTCCAAATGGGTTTCGGGGTGGGAGAGCAGGGCGGCGCTGTTGGCGCTGTGTAAAAGGGGGTTGCCGGCGTCAACCCGCTCGCAAAAGGTTATAAAACGGGAAAACTGCTCTTTTGTAAATCCGGCGTCATCGTCGGCGGACGCAAAATGGGTGAACAGACCCGTAACATTTAAGTCGTTCGCGATGCTTGTAACGGCGGAAGGGGATGCGTCATACGGGAATCCTAAGCGCGTCATGCCGGTGTCGATTTTGATATGTATATCGGCCGCCCGACCGCCGAGCGCGTTTGTATAAGCCCGTGCCGTATCCGCGTCGGGGACGCACAGCGTCACGCCCGCTCGCGCCAGCGCCGGAACGTGCGAAAAGGGAGCGGCTCCGAGCAGCAGCA
>DBDP01000135.1 GCA_002293625.1 Clostridiales bacterium UBA929 | reverse complement strand
GGAGGGCTGCGCCGACCCGTTTTCGCCGAAGGCGGTGCGTGCCTCGATGGGCGCGGTGTTCCGGCTCCCGATCGCGTTTACGCCGGCGGACGCGCTGGGTTCTTTGCCGCTGCTGGCGGCGGATATCGGGGAGGATGCCGTTCCGATTGGCGAGGCGCGTTATAAAGACTGTATTGTGGCGTTGGGGAACGAAGGGCGGGGACTGTCCCCTTCCCTTTTGGAAAAGGCGGATCAAGTGATTACAATCCCTATGCGGGGAGGCGCGGAATCGCTCGGCGTCGCTGCCGCCGCCGCGGTGATTTGTTATNNTCGCCCGCGGACGACCGAGGGCGGTCGTCCCTACGGAGACGGGGAATGGCGGACGCGCAATGCGCGCCCCTACGATTTCGTTTTGACCGTTGCGCAGGCGGATTCATTCCGCCGCAGCAACGTCCCTATTCTCAAACCGAGAAAAACCTCAGTTTTTCGAGGAAATAAAGGGGGAATTGGATGTCGGCGTTAAAATACTGGCTGTGGCTTTCCTCGATGCGAGGTCTGGGGCAGAACCGCGCCGCCGCGCTGATTGACGCGCTGGGAACCCCGGAAAACGTGTATTTCGCGGGGGAGGATGAATGGCGCGCCGCCGCCGAGATACCCGAGCAGGCTTTAGCCGGACTGCGGGATAAATCCACCGACCGCGCCGAGCGCATTTTGGAACTTTGCGACCGCACCAACACAAAGATTCTCACGATGCAGGACGCGGCGTATCCAGAACGTCTGCGGGCGCTGCACGCGCCGCCGTTCGTTTTGTATTACAAGGGGCAGCTGCTCTCGTTTGACGAGGAAGCGGCGCTGGGTGTCGTCGGGACGCGTAATCCCACGCCCTACGGGCAGAGCGTTGCGCTGAAACTCTCATACCAGCTTGCCGCGTGCGGGATGGTGATCGTGTCCGGCATGGCGAAGGGGTTGGACGCCAGCGCCCATATGGGGGCGCTCCGCGCCGGAAAGACCACGGTCGCCGTTTTGGGTTCGGGTCCGGATGTGATATACCCCGCCGAAAACCGGGAACTGTATGAGGATATCGTTGCCGCCGGGCTGATCCTTTCCGAGTATCCGCCGGGGACAAGGGGCGAGGGTCCGCATTTCCCCGCGCGGAACCGTATTATTTCGGGATTATCGCTCGGCGTGCTGCTGATAGAGGCTCCGCCGGGCAGCGGCGCGCTGATTACGGCTTCGCACGCGCTGGAACAGGGGCGTGACGTCTTTGCCGTGCCGGGCAGTATCGACAGCCGCGAATCGGCGGGATGCCACAGCCTGATCCGCGAAGGAGCGATCCTTACCACCTGCGCCGAGGATGTTTGCTCCGAATACCGCGCGCTGTTCCCTCATAAGATACCACAGGCCGCGCCGAATGTCCCGAGACATATGCCGCGTGTGAAGACGCCGCCGACAGAACCCGAAACGCCGGAAGAAGAAACCACCGTTATTGACCTCACCGAGCGGGTGAAAGATTACGAACCCGATCGCCAGCGTATTCTGCTCGCGATCGGCGGCTCGGCGATGTCCGCCGATGAGATTATCGAGGTGACGGGTCTGCCCGCGCCGCTCGTGTTAAGCGAGCTTACCATGCTGGAACTGGACGGAACCGTGAGCCAAGTCGCCGGCAGAAGGTATATATTTAATTTATAAACCCGGAGGATCGCATGTCAAAACTGGTTATCGTGGAATCCCCCGCCAAGGCGCGGACGATTGGGCAGTATCTCGGAACGGATTACACCGTGATGGCAACGATGGGACATCTGCGCGATTTACCTAAGAGCGGTAAAGGGATGGACGAAGGGTTCACCTTGCAGTATGTGCCGATTGACGGAAAAGAGGAAACCATCAAGAAGCTCCAGACCGCGGCGAAGAAGAGCGACAGCGTGTTTCTCGCCACCGACCCCGACCGCGAGGGCGAGGCCATTTCGTGGCATGTCGCGGAGCTGCTGGAATTGCCGCGCGATCAGCTCCGCCGCGTGACGTTCAACGAGATTACCAAGCGCGAGGTGCAGACGAGCATCCAAAACCCGCGCGGGCTGGATTATCCGCTGATCGACGCGCAGCAAGCGAGACGCGCCCTTGACCGCATCGTGGGTTATGAGATATCCCCGTTGCTCTGGCGCAAAATCAAGAGCGGCTTGTCCGCCGGGCGGGTGCAGTCGGTCGCGACGCGGCTTGTGGTCGACCGCGAACTGGAACGGCGGGCGTTTACGCCGGAAGAGTTTTGGTCGATTCGCGTGATTCTTAACCGCGTGAAAGGTCCGGGAGCGTTTGAGGCCGCGTATTTCGGCCCGGCGTCTACGGGGAAGAAAACCGAGGTAAAAAGTGAGGCCGAGGCTTCGGCGCTTCTTGAAAAGGTAAAGAACGCTCCGTTTGCCGTCCGTTCGGTCACCCACAGCGAAAAGAAACGCTCCCCCTCCCCTCCCTTCTCCACCTCCACGTTGCAGCAGGAGGCGTCCAACCGTCTGGGACTCGCGCCGAAGCGCACGATGGCGCTCGCGCAGCAGCTCTACGAAGGCGTGGAAATCGAAGGACAGGGTCTGACGGGCTTGATTACCTATATGAGAACCGACAGCCTGCGGCTTTCCGACGAGGCGGTCGCCGACGCGCGGTCGTTTATCGGCTCGCGCTACGGTAAAGAGTATCTGCCGCCCGCCCCGCGCGTGTATAAGTCTAAAGCCGGGGCGCAGGACGCGCACGAAGCCATACGCCCCAGCTATGTGACGCTGCCGCCGGAGGCGGTGCGGGCGTCGCTGAAGGACGATCAGTATAAAGTGTATAAGCTGATTTGGGATCGGTTTATCGCCTGCCAGATGCAGCACGCCATATATGACCTGCTGACGATTGACAGTGTGTCGGCGGACGAGATTTTTCGCGCGAATCATACAACGCAAACGTTTGCGGGATTCACCGCCGTTTATGAGACTTCCCGCGATGAGACTGAGGACAACGGCGCGCTGCCCGACCTCGCCGTGGGCGAGGCGCTGACCCTAAAAGAAATCGAGCCGAAACAGCACTTCACCAAACCGCCCGCGCGATACACCGAAGCGACGCTCATCCGCGCGATGGAGGAACAGGGCATCGGGCGTCCCAGTACCTACGCTCCGACGCTTTCCACCATCACCGACCGCGAATATGTTCTGCGCGAGGATAAGCAGCTCCGCCCCACCCCGCTCGGCGAGGTGTTGACCGGCTATATGAAAGACCGCTTTACCGACATCGTGGACGTCGCCTTTACCGCGCGTATGGAGGAAGAGCTGGACGAGGTGGAAACCGGCAAGAAGGACTGGCGCGCGATGCTCCGTGTCTTCTATGACGCATTTTCAAAGACCCGCGACGATGCCGAGGCTGACCTGCAAAACGGGCGGCTGCGTATCCCGGACGAACCGACTGACCAAATATGCGACCAGTGCGGCAACCCGATGGTCATCAAAATGGGGCGGTTCGGGCGGTATATTGCCTGCACGGGGTATCCCGACTGTAAGAACACGCGCCCGCTGAGCGAGGCGACCGAAGGCTTTTGCCCCCTCTGCGGCGGCGTGATCCTGAAGAAAAAGTCCCGCAAGGGGTATTCGTATTACGGCTGCGAAAAGAATCCGGGCTGCCCCTTTATGACGTGGGACACGCCGCAAAAGACCACTTGCCCCGACTGCGGCAAGACGCAGTTCCGCGTGCGCTACCAAAAGGTGCCGATCTGCGAGAACCCGGCGTGTAAATCCTTCGTGCCGGAGGAAAACCGGGGCTACAAAAAGAAAACCGAAACCACCGAAGAAGCAAAACCCGCCGCTAAGAAGACGACCAAAACAACGACTGCTAAAAAGCCCGCGGCGAAGAAGACGAGCGCGAAAAAGACACCCGCGAAACCGAAAAAAGCATGATTACCGTTATCGGGGCGGGGCTTGCCGGATGCGAAGCCGCTTGGCAGTGCGCCGAACGGGGCTTGCCGGTGACACTGGTTGAAATGAAGCCGCTCCGCCGTTCCCCCGCGCACCGTTCCGACGGGTTCGCGGAGCTTGTTTGTTCGAACTCATTGCGCGGCGACCGCCTTGAAAACGCCGCCGGTTTGTTAAAAGAGGAACTGCGCCGTCTCGGGAGCCTGATTCTGCGCTGCGCAGACGCGACGCGCGTGCCGGCCGGAGGCGCGCTGGA
>DBDP01000080.1 GCA_002293625.1 Clostridiales bacterium UBA929 | reverse complement strand
TTCCGCCCGCGTCCGGCGCAAATATCCCCGCTGATGCGGGACAACCTCAAAACCATCGCTCCGTGGCTGGAGCCGGCTTTGCGCCGCTATATCGCCTCCCCCCGCCTCTACGACAACAAGCTGCTCAAACGTCTCGGCGAGGACGAGCGGACGTCGGCGCTGGTGCGTTCGACCGCCGTACCGACCATTCTGCAGGGCGGCAGCGCGCCGAACGTACTGCCCACCTCCACCGAAGCCACCCTCAACATCCGTCTGCTGCCGGGCGACAGCGCCGAGCGGATGGTACGCTGGATCGGGGAACTGACTCGTGATTTGGGCGTAAAGGCCGAGGTGCTGTTCGAGTCCCCTCCGTCCGGCGTATCCAACTATAAGGGCGCGGCGTTCCGCGACTTCTCGGCGGCGATCTCCGACGTGTTCCCCGGTATCCCCGCCGTACCGGGCCTGTACTGCGGCGGCACCGATTCGCGGCATTACGAGCCGTTTTCCGACGCGGTATTCCGCTTTTCCCCGTTTATCCTCACGGCGGACGAACACGCCACCGTCCACGCGGAAAACGAACGGGTGGCGGTCGCCTCGCTCGGCACCGCGATACAGTTTTACCGAAGGGTGATCGAACGCTTCGCGCCGCATATAGAACAGGAGGAAGACGCATGAAACTGTCGGCTCCGAGAGGAACCTATGATATACTGCCGGGCGAAGCCCGTAAATGGCAGCGGTTGGAGGGCGAGATTCGCCGCATAGCCGCGCTGTACGGCTTTGGCGAGATGCGCTTCCCGATGTTCGAGCATACCGAGCTGTTTCTGCGCGGCATGGGCGAAACCGGCGACGTGGTGCAGAAAGAGATGTACACATTTCAAGACAAGGACGCACGCTCTCTGACGCTGCGTCCCGAAGGGACTGCTTCTGTGGCGCGCGCGTTTATCGAACACGGGCTGCACATGAGCGCCCTGCCGTTCAAGTGCTTCTATATCGCGCCCAACTTCCGCTACGAGAAGCCGCAGAAGGGGCGTTACCGCCAGCACGTGCAGTTCGGCTGCGAGTGCTTCGGCGCGGCGGAGCCGCAGGCCGACGCGGAGGTCATCGCGCTGGCGCACGCTATCCTGAACGCTTTCGGCGATCTCGGCGTGACGCTGCACATCAACAGCATCGGCTGCAAAGAATGCCGCCCGGTATATCAAAAAGAGCTGAAAAATTGGCTTCGGGCGCGGGAAGACAAACTGTGCGCCACCTGCCGCGAGAGATTAGATCGCAACCCGATGCGGGTGCTGGATTGCAAGGTAGAGACATGCAAAGCGGTTACGGCGGACGCGCCGGTGATCTCCGACCACCTATGCCCGCATTGCGCGGACTTCGCCGAGAGACTTGGGACGCTGCTCACCGAGATGGGGATCCCGTTTATCCGCGACCCGCGTATCATGCGGGGGTTTGACTACTACACGGGGACGGTGTTTGAGTTTATCTCGAACGACATCGGCGCGCAGGGTACCGTCGCCGGAGGCGGGCGCTATGACGGTCTTGTGGAGGAACTGGGCGGGGTTCCCACACCCGGGCTGGGCTTCGGTATGGGCTTGGAGCGTCTCCTCCTGGTGTTGGAGGAAAAGGGTTTTTTGCCGCCCGAAGAGGCAAGCGCCGCGCTGTACCTCGCGCCGATGGGCGAAAACGCCTCCGGCTTATGCGGAAAGCTGTGCCGCGAACTGCGGAAGTTGGGGCTCGCGGCGGAAACCGACCTCTGCGGACGCAGCCTGAAGGCGCAGATGAAATACGCCGATAAGCTCGGCGCGCGTTATACCGCCGTCGTTGGAGACGACGAGCTTACGAAGGGCGAGGTTTCAATCAAGAATATGCAAACGGGTGAAGTCTCGCCCTGTACATTGAGCGCCGAGGCAATCGGGGAAATACTTAGGAGGACACTGTTATGATGAGGACGCATTATTGCGGGGAGCTTCGCCCCGCGCATATCGGGGAGACGGTTACCGTTTGCGGCTGGGCGCAGCGCACGCGCGATCTGGGCGGGCTGGTGTTTATCGACCTGCGTGACCGTGAGGGCATCGCACAATGCACCTTCGACGCGGACAACCCGCTGTCCGGCGAAGCCGCGCAGGTGCGGGGCGAATGGTGCCTCGCCGTAACCGGTAAGGTGCGCGAACGCACGAGCAAGAATAAAAACATCCCGACCGGAGAGGTGGAGGTGGAGGTGACGAACCTGCGCGTCCTGTCCCGTGCCGGGACGCCGCCGTTTGAGATTGAGGACGATGTCCGTGCCGGGGAACTGCTGCGGCTGGAATACCGTTACCTTGATATACGCCGCCCGGTGCTGCAAAACAACCTAAAAATCCGCCACCGCGCCATGCAGACGCTGCGGAACTATTTAGACGGCAAGGGCTTTACCGAGGTCGAGACGCCGATGCTGACCGCCTCCACGCCGGAGGGCAGCCGCGATTACCTTGTCCCCTCGCGCGTCCACAAGGGCAAGTTCTATGCCCTGCCGCAGTCGCCGCAGCAGTATAAGCAGCTTCTGATGGTCGGCGGGGTGGATAAATACTTCCAATTTGCCCGCTGCGCCCGCGACGAGGATTTACGCGCCGACCGCCAGCCGGATTTTACCCAGCTCGATATGGAGATGAGCTTTGTTGACCTCGAGGATATTTACGATTTGAACGAGCGCTTGATCTCGGCGCTGTTCGGTGCGTTCGGGATTGACGTACCCGTTCCGATGCCGCGCCTGACGTGGCGCGAAGCGATGGACAAATACGGAAGCGACAAACCCGATATCCGCTTTGAAATGACCTTAACCGATCTGACGGACATTACAAAGAACTGCGGCTTTGCCGTTTTCAGCAAAGTCAAATCGGTGCGGTGCATCGTGGCTCCGCACGAATTCACCCGCAAAGAGATCGACGCCCTCACCGAGTATGTGAAGGGGTTGAACGTGAAGGGGCTTGCGTGGCACAAGGCGGAAAGCTCCGGCTTCGCGAAATTCCTCACCGAGGAGGAACTGGCTGCTATATGCGACCGCGCGGGTTTTGCCGCCGGAAGTACGCTGTTCGCCATCGCGGACGATAACGAAGCGCTGGTGAAATCCGCGCTGGGCGCCCTGCGTCTGGAGTGCGCCCGCCGCTTAAACCTGCTCAAGCCGGACGATTTCCGTTTCCTCTGGATCACCGAGTTTCCGATGTTTGAATACAGCGAGGAGGAAGGGCGTTTCGTTTCCCAGCACCACCCCTTCACCGCGCCGCTGGACGAGGACGTCCCGCTGCTTCACGGGGAGGATCTGTCGGTCGTGCGCACAAAGGCGTATGACATGGTTTGCAACGGTTACGAGCTGTGTTCCGGCTCGATCCGTATCCACGACGCGGATTTGCAGGCGCGGGTCTTCGAACTGCTGGGCATCCCGGAAGACGAGATGCAGCGCCGCTTCGGGCATCTGCTCAAAGCCTTCTCCTACGGCGTCCCGCCGCACGGCGGTATCGGGTTCGGCTTTGACCGCTTGGTCATGCTGCTCTGCGCCACGCAGAATATCCGTGACGTAATCGCCTTCCCAAAAACGCAGTCCGCCACCGAACCGATGACCGGCTGCCCGACGACGGTGGATAAAAAACAGCTGGATGAACTGGGGATTGGGTTGGTTACGGACGAAAGCAGATGAACGATATGACCTTTCGAAAAGCGAATCATAACGACATCCCTGTTCTTGTTCAAATGCGAAAGCTGCAGCTAATGGAAGAAGGAGAGTCGCCTGTTTCCTCGATTGACGCGGAGCTTACCGCCTATTTTACGAATGGGTTAGCGGACGGGTCTTTATTTCATGGCTTGCAACGGACGGCTCGGATATTATTGCTACCGGCGGAATGTGTTTTTATCAGCTTCCGCCAATATACAGAAATCCCAGCGGAAAGAACGCGTATATAACCAATATGTACACATTTCCCGAATACCGCAGACGCGGGCTTGCCTCACGCCTGCTGGAGCTTTTGCTTGAGGATGCGAGGCAGCGCGGTTACACGATGGCGCGGCTTCACGCATCCGCCGACGGCAGGCCCCTCTACGAAAAGTTCGGGTTTGCGGAATCAAAAGGATATATGGTAATGACGCTTTGAATACTTAGGAGAACTCATATGAAGATACCCATCACCCGCAAAGGAGCCGTATGAACAACACAACCATCAACCTCGACAACG
>DBDP01000183.1 GCA_002293625.1 Clostridiales bacterium UBA929 | reverse complement strand
CGATCGAGGGCGATCGTCCCTACATGCCGCCGGGTTCCAATAGCACCCCGTTCTCCGTAATTTCCGCGTCCGGCGACAGGCCGCGCCACTGCTCCAGCAGACGCTCCCGCTGCTCCGGCTCCGCGAGCGAGACAAGGTTGCGTCCCTCAACGTGACACGGGATGATCTCCATCCGCACCTCGCCGCTGTAGAACCTCAGCAGGGCGAGCGCCGTGTTGTCGTTGCGGTTACGCATCAGGAAATTGCCGAGGCTGTAAGCAATCGGCTTGCCTTTGTATACCTCAAAGCTCTGGATAACGTGCGGATGCGCCCCTATAACGGCGTCCGCACCCGCGTCAACCAATATGTGCGCGGTATTCTTCTGTACGTCGGTGGGTGTGGTTTCGTACTCAACGCCCCAGTGTATGTAGGTAATTACATAGTCGTACTGTTCTTTTGCCTCCCGAATCGCCTGCGACAGCAGGGTGGCGTCGTAGCACATCAAAAGCCCCGGGCGGTCTTCCTTCGCGTACCACTCCATATAGGGCGCATGCTGACAGGCGGCGAGGAACGCGATTGTTTGACCGTTTACCTCAAAAACCGCCGGTGTCATCGCCTCAGCGAGATCGCGCCCGCCTCCAGCATAGGCGAGTCCCGCGGCGGAAAGACGGTCAAGCATGTCAAAAAACGCCTCGGCTCCATAGTCAATACTGTGGTTGTTCGCGAGCGAAACGGCATCCGCGCCCAACGTATCCTGCAAGAAGGACAGAATCGACGGGTCGGCGCGCAGAGCGTAATCCTTGCCCGGCCACGGCTCCCCTATGTCGGTCACCGCCGACTCAAGATTCATGATTGACAAATCTGCTTCGCGGAACAGGGCGGCCGTTCCGTCTTCGATCACGGCGTCCGCTCCGCCGTCACGCAGCACCTCGCCGAGGATGCCATAAAGCGACACGTCGCCGCCGATTATGACATTAGCCACGCCGCCGTGGTAGACAGAATCCCCATTATTGTCAACGGCGCCGGCCAAAGCCGACGCCGCGAGAGGTACGTTGTTGCGTTCTTCGGGACAGTAGACCACCGACGGATCCATCAGCGGTTCGAGCCATTTTTTGTGGTTACGGAGCGAGAACCCGTCCACCATCTGCCGATCCATAAAGGCGAACGTCTCATGCGTTTTGTAATAGGGAGGCATCCCCACACCGCAAAGAATATTGAATCCGGCGTTCAGAATTATATTGGCTTTTTCGGTGCCGTGCTTCGGCCAGTCGCCGTAGGGATAAATATAGATGCGGGTGTCGCCGACCAGCGAACCGACTTCGTCCCGCCACCGCTTTGTATCACTCTTGACCTTTTCCGCGCTGGCTTTGCTGATCCAAAAATGGCTGTAGCTGTGCGATGCGAAATACCAGCCCGCGTCGTGCAGCGCCTGCACGATCGGCTTGACCGCTTCGATCTCGCTTTCGCGGTTTGGGCTGTCGCTCTGCGTCCTATATCCGAGGATGCCGTCGTAACCCGTAATCGAGAGCAGACCTTTCGCGCCGAACGGCGAAAAATCGGGGTGCTGCTCGCAAAACTTCTCCAAAAGCGGAACAACATCGTTATCATAGGTAATCAAGTCGCTGCCGTCCGGCTGCACCGTCAGCATAGCGAACTTGCCGTTCTCGTCTAAAATAATTTTATCGCAGATCCCCAAGCCGTGGTTCGACGAGTAATAGTTGATATCGTCAAAGCTCATGATAAGCGGTTTTTTCCCGACCGGTACCATGATGGGCTTGGCTTTCATCTTGCCGTCCTCGCCGATTTCGCCGTAATCGTTGAGGTTGACCAAGACAAAATCGTTTTTATACAGCTCTTCCAGCGAGCGCCAAAACTCCTGCGGTCCAACGCACACTTCGTCAAGGTCGTCGCCGTAGCTTGTCTTGAAAGCGATGTCGGGGAAAGCGTTGAGGAAGTGGTAGAAAACATGGTAAAGCGATCCTGTATATTCCTCCGTCTCGATCGGCGACGGGGACGGCGGCAGCGGCGAGGGCGAAGGTGATGGTTCCTCCGGCGACGGAGACGGCGTTATAATACTTCCGGGTGTTTCTTCCGCAGGAGAAGCGCCGCCCGAGGGAGAAACGGGTGTGGAGACGCAAGACGCGAGCAGGGTAAGCATAATCGCCGCAGCGATGATCTTTTTCATACATGTCCTCCATGCAGGGGGATGATGCTTACATCGTCCCGCCTTGTTTCTCTATCATAACTGATAAAATAAAAAAATCCCCACATAAAATGCTAAGAATTGGTTAAATAGTTCACCCAAGCCCGCATAGCCGACGGCAGCGCAAAGGCGCTCAAATCCGTTGCCCAGCAGTAATTTTCGGGTAACCCGTCACGTTCCGTGTGGGTTTTGAACGCTGTCATTTGCCAAACGATGTGTGTAAAAACATGCTTTGCCGTTCCTATGGGATTTTGCTCTCGACGGACGGAGAAGCCGTCGGCAAAAAGCTGTTCTTCCGACGGAAACTCCCACATGTTGTGCAGCAGGCGTTCGGTGCGGCGGCGGAGCAGGACGCGGTTATTGTAGCCCGTTACAATGCAAATCATACGCCGCTCTTCACGTTTCGGCGGTTTTATTATCTTTTCGGGATACTTCGCGACCTCACCCACTATATACGCTTCGCAGTTTTGCGAAACGGGGCAGCTTTCGCATTTTGGCGAGGACGGAGTGCAAACAAGCGCACCCAGCTCCATCAGCGATTCTGTGACGAGGCGGGGCGGGGCTTCGTCCATCAGAGAGCGCACCCAAGCCGTCACGTCCCCGCCGTCCCGCGCGAACAGTCTCGCGTAAACCCGCCGCACGTTGCCGTCCACGGCGGGAACCGGCAGATTAAACGCAATTGAGGCGACCGCGCCTGCCGTGTATTCGCCGACACCCGGCAGGGCGCGCAGCGCGCCTGCGTCCGCC